>JAIXZV010000218.1 GCA_027489365.1 Sphingomonadales bacterium
ACCGCTAACCGCCGGATCGACGAGCTGGAGGCGTTCTTCCTCGCCGAGTTCGAGGACCGGCTCGCCAATCCGCGTGACGATTTGCTGACCGCGCTCGCGCAGACCGGCGAAGCCCCCGACGGCTTGAGCGTCCATGAGGCGACCACGGTGGCGATCGCGCTGTTCGGCGCAGGCTTCGAAACCACCGCCAATATCATCAGCAATGGGCTATCTCTGCTCAGCCGCCATCCCGAGCAATGGGCGCGTTTGGTCGCCGACCCGACCGGGCTTGCCGGATCGACCAATGAAGAAGTGCTGCGCTACGAAAGCTCGCTCGTCGCGACCTATCGCACCGCGCTCAACGACACGACGATCGCCGGGCATCCGGTGACCGCGGGACAGCGCGTGCTGGCGCTGGTCGGCGCGGCGAACCGCGACGGGCGCAAGTTCGCCGATCCCGAGCGGTTCGACATCGCGCGTGGTTCCGCCGATCACATGTCGTTCGGCGGCGGCATCCATTTTTGCGTCGGGGCCGAGCTCGCGCGGATCGAGGGACGGATCGCGTTCGAACATCTCGCCAGCGTGCTGCCCGGCTTAGAGGTCAATCTCGATACCGCGACGTGGCGCGAGAACTTCCTCTTCCGCGGGCTGACCCGGCTCGAGGCGCATTGGAGCTAGCGGCGATGGTTGAAAAGACCATGCACGCCTTCACCAGCGACACGCTCGGCCCGCCCGCAAGCTATCACTTTCGCCGCGTGCCCACCCCTCAACCGGGCACAGGCGAAGTGCGGCTGCGCGTCGAAGCCGTCGCGCTTGGCTATGTCGATGCGTTGATTGCGGCGGGCGGGTATCAGCACAAGCCGACCGCCCCCTATGTGCCCGGCGCGGAGATTGTCGGCGTGGTCGATTGGGTCGGGCGCGACGTGCACGGCATTGCGCTGGGCCAGCGGGTCGCGAGCTGGCAATTGCTGGCGGGCGGGGGCCTCGCCGACTATGCGATCGCACCCGCCGCCGCGTTGGTCGCCCTGCCCGATCGACTGTCGTCGCCGGTCGCCGCATCGATGCTGCTCGATCATTTGACCGCCTGGTATGCGCTGTTCGATCGCGGTGCGT
Organism: Sphingomonadales bacterium; assembly: GCA_027489365.1. Classification (GTDB taxonomy): domain Bacteria; phylum Pseudomonadota; class Alphaproteobacteria; order Sphingomonadales; family Sphingomonadaceae; genus Sphingomonas. Next base: position 1,093 of record JAIXZV010000218.1, read on the forward strand.
TGAAGCCCGGCGAAACCGTGCTGGTGCTGGGTGCAGGCGGCGGCATCGGCAGCGCGGCGGTCCAGCTCGCCGCCAGCGCTGGTGCGCGCGTGATCGCCGCCGCGAGCAGCGCGCACAAGCGCGACTATGCGATCGCGCTGGGGGCCGATTTCGCGATCGATTATAGCGCACCCGACTGGCGCGATACGCTCCGCGACCAACTCGGCCATGCGATCGATGTGGTGTTCGATCCGGTCGGCGGCGCGAGTTTCGAACCCGCGTTCCGCACACTCGCCAAGGGCGGGCGGCACCTGATCCTGGGCTTTGCCGGTGGTGCAGTGCCCACGCTGCCCGCCAATCTGCCGCTGTTGAAGGATGGCGCCCTGATCGGTGTCGATGCGCGCCATCTGTTCGAAAGCGATCCCGGCCGCGCGCGGGCGATCTGGGACGCGATCTTCGCGCGCGCTGCCGATGGGCATTTGGCACCGCGCCTGCTGCGACACTATGCCTTCGACGAAGCGGCCACTGCGTTCGGCGCGCTCGGCGGGCGCGACACCCTCGGCAAGATCGTCGTGACGATGGGAGATCGACGCGAGCGGTGACGCCCGCCGATCGCGATCGGCTAAGCGGCGTCGCTGCGCCGCAAGCGATACCCCACGCCGGGTTCGTTGGTGATGAGCATCGGCCGCGCCGGATCCTCCTCCAGTTTCTGGCGGAGGTTGCGGATCACGATGCGCAGATAATCGAGCTGGCGTTCATGCGCTGGTCCCCACACTTCGCGCAGCAAATGGTTATGGCGAATGACGCGGTCGGGGAAACGGGCGAGCTCGGCCAGCACGTCATATTCCTTGGGCGACAAATGCACCTCTTCCCCGCCGCGCCGCACGCGGTGATGCGCCAGATCGATCTCGATCGGGCCGATCGTCACGCAGTCGGCCTCGGCGCGGGTCTGGCGTCGGTGGCGGAGCGCCGCCCGAACGCGCGCGAGCAATTCGTCGGTATCGAACGGCTTGGTCAGATAATCGTCGGCGCCGAGATCGAGCGCGGCGACCTTCTCCGCAGTATCGGTGCGGGCCGAGACGACGATCACCGCCGCCCCGCCGGCGCGCAACAATTGGATCACTTCGATCCCGTCGCGGTCGGGCAGGCCGAGGTCGAGCAGTACCACCTCGGGCCGATCGATCGCCAGCGCCGCCAGTCCTGCGCGGCCGTCCGCCGCTTCGATCGCTTGATACCCCTCGCGCGTCAGGGCGGCCCGGATCAGGCGGCGGATCGCGGCGTCGTCTTCGACGATCAGCACCTTGGCATGAGCGGACATGCCGTCCGATTAACGCGCCTGCCCCGCGCGGTCGAGCGCAAGGTTGAGCGCGAGGACATTGACGCGCGCTTCGCCGATAAAGCCGAGCCAGGGTTGTTCGGTCTGCGCCGCGATCAACGCGCGGACGCGCTCGATCGGAAGATTGCGTGCCGTTGCTACGCGCTGCGCCTGAAAAAGCGCCGCCTCCGGGCTGATATGGGGGTCGAGCCCGGAGGCGGAAGTTGTCACCAGATCGGCGGGAACAGTTGAACCTGGCGATGACGGAAGCGCGGCAAGATCGGTGCGGACGCGATCGGAAAGGGCTTTGCTGGTCGGCCCGAGATTGGAGCCGGACGAGGCGAGCGCGTCATAGCCCTTGCCCGCCGCAGACGGGCGACCGTGGAAATAGCGCTCGCCCTGGAACACCTGGCCGATCAGGGCGGAGCCGATTACACGGCCCTGCCCGTCGCGGACCAGGCTGCCGTTCGCCTGGGACGGGAACAGCGCCTGCGCGATGCCGGTCAGCGCGAGCGGATAGGCAAGCCCGAGCAACAGCGCGAACAGGGCGGTCATGACGAGCGCGGGGCGCAGCGAAGTCTTGAGATCGGTCAGCATGACGAGAACTTTCAAGCGAGGTGGAGGCCGGCGACGATCAGATCGATCGCCTTGATGCCGACGAACGGGGCGATCAGGCCGCCGATGCCGTACACCGCGAGGTTGCGCGCCAGCAGCGGCCCGGCACCCATCGGGCGATAGGTCACGCCTTTCAGCGCAAGCGGCACGAGTGCAGGGATGACGAGCGCGTTGAAGATGATCGCCGACAGGATCGCCGAGCGCGGGCTGGCCAGCGCCATGACGTTGAGCACCCCCAGCCCCGGATAAAGCGCGACGAACATCGCCGGGATGATCGCAAAATATTTCGCCACGTCGTTGGCGACCGAGAAGGTGGTCAGCGCGCCGCGCGTCATCAGCAATTGCTTGCCCAGACCGACGATCTCGATCAGCTTGGTCGGATCGCTGTCGAGATCGACCATGTTGCCCGCCTCCCGCGCGGCTTGCGTGCCGGTGTTCATCGCCACGCCGACATCGGCCTGGGCGAGCGCGGGCGCGTCGTTGGTGCCGTCACCGCACATCGCGACCAGCCGTCCCCCGGCCTGTTCCTTGCGGATCAAGTCGAGCTTGTCCTCGGGCGTCGCCTCGGCGAGGAAATCATCGACCCCGGCCTCGGCGGCGATCGCGGCGGCGGTCAGCGGGTTGTCGCCGGTGATCATCACGGTGCGGATGCCCATCTGGCGCAGCTCGGCGAAGCGTTCGCGCACCCCGGCCTTGACCACGTCCTTGAGCGCAACGGCACCGAGCAAGCGCCCGTCGCGCACCACCGCGAGCGGTGTCTGCCCGGCGCGGGCGATCTCATCGGTGATGCGCTTCAGTTCCGCCGCGCCAGGCGCATCGTCGGGAAGCGTCCGCAGGATCGAATCGACCGCGCCTTTCAGGACGACGGTAGCGCCATTGCGGACACCCGAGCTGCGCGTCTGGGCGGTGAAGGGGATGATCTCGGCATCGGCCGCCAGCGTCGCCGACAGGCCATGCCGTTCCCGCGCCAGCACGACGATCGAGCGGCCTTCGGGCGTTTCGTCGGCAAGGCTCGCCTGCAGCGCCGCTTCGGCCAGTACCGCCTCGCTCACCCCGCTGACGGGACGGAAGGCATTGGCTTGGCGGTCGCCGATCGTGATCGTGCCGGTCTTGTCGAGCAGCAGCACGTCGATATCGCCCGCCGCCTCGACCGCGCGGCCCGATTTGGCGAGCACGTTGAAGCGCACCAGCCGGTCCATGCCCGCAATCCCGATCGCCGACAGCAAGGCCGCGATCGTCGTCGGAATGAGCGTGATCAGCAGCGCCGCCAGGATCGCGACCGGCACCGCACCACCGGCATAGGATGCGAAGCCCGGGATCGTGCCGACCGCGATCAGGAAGATGATCGTAAGTCCGACCAACAGGATCGTGAGCGCGATCTCGTTCGGCGTCTTCTGCCGCTCCGCCCCCTCGACCAAAGCGATCATGCGGTCGAGAAAGCCGCGTCCCGGCTCCTGCGTCACGCGCACGGTGATGCGGTCGGAAATGACGCGTGTGCCTGCGGTAACGGCGGAGCGATCGCCGCCCGCCTCGCGGATCACGGGAGCGCTATCGCCGGTGATCGCGGCTTCGTTGACCGAAGCGACGCCTGCAATCACTTCGCCATCGGCCGGGATCAAGTCACCGGTTTCGACCAGGACGGTGTCGCCGCGCTCCAACCGCTGCGCGCCGACCATCTCCCACGTCTCCCCGACGCCGGTCAGGCGCTTGGCCTGCAAATCGGCCTTGGTCGCGCGCAGGCTGGCGGCTTGTGCCCGCCCGCGCCCCTCGGCCAGCGCTTCGGCAAAGGTGCCGAACAGCACCGTCAGCCACAGCCAGGCGATGAGCTGAAGCTGGAAGCCGAGCGGCAAGCCGCTGCCGCCCATCACGAGCAACACGGTCAACAGCAGCGCCACGACGGCGGTAACGAACAGTACGGGGTTCTTGATGAGTTGCGCGGGCGAAAGCTTGCGAAAGGCATCGCCGATCGCGGGAACGATGAGCTTTGCAGCGAAGATCGAGCTGGTTGTGGTGGTCATGGCTGACACCCTTTAAAAGAGCTGACCGCGCAGCATCGCGACTTGTTCGGCGATCGGGCCGAGCGCGAGGCTGGGGAGGAAGGTGAGGCCGCCGAGGATCAGGATCACGCCGACCAGCAGACCGATCCACAGCGGACCGGTGGTGGGGAACGAACCCGGTCCGCCCGGCGCATGTTTCTTGGCGGCGAGGCTCCCGGCAATCGCGAGTGCCGGCACGATCACAAAGAAGCGGCCGAGCCACATCGCGATCGACAGCAACCCGTCATACCAGGGCGTGGCAGCGGTGAGGCCGGCGAAGGCTGAGCCGTTGTTGCCGGTCGCCGATCTGAAGGCGTAGAGGATCTCGGTGAAGCCGTGCGGCCCCTTGTTGAGCGGACCGGCCAGGCCGTCCGTGCTGATCGCCGACAGCGCGGTCAGGCCGAGGATGCACAGCGGCAGCACCGCGATCGCCAGCACCGCGAGCTTGACCTCGCGCGCCTCGATCTTCTTGCCGACATATTCCGGCGTGCGTCCGACCATCAGCCCCGCCACGAACACGCTGAGGATGGCGAACAGCAGGAAGCCGTAGATGCCTGCGCCGACGCCGCCGACGACGATCTCGCCGAGCTGGATGTTGACGAGCGGGATCATCCCGCCGATCGGCGTGAAGCTGTCGTGCATGGCATTGACCGCGCCGCACGATGCCGCCGTCGTGACGACCGCGAAGAGCGAGGATGCGGCGACGCCGAAGCGCACTTCCTTGCCCTCCATATTGCCCCCGGCGACACCCGCCGCGTGCATCGCGGTGGTGCCGGCACTTTCCGCCCAATAGGTTACGGTGACGCCTGCGAGGAACAGCACCGCCATCGCCCCCAGGATCGCCCAGCCCTGGCGCGTGTCGGCGACCGCCTTGCCGAAAGTGTAGGTGAGGCCGACGCCGAGCACGAAGATCGACAGCATCTGGACGAGATTGGTCAGCGCGGTCGGATTTTCGAACGGGTGCGCCGAATTGGCGTTGAAGAAGCCGCCACCATTGGTGCCGAGCATCTTGATCGCTTCCTGGCTGGCGACAGGGCCGAGCCCGATCGTCTGCACCGCGCCCTCGATCGTGTGGCCGTCGATCGACGCGGCCAGCGTCTGCGGCACGCCGCTTGCGACGAGATACAGCGCATAAACGATGCTGACCGGCAGCAGGACGTAAAGCGTCACCCGCGTCATATCGGCCCAGAAATTGCCGATCGTGCCCTTCTCGCGCCGGGCAAAGCCGCGGAACAGCGCGAAGGCGATCGCGATGCCGGTCGCGGCGCTGGCAAAATTGTGGATGGTGAGCGCCAGCATCTGGCTCAGGTTCGACAGCGTCTCGCCCGAATAGCTCTGCCAATTGGTGTTGGTCGCGAAACTGATCGCGGTGTTCATCGCGAGATGCGGGTCCTGCCCCGCCAGGCCGCGCGGATTGAACGGCAGCACCGCTTGCGCGCGCAGGATGACATAGGTCAGCAGCGCCAGCACCACGTTGAACGCGAGCATGTGCAGCGCATAGCGCCGCCAGCCTTGCTCCTCGCCGGGATCGATTCCGGCGGCGCGATAGAAACCGCGCTCGACCGGACCGAGCACGGCATGAAGCGGCGTTTGGCGCCCTTCATACAGCGCAAACAGCCACAGCCCGACGGGCTTGGCGAGGGCCGCCATGATGGCGACGAACAGCGCAATCAGCGCCCAGCCGGCAAGAGTCATCGGTGCCGTGTCCTTCAGAAGCGTTCGGGCCGCAGCAGAACCGCGACGAGGTAGATGAGGAGGGCGACCGCGGTCAGCCCGGCGAGCAGAAGATCGTGCGGCATCGTCACGCGCCGTCGCACAGCCGGACGAAGCCGAGGGTCAGCAGGACCAGCCCGCCGAAGATCGCGAGCCACAGGAGATCAGCCATCATGCGCCTTTCATGTCCGCAGCGGTGCGGCGGATGGCGGCGATCTAGGCGCTCGGCGCATTAAGGTTCGCGGGCGAAAGCGATGCCGCGCCGTTAAGAAGCCATAAAGATCACCACGTACGGCGCGGCACGGGCTTGTCCTGAACGCCGCCGCGGCACAGGAATGGCGCGTGACCGACGACCGCCCCTCCCCCGATGCCCTGCTCCGCGCCGCCCGCCGTGCCGGGCGCGGGCGGCTGAAGATTTTTCTGGGGGCCGCCCCCGGCGTCGGCAAGACATTCGAAATGTTGCGCGAAGGAGCCGAGCGGCTGGCGGCGGGGGTCGATGTGGTCCTCGCGATCGTCGAGACGCACGGCCGCGCCGAGACCGAGGCGCTCGTCACCCCGTTCGAAGTCGTGCCGCGACGGCTGATCGATTATCAGGGCCACCAATTGGCAGAAATGGACCTCGATGCGGTCCTCGCGCGCCGCCCGGCGCTCGCGCTGGTCGACGAATTCGCCCATACCAACGTCACCGGCAGCCGCCACCCGAAGCGCTGGCAGGACGTGGCCGAGCTGCGCGACGCCGGCATCGATGTCTATACGACGCTCAACATCCAGCATGTCGAAAGCCTCAACGACGTGGTGGCGAGCTTCACCCGCGTCCGCGTCCGCGAGACCGTGCCCGACGGCGTGTTCGACGATGCCGAGATCGAAGTGGTCGACCTGCCGCCCGACGAGCTGATCGAGCGGTTGCGGGCGGGCAAGGTCTACGTCCCGGCCGAGGCGACACGCGCGCTCGACCGCTTCTTTTCCAAGGCCAATCTGTCCGCTCTGCGCGAAATGGCGCTGCGCCGCGCGGCCGAAAGCGTCGACCGCGCGATGCTCGACGATCTCGACGCCGCCGCGATTCCCGGCACCTTTGCCGGTGGCGAGCGCGTGCTGGTGGCGGTGAGCGAGCTGGCCGGGGCCGACGCGCTGGTCCGGGTCGGCAAGCGGCTCGCCGATGCGCTGAAGGCGCCGTGGCAAGCGGTCTTCATCGAAACCCCGCGCGCCGCCGCGTTCAAGGACGATCAACGGCGCGCGGTCGCGCAGACGCTGAGCCTCGCCGCCTCGCTCGGCGCGACGATCGCGACCGTCCCCGCCGCCAGCGTGACCGAGGGGCTGCTCACCCATATCGACGGAATGCGCGCGACGCAGCTCGTCATCGGGCGATCGGTGCGCACCGCCTGGTTCCGACTGCGCCATGGTTCGGTGGTCGATCGCGTGCTGGTCGCGAGCCGCAATTTGGCGGTCCATGTCATCCCCGCCGGGCCGACGCCCCCACCGGCGCGCGTGTCGGATTGGACCAGCGGATGGAGCGGCCCGGGCGACTATGCGATCGCCGCGCTGCTGATCGCGGCGACGGTTGGCCTCGGCAAGCTCAGCGAACCGTTGATCGGGGCGGGCGGCATCGATTTGCTGTTCCTGCTGCCGGTCATCATCGTCGCCAGCCGCTTCGGGTTTCGGCCCGGCATCGCGGCCAGTCTGCTCGCGGGCCTCGCCTATAATTTCTTCTTCCTTGTGCCGCTCTACACGTTCACGATTGCCGACCCGCAAAGCGTGCTGACGCAATTCGTGCTGATCGGGATCGCCGCGTTCAGCGCGACGCTAACCGACCGGCTGCGCGCCCGCGCGCGGATCGGGACGCGCAGCGCCGAGGAAAATGCCGCGATCGCCGCCTTCGGTCAGGCCCTCGCCCGCGTGTCCGATTGGGAGCGGACCAGCGCCACCGTCTGTGAAGAAATGCACCGCTTGCTCGGCGTGCCGATCGTCCTGCTCAACTGGCAGGAGGGCGAAGCGCAGGTCGCGGCGCAATGTCCGGCGGACGCCCCAATCCTGACCCCGGTCGATCGCGCTGCCGCCGATTGGGCGTGGAGCCGGGGCGAAGCCGCAGGAGCGGGCACGGGCACGCTGGTCGCCGCCGATTGGCAGTTTCAGCCGCTCAAGACCGCGCTCGGGGTGCTTGCCGTCGTCGCGATCGGTCGCCAGCCGAGCGGCGATCCGATCGGGGCGGATCGCGCCATGCTATTGACCACGCTGCTCGGCCAGGCAGCGCTGTCGCACGAGCGCTTGCGGCTGGAGGACGAAGTGCGCGAGGTCAGCGTGCTGAAGGAGCGCGACCGGTTGCGCGCCGCCTTGCTCTCTTCGATCGGGCACGATCTGCGCACGCCGCTCACCGCGGTCGCGGCGTCGATCGATTCGCTCGCGCGGCAAGCGCCCGCCTCACCCGACATCGCCACCGCCCGCGCCGAAGTCGATCGCTTGCGCCGCTTCCTCGACAATCTGCTCGATATGGTGCGGATCGATACCGGCGCGCTCAACGTCGAGCTCGAGCCGGTCGATCTGACCGACGCGGTCGCCGCCGCCGCCGCCGACCTGCGCGACGTGCTGGCCGGTCACCCGATCGATTTGCACGTGCCGCCCGATCTGCCGTTGGTGACGGTCGATCCGGTGTTGCTGCACCATATCCTGATCAATTTGCTGGCCAATGCGGCGGTCCACGGCGCAGCCGACGGGCGCATCGCGATCATCGGGCACCGCACGATCGACGGCGTCACGCTGGCACTGCGCGATCAGGGCCCCGGCCTGCCGCCCGGCCCGCCAGACGCGATCTTCGAGACGTTCGTGCGCGGTGCCGGCTCGGACCGGCGCGGCGGCAGCGGTCTCGGCCTCGCCATCTCCAAGGGCTTCGCGGATGCGATGGGCGTGCGGATCGACGCGCGCAACGGCCCCGAAGGTGGCGCCGAGTTTGTACTGCGCTTCGATGCGGTGGCGGCATCGCCGGTTTGACGGGGCGCGGCGGTTACGGTCGCCGAGCATAAAAGCGGTTGTCCCCGCAGCGCCACCGACGGAACACACTGGGGTATCGTACAACACTGTCCGAGTTTGCGATCGAAAAGATCGGCGAGGGACCGCCCCGAAAGTCCAAGCGCGATCGATCAGGTCCAAGCGTTGTTACCGTGCACCCCACGCCGCCGCATCATCGCTGTTGATCGTAACCAGCCCGAATTGCGCACGAAGAAGTAGCCAAGTAATCATGCATTAATGCCTTGTTACTTGCCGAGTATTTTAAATATTGTCGGAATTTTTGAATTGACACTATGCAGGAAAATTTCGATACGCCGCTCCGTTATAAATTGATAAAGAAAGAATATTCATGGATACGGATAATGAAATGCAGGCGGCCACTACGCAGAGCGTCGATTCAAAGAGAAAACCTTGGAAATCGCCTGCGCTGATATTCTCGGAATTTGTAAAGTCGACGGAGAAACTGTCGTCACCGACCGAGTTCTACGTGCCTCAGTTTCGCCGGACGCTGGGCCCCTCGTGACCGGGCCGGTGGCGGGCCACTCCCAATATCGACGCATACAGATTCAGCCTTGTCCGAACCGAGCCTCCGCGCGGGAAACCCGTCGCTCTGGCCCCGGCTCGTAACCAAGGTTAATCATTCCGAGAAATGCCGATTTCGGCAGCTCTCATACCAGGCCTGATATGCATCCGATTGACGCCCGCACCCTCGAAGTGTTTCGCGCCGTAGCCGAAACCGGCTCCGCAACCCGTGCGGCCGAACGGTTGAACTCAACCCAGCCGAGCATCACCCGCACGATCGGCGCGTTCGAACAGCAATGCGGCTTTTCGCTGTTCGATCGCGGGCGTTACGGCATGACTTTGACCGAGGCCGGCAGTGTCCTGCTGGAATCGGTGGAGCGCAATTTCGCCGGCCTGAACAGGATCCAGCACGCGATCGGACAATTGCGCCAGGGGCTGCCCGGAACGCTGCGCGCCGTTGCCGTTCCGGTGATCGCGGAAGGCGCGCTGTGCACGATCTTCGGCGCCTTTACTCGCGCCCATCCGCGCGTCGGTATCAACATCAAATCGGCACGCCCGGAGATGGTGATCAACGACATCCTGACCGGCGACGTCGATATGGGGGCGATCATCGGCTCCCCGCCGCAGGGGTTCGATCTCGAAGTCCGGGTGATCGGACAGCGGCGCATGAAGCTGGCGGTGCCGAGCGACCATCGTCTCGCCAATCGCGAGCGCGTGCATTTCCGTGAGCTTCATGACGAAGCCTTTGTGCTGATCGTCCAGCCGCACAATATCCGGCTCGCGGTCGACCGGATGATGAACGATTTCGGGGTTCGCCCATCGGTAACCCACGAGGTGTCGACTCAGCGCACGGTTGTCGAACTGGCACGACGCAGCGGCGCGATCGGCTTTGCCGACGACGAGATCATCGCCTCGGTCGCCGATGGTGCGGTGAAAGCGATCGAGCTCGACCCGCCGACCGAGTGGAACATCAATCTGATCCACCGTCGTGACCGGAAATACTCCCAGGTGTTCACGGCTTTCCTGAGTTGGCTGGAGGAAAGCCATCCGGTCGCCCCGGCTCCTTCAGGCGTCGCGGGATGATGACGCCGGATGGAAAGACCACGCCGTTCGCCGAGCTTATCGCGCCACTCTCGATGGCAGAGTTCCGGACGCTGCTGCAGAAGCGGACACCGTGTCACGTCAATGGCCCTGCCGCTGATCGCTATGCCCGCCTTGCAAGCTGGAACGGCCTGATGGAGGCGTTGCGGAGCGGCGCGATTCCGGTCCGCAAACTGCGGCTCTCGCAGGGTTCCAAAATTCTGCCCGGCGCATTCTACCGCGACGGCAGCGGACTCCGGGTCGAAGTGCTGGAATCGGTGATGCGCTCCGGCGGCAGCGTGATCGTTGAGGATGTCGAGCCACACCATGAAGCGCTCGGGGCGCTTTGTGCCGCGCTGGCCGAACAGCTCGGCGAACGGATCGCGGCCGGCATGATCGCAACGACGGGCAGCGCTGGAGCGCTGGCACCGCACCATGATTCCGAGGATCTGCTGATCCTCCAGGTCGAAGGCAGCAAACGGTGGTTGATCGAGCAGGACCCCGCCCCCGATCCGATCCCGTACCTCAATCCACTGAACGCGCCACACGCCGCGCCGATCCTGATGGACATTACGCTGAACGCCGGAGATTGCCTGGTTCTGCCCGCCGGCTATCGCCACCGGTGCGAGACGATCGGGGCGCGATCGCTGCACATCGGCATCTTCCTCTGGCCGCTCACGGTGGCGCGGGCACTCGATTTGGTGGTGCGCGAGCTCGCCGACGATCCGGCCGCGCGACGGCCCCTGCGCGGCGATGAAGATGAAACCGTCGCCACGGAGACCCTGCGTCGCGCCTTGACCGACCGGATCGACCGGCTTTCGCTGCGCGAGCTCAGGCACCTGCATCAGGCCCAGACGCTCAAGGGGCGATAAAGCGGCTCCGCCCGCATCAAGCCGTTCCTCACGGACGGGAACGGTCGAAAGGGTCCAGACGAGATAGATGGCATGGTGCACCCGACTGGATTCGAACCAGTGGCCTCTGCCTTCGGAGGGCAGCGCTCTATCCAGCTGAGCTACGGGTGCCTGATGCTTCGCCTAGCAAAGGCGCGGGCGCTGCGCCAGCCCTTGCGTCACCGCTATTTGGCGAGCGTCACCGGCTGGAACGCGCCGAGGCCACAGCTGGCGCCGCGTTGCAGGACCGGAGTCGCATAAAGCACGGTGATGATGTCGACCGAGCACAACTGACTGAGGCTGGTCTCATAGGTGAAGCGCTCCTCGAACCCCAGGCCGGGACAGGCGTTGGGCAGCGTGTTGCGATACACTTTGCCGCCGTTCATGATGAAATCGATCGTGCGGTCGCCGTGGACGCGGGTCTCGCGGATCTGGCGGAGCGGAATGCAGCTTTCGGGCTTGCCGACCTCGGTTGCGGCGGGGATGGCCTGGCGGTCGCGCGCCATGCCGGGGGCAGCGACGGCGGTAAAGGCGAGTGCGGCGAGCAGCATGCGCATGTCATGTCTCCTGTTTGGCGCGCACCTTGGGCGCCACGGTCTTGGGCTTGAACGCACAGAGATCGGCGACGATGCAGCGCCAGCATTCGGGCGTCCGGGCCTTGCAGACGTATCGGCCGTGCAGGATTAACCAGTGATGAGCGTGCTGCCGGAACGGCTGCGGCGTCGCCTTGTCGAGCTTCAGTTCGACCGCGAGCGGGGTCTTGCCACGCGCCAGGCCAGTGCGGTTGCCGACGCGAAAGATGTGCGTGTCGACCGCAAAGGTCTCCGCGCCGAACGCGACGTTGAGCACGACATTCGCGGTCTTGCGCCCGACGCCGGGCAGCGTTTCGAGCGCGGCGCGGTCGGCGGGCACCTCGCCGTCATACTCGGCGATCAGGCGCTCCGACAAAGCGATGACGTTCTTGGCCTTGGTGTTGAACAGGCCAATCGTCTTGATGTGCTCCCTCAGCCCCGCCTCGCCGAGCGCGACCATTTGCGCGGGCGTCTTTACCTCCTCGAACAGGCGGCGCGTGGCCTTGTTGACGCCGATATCGGTCGCTTGCGCCGACAGCGCGACCGCGACGACGAGCTGGTACGCATTGCCATAGGCAAGCTCGGTCTCGGGATGCGGATTCTCCGCCGCGAGCCGGGCGTAGAATTCGATGATTTCGGCTTTTTTCAAAAGCAGTCCCACGAATAGGCGACGCGCGAGAAATCGCCGCGCGCGAGATCCGCGCTGCGGATCAGGAACACGCATTCCCCGGCGTCGCCCCACATCAGATAGGCGTCGGAGGTCAGGCGCAGCAGGACATGGTCGAACTCCGCAAAGGCGGGCTGGTAGCTTACGTCACTTTGGGTGAAGGCGGGATAGCCGCCGCTGTGATGCCGCGGCAAACGCGCCTTGGCTTCGCTTCTGAGGAAGGCTTCAAGCGCGGTGGCGTCGTAGCGTTCGTACAAGGCCATCACCCGCTTTTCCGCCGCCAGGACGGTGCGGTCGATCCGATCGGTGATCAACGTCGGGCGCAGGCCGATGCCGGTCGCGCGGACCGCCAGATCCTCGAAAGGCGAGAAATCCGAGAATTCCAGATCGGCGACTCGCGCAAGCGGGGGCGGCGGGACGAGCGCGCCTGCACCGGTGACATCGCAGCGGCGGACCAGCATGGTCGCGCCCGCCGGATCGGCGAAATCGGCACCGTACACATCGTTGCGTGCCACGAAAAACTGGATAATCCCACGGTCGGGATAGCCCGCAAGCCCGCGACAATCGGCGCAATCGAGCTGCGCGATGAATTCCAACGGAACGCCGTGCGGGTCGAGCGGCCAGTCCTCCCCGGCCGCCAGCCATGCGGGGCCACCGAGGCGAGAGCCGGTGGCCCCGATTGGCAGGCTCGCATCCGGCGTCAGCTCCGTCGCCTGGCGCGTCTGCTGGCCGAACCAGGTCTTGAACGCCTCAAGCTCAGCCACGGGAAGCGGTGGCTTCGTCGTTCCCCGAGGGGCGGCGGCGGAAGGCCGTACTCCGCCGAACAGGCGCTGCAGGAAGCCGATCACAGTCCCAGCACCTCCTCCATGCCGTAGCGCCCGGCCGGTTTGCCGACCAGCCACAGCGCTGCGGTGATCGCGCCGCGCGCGAAGATCGCGCGGTTTTCGGCGCGGTGGCCGATCTCGATCCGCTCGCCCTCGCCTGCGAAGACGACCAAGTGATCGCCCGCGACCGATCCGCCGCGCAGCGAGGCGAAGCCGATCGTCCCCTCCGAGCGCGCACCCGTAAGCCCGGCGCGGTCGGCGACCTTGGCCTCGGCGAGCGTGATGCCGCGCCCCGCCGCCGCCGCCTCGCCGAGCAGCAGCGCAGTGCCCGAGGGCGCATCGACCTTATGACGGTGGTGCATCTCGGCGATTTCGATGTCCCATTCCGGCCCCAGCCGGGCGGCGGCATCACGCACCAGTTTGGCGAGCAAGGTCACGCCGAGCGAGACGTTGCCGGTCTGCAGCACTGCAATCTCGGTCGCGGCGGCATCGATCAGCGCATGGTGGGCGGCCGACAGACCGGTCGTACCGATCAGGATCGGCGTCCGCGCCGTCCGCGCGGCGGCGAGCGTGCGCTCCAGCGCGGCGGGCGTCGAGAAATCGATCAGCACCGCCGCATCGTGCGCGAGTGCCGCCGGATCACCCCCGGCATCGATCCCGCCAGCCAGCGTCGCCCCCAGATCGGGCACGGCGGCGGCGAGCGCCTGCCCCATCCGCCCCGCACTGCCGATAATGCCGATCGCGGTCATCGTCTCTCTCCCGAATCCTGTCGGGCTCCTCTACCGAGTCGGTGCGCGCGATGCCATGCGCGAGATGGGCTTAAAGTCACACCAGAGTCGCACCATCGGCGGGTAAGTGCGTGGGCGCGGAGGCGGGTGACTCCGGGGTAGCGACACGACGACGTTTTCAAAGAGCGCAAGGACAGTGTGACAGATCGCGACCGTGTAGGACAGACAGCGACACCCGGTGGCATTCGGCCGATAGCGAAAGCCGCAATCCCGCGATATCCTCCCCCCATGACCAGCCACCGCAGCATCGTCATCCTCACCGGCGCGGGCATCTCCGCCGAATCGGGGATCGCCACCTTTCGCGGCCCCGGAGGCTTGTGGGAGGGTCACCGCGTCGAGGATGTCTGCACGCCCGAGGCGCTGGCCGACGATCCGGTGCTGGTGCACCGCTTCTACGATGCGCGGCGGGCGGCGCTCGCCACCGTGCAGCCCAATGCAGCGCATCACGCGCTTGCGCGGTTGGATGCGGAATGGCCGGGCGGATTGCTGATCGTGACGCAGAATGTCGATGACCTGCATGAACGTGCCGGAGCGAAGCGTCTGCTGCACATGCACGGGGAATTGCGGTCGGCGTTGTGCGCGGACTGTGGCGCGCAGGGCATTTGGGACGGCGATCTGCCGCCGGGATCGATCTGTAGCGCATGCGGCGCGGCGGCGCTGCGGCCCGATATCGTTTTCTTCGGCGAGATGCCGTACCAGATGGACGTGATCGAGCGCGCGCTCAGCGAAGCCGATCTGTTCGTGTCGATCGGGACGTCGGGCGCGGTCTATCCCGCTGCCGGGTTCGTGCAAGGCGCGCGGTATGCGGGCGCGCAGACGCTGGAACTGAACCTCGAACGATCGGCGGGGAGCGGCTATTTCCACGAGACAAGGCTGGGTGCTGCGGGGGTGCTAGTGCCCGAATGGGTCGAGCAAATACTGGCGTCCTGAGCCGCCCAAACGGCCCGAAACGGACCCTGTGGAAACCTCTCGGACGGAGCGCGTTGTTTCGCCCAGTCCCTTACGGGCTGTCGTGAAAACCCAATTCCGATGAGGTCATCATGAAAAACCTTCTTGCCGCCGCCTTGCTTGCGGGTGCGGCCACGCTGGGTACCACCGTTGCCGCACCCCCCGCCGAAGCGCGCGATGGCTGTGGCCGCGGCGCGCATCGCGGGCCAGCCGGCTATTGCCGCCCCAATTTCAACCGCGGCTATGTCGCGCCGGGGCGTCTGCTCGTCGGGCGCTACTATGGCAATCGCGGCTATTGGGACGGGCGGCGTTACTGGCAGCACCGCTATCGCCACCGCTATGGCGGCTGGCGCTACCGGTAAGGTTTATCGGGGGCGGGTTTCACGGTGCTTGACTCGGAATCTCCGAATCCTGATCCTGCCCCCACATCCCGTTCGTTTCGAGCGTAGTCGAGAAACTGGTGTCGGGAACAGGTTTCTCGACTGCGCTCGAAACGAACGGAGAGAAAGGTTCGGTTGCGTTCACTCGACCCAGTCTAGCCCCATTTCTCGGTAGACGTCGCGCTCGTCGTCCCAGCCCGGCCGGACCTTCACGTGCAGATAGAGGTGCACCGGGCGGCCCATGATGCCGCTCAGTTCGGCACGGGCGCGCGCGCCGATTTCCTTGATCCGGGCCCCACCCTTGCCGAGCACGATCGCGCGTTGCGTCGGGCGTTCGACCAGGATCTGCTGGTGGATTTCGACCGATCCGTCCTCGCGCTCCTTATATTGCTCGGTCTCGATCGCCGAGGCGTAGGGAAGTTCGGCGTGGAGCTGGAGATAGAGCTGCTCGCGCGTGACTTCGGAGGCGAGGCTGCGCTCGGTCGCGTCGGACACCTGATCCTCGGGGAAATGCCACGGACTCTCGGGCATCCGGGCGGCGAGATGCGCTTTCAGTTCGGGGAGGCCGTCGCCGGTCGATGCGCTGACGAAGAAGACTTCGTCGAACTGGACGAGGCCAGTCAGGCGCTCGGCATGGAGCAGCAGCTTGCCCTTGTCGGCAAGATCGACCTTGTTGAGGATGAGGTATTTCGGTTCGCGCCGGTCCTTGATGGCCTCGGCAATGGTGGTGACTTTGCTACCGAGCCCGCCCTTGGCATCGACCACCAGTGCGAGCACGTCGGCCCCCTCGGCTCCGCCCCAGGCCGCCTGCACCATCGCGCGATCGAGCCGGCGCTTGGGCTCGAAGATACCGGGGGTATCGACCAGCAGGAGCTGCGTATCGCCCTCGATCGCCACGCCCATCAGCCGCACGCGCGTCGTCTGCGCCTTGGGGGAGACGATCGCGACCTTCTGCCCGACGAGCGCGTTGACGAGCGTCGATTTGCCGGCGTTGGGCGCGCCGAGGATTGCGACGAGGCCGCAGCGTTGGGGGGTGGGTTCGGTCATTGCGGGTCCTTGGGCGGGGCGGGTCCTCCGACAGGCTCGGTGCGAACGGAGGGGGTGCGAGAGCTGTCCTCCCAACCCGTTCGCCCTGAGCCTGTCGAAGGGCTCGCCTGATCTTGGCGATTGCGTGCCAGTAAGGAAAGCCTTTCCCAATCGCCAGCGATCAGTGCTTCCTTCTTGGCGCGGGTCCAGCCTTTGATGCGGCGTTCAGCTTCGAGTGCTTCGATCCTAGTGGGGAAGTCCTGCGTCCAGACCAGGATGACCGGGCGACGTTTGTGGGTGTAGCCGGGTATCTGGCCGGTCTGGTGCTGGCCGATGCGTTGTTCGAGTGCATCGGTATGGCCGACATAATAACCGCCATCGGAACAGCGCAGGATGTAGGTCCAGAATGCCATTCCCGGCCTCCCTCGTGGTGCACGGGCCCTTCGACAGGCTCAGGGCGAACGGTAGGTGGGTGACGCGCGCCAAAATGATCGTTCGTGCTGAGCGTGTCGAAGCACCTATCTGAGCTTCCCCAACAACGCCGCCGCCGCCGCGGTCTCCGCTTCCTGCTTCGAACTGCCCTCAGCCTCGGCCTCCGCAAACGTCCCGAGCATCGCCTTCACCCGGAAGCGCGGCGCGTGGTGCGGGCCGGAGCGTTCGACCACTTCATACGCCGGGGCCTTGCGATTGTGCGCGGCGGCCCATTCCTGCAGCGCGCTTTTGGGGTGTTGCGGAGCGGAGAGCACGCGGCTGGCGCGGTCACCCCAGGCGCTGCGGATGGCGCGGCGCGCGCCGTCGAGGCCGGTTTCGAGATAGAGCGCGCCGATCAGCGCCTCCATCACGTCGCCCAGCACATTGTCCGAATCCGACGCGCCATCGTCGCGCGCTTGCTTACCGAGACGCAGATGCGCGGCGACGCCGAGGCCGCGCGCGACATCGGCGCAGATCGCGCCGGTCACCAGCGCGTTGAACCGCTTCGACAGCGCGCCTTCGGGCTCTTGCGGGAAGAGTTCGAACAGCCATTCCGCCATGACGAGGCCGAGGACGCGATCTCCGAGGAATTCGAGCCGTTCGTAATTGGCCGCCGCCTGACTGCCATGCGTCAGCGCGCGCTCGTACGGCGTCAGATCGACCGGCCGATGCCCGAGCGTCGCGGTCAGCCAGTCGCGCAAGGACTCGCTCAAAACCCCTCCCCGATCCGGTTCCAGCGCGCCGCCGAGAACCACGTCCACGGCAGGAACCAGTTGGCCGAGCCATCGGTCGAGAAGAACGACACCATCGCGCGGCCCTCGATCCGCTCCATCGGGACATAGCCCATGCCCTGCGGCGGATCGAACCGGCTGTCGCCGCTGTCGTCGCGATTATCGCCCATCACGAAGACGTTGCCGGCGGGGACCATATATACGCCGGTATCGTCGGCATTGGGTTGCTCGCCGCGATCGAGCACGGCGTAGCTCTTGCCGTTCGGCAAGGTCTCGCGGAATTGCTGGTAGCGGCAGACGGGCTTGCCATCCACGCTGTCCTCAAATTCGGTCGGACATTCGCTGCCGCCGGGATAGTTCGGACTGAGCGGGATGATGAAATCGGCGATGCGCTGTTTGGGGATCGGCGTACCGTTCAGGATCACCTGCCCGTTCCGCATCTGGATCGTATCGCCGGGCAGGCCGATGACGCGCTTGATCACGTCATGATCATTGCCTTCGGGTCCGCGAAACACCACGACATCACCGCGTGCCGGATCGCGCCCGAGGATGCGGCCGGGCAGCAGCGGCACGCCCCACGGCAGCGACCAGCGCGAATAGCCGTAATTCCATTTCGACACGAACAGATAGTCGCCGATGTAGAGGCGCGGCAGCATCGATTGCGACGGGATGCTGAACGGTGCCACGATAAAACTGCGCAGTACGAACACGATCAGCGCGAGCTTCAGGAAGAAGACGAGCGTCTCGCGCGTTTCGGAGCGCGGCGGTTTCGCGCGCTTGATCCGTGTGGGTTTGTCGGTGTCGGCCATCCGCGCGGTTTGGTGCTGCGTCGCCCCCCCGTCAAGTTGGTCGTCACGCTGGCGGTTGTAATGGCACGGCGCTAGGGCGATCTAACGCGGATTCGCATTCCCCTCCCCAAGACGTACGAGGTTTCCCATGGCTGCCGACTGGACCACGATCGAGGCGCTGCCCTCGCCCCGGCTTGAAACGCTGTTCGCCGAGGATGCGGCGCGGCTGGCGAGCTTCAGCGTCGATGTCGCGGGGCTGCATTTCGACTGGTCGAAGACGCATCTGACCGCCGAGGCCGTCGCGGCATTCAGTGCGCTCGCCAAGGCGCAGGATCTGCACGGCAAGCGCGAGGCGCTGTTCGCGGGCGAGGTGGTCAACACCAGCGAGGGCCGCGCGGTCACGCATGTCGCCGAGCGCGGTGAAGGCAGCGAGGACGATGTCGCCAAGGCACGCGTGCTGCACGCCCGGATGCGCGCGCTGATCGACGCGATCGAGGGCGGGGCGCTCGGCGAAATCCGCCATGTGCTGCACGTCGGGATCGGTGGCTCCGCGCTCGGGCCGGATCTGCTGATCGACGCGCTGGGTCGTGAGGACAGCCGTTATGAGGTCGCAATCGTCTCGAACATCGACGGCGCGGCGCTCGAGGAAGTGTTCGCCAAATTCGATCCGACCGCGACGCTGCTGGTGATCGCGTCCAAGACCTTCACCACCAAGGAAACGCTGACCAACGCCGATTCGGTGCTGCAATGGATGGGCGAGCATGGCGTGGAGGACGCGTACGGCCGCGTCGTCGCGCTGACCGCCGCTCCGGATGCGGCGGTCGAATGGGGCGTCGATGAAACCCGCGTGCTGCCCTTCGCCGAGAGCGTCGGCGGGCGCTATTCGCTCTGGTCGTCGATCGGCTTTCCGGCGGCCCTCGCGCTGGGGTGGGACACGTTCGAGGAATTGCTCGAAGGCGCGGGCGAAATGGACCGGCATTTCCGCCAGACCTCGCTCAGCCAGAACGCACCCGTCCTCGCGGCGTTTGCTGACCTGTATTACACACAAGTCCGCCATGCCGAGACGCGCGCGACCTTCGCTTATGACGAGCGGCTACGGCTGCTGCCGTCCTATCTCCAGCAGCTCGAAATGGAATCGAACGGCAAGGGCGTGACCGTCGACGGGCAACCGGTCGGGCGGCCGACCGCGGCCATCGCCTGGGGCGGGGTCGGCACCGACGCGCAACATGCGGTGTTCCAGTTGCTCCACCAGGGCACGCACCTCGTGCCGGTCGAATTCGTCGCGGTGATCGAGCCCGGCGATACGCTGTCGGAGGAGCATCACCGGCAATTGCTGCTCAACGCCTTCGCGCAGGGGGCCGCGCTGATGAAGGGGCGCCCGAACGACGATCTCGCACGCAGCTATTCGGGCGACCGGCCGAGCTCGACGATCCTGCTGGAGGAGCTCGACGCGCGGACTTTGGGCGCGCTGATCGCGTTCTACGAACAGCGCACGTTCGTGAACGGCGTGCTGCTCGGCATCAATTCGTTCGATCAGTTCGGGGTGGAATTGGGCAAGGAAATGGCCAAGGCGGCGGACGCCGGTGGCCAGGAATTCGATGCCTCGACGACCGACTTGATCGCGCGTGCGGGGTTGGCGTGAGCGCTTCAATCCTTTATGTGTAAGATGCTGCGGAGTTATACACATGCGTACGAATATTGAAATCGACGACGCGTTGATGACGGAAGCAATGGCGGCTGCTGGGACGAGTACGAAGCGGCAGACCGTCGAAGAAGCGCTCCGGCGAATGGTCGCGATATGGCGTCAGCGAGAATTGCTAGAGCTGCGCGGTCTTGGTTGGGAAGGCGACTTGGACGACATGCGAACCAGCAAATATGCGGGCGAGACTTGGTAACGCTGGTCGATTCAAGCGTCTGGATCGATTTCCTTCGCGATCGCGATACTCGACAGACGGTCGCGCTATCCCGGCTTTTGGTGACAGAGCGCATCCAAACCGCCGATCTCGTGCTCGCGGAGGTTCTGCAGGGCGTGAGAGACGATCGTGCGCACGCGAAGGCACTGCGATTGCTATCGCTGCCCGGCATTTTCGTGATCTCCAATCAATCTGTCGCTGTACAGGCGGCACGCAACTACCGCGCGCTTCGGGGACACGGTTTTACAATCCGGAAGACGATCGACACGCTGATCGCCACGCGCTGCATTCTCGATCGCATCCCGCTTCTCTACGCCGACCGTGATTTCGATCCCTTTGTCGCACATCTAGGTCTGCGGTCCGCCCTCGATCCTTTCCCCGGAGCACCCTAATGTCTGATTACGACTACGACCTCTTCGTCATCGGTGCCGGTTCCGGCGGTACGCGCGCATCGCGCGTGGCCGCGGCGCATGGGGCGAAGGTGGCGGTGGCGGAGGAATATCGCGTCGGCGGGACCTGCGTCATCCGCGGCTGCGTGCCCAAGAAGCTGCTCGTCTATGGCGCGCATTTCGCCGAAGATCTGAAGGACGCGCGGCGCTTCGGCTGGGACGTGCCCGAACAGCTCAACTTCGACTGGAAGCGGCTGCGCGACAATGTGATGGAGGAGGTCGACCGGATCAACGGCGCCTATACCGCCACGCTCAACAACAATGGCGTCGAGATCATCCTCGACCGGGCGACGATCACCGGGCCGCACAGCCTGACGCTCGGCGATGGGCGCGAGGTGACCGCGAAATACATATTGATCGCGACCGGGGCGACGCCGGTGGTGCCGGAATGCCCGGGGCACGAACTCGGCATCACCTCGAACGAAGTGTTCCAGCTCGACGCCGTGCCCAAGCGCATCCTAATCGCTGGCGCAGGCTATATCGCCAATGAATTCGCCGGCATCTTCAACGAATTCGGCGCGAAGGTGACGCTGATCAACCGCAGCGACGTGATCCTGCGCGGCTATGACGAATCGATCCGCGACCGGCTGCTGCAGATTTCGATGATGAAGGGGCTCGATTTCCGCTTCAACGCGAAGTTTCAGGGGATCGAGCAGCAGCCCGACGGGTGTCTCCGCGTATCGATGACCAATCACGAGCCGATCGACGTCGATTGCGTGCTATTCGCGACCGGGCGGGCGCCCAACACCGCCGGGCTGGGGCTGGAGAGTGCCGGGGTCGAGCTCTCCGACGGCGCAGTGGTGGTGGATGCCGACAACAAATCGACCTGCGACAGCATCTATGCCGTCGGCGACGTGACCAACCGCGTGCAGCTAACCCCGGTCGCGATCCGTGAGGGGCAAGCGTTCGCCGACACGATCTTCGGCGGCAAGCCTACCCAAGTGGATTACGAAAACATCCCGAGCGCGGTGTTCAGCCATCCGCCAATGGCGGGCGTCGGCCTGACCGAGGCGCAGGCCAAGAACAAGTTCGGATCGGTCAAGGTCTACACCTCCGACTTCCGCCCGATGAAGAACGTGCTGGCCAACCGCAACGAGCGCGCTCTGTACAAGATGGTGTGCCACGCGGAGTCGGGCGTGGTGCTGGGGCTGCACATGATCGGCCCGGATGCGCCGGAGATTTTGCAGGCGGCAGCGGTGGCGGTGAAGGCGGGCCTCACCAAGGACGCGTTCGATCAGACCGTCGCGCTGCATCCGTCGATGGCGGAGGAATTGGTGTTGCTGCGGTAGGGTGTCGTACGGGGACCGGTTGCGGGCCTGGACGGCAGGAGCGTTCTTCCGTCACCCCGGCCTTGTGCCGGGGTCCACCGTGCAGCAAGATGCCACGCATGACGATCGAGCGCGTCCCCTGCGTCTACATTTTGGCGAGCGGCTATAATGGTCGGCTCTACGTCGGCGTCACGTCGAACCTGATCGGCAGGATTTTACAACATCGCGCCGGGACGTTCGACGGGCATACCAAGAAGTACCAGATAAAGCGGCTCGTCTATTTCGAAACCGCCGACACGATGGAATCCGTCTTTGCCCGCGAAAAGCAGTTGAAACGCTATCGGCGAGACTGGAAGCGCAATCTCATCGAGCATGAGAATCCGGCGTGGAATGACCTTGCGGTTGGGCTCGGCCTACCGCCCTTGGCTGGGTGATCGCGGCACGGTGGACCCCGGCACAAGGCCGGGGTGACGACTATAAACCCGCTCGCTTCTACCCCCCCACCCCTATTCCAACGCCACCCCGGAAATCGTGATCCGGTGCATCAGCCGCCGATGTCCCTGATAATCATTCGCAGCGAAGTGCCAGGTCGAGCGGTTATCCCACACCGCGACCGAGCCGGGCTGCCATTGCAACCGGCATTGAAACTCCTCGCGCATCGCAACCGAATAAAGATATTGCAGCAGCGGCTGGCTTTCCTCCCGCGTCCAGCCTTCGAAATGAAGCGTGAAGGCGGGGTTGACGTAGAGCAGCTTGCGGCCTGTCACGGGGTGGCGGATCACTGCCGGGTGGACGGCGTTGGCGCTGATGTCATGGCCTTTCAGGTCGGCGGCCTGGTCGGTCTTGGCGTAGATGCCGTCATGGCCATAGATGTGATCGGCGCTGTGGACCGCGCGTAAACCGCCAAGCGTCGCCTTCAGCCCGTCCGACAGCGCATCGTAGGCCGCGCCCATGCTCGCGAACAGCGTGTCGCCGCCCACCGGCGGCAGCTCGCGCGCGACGAGGATCGAGCCCATTGCGGGCACCGGATCATAGCTGTGGTCGGTGTGCCAGCCGCCGCCGATATTGACGAACTGCGTCTCGGCTTTGCGGACCTCGGCGATTTCGGGATAGCCGCCGTTCGCCGGGAAATAATTGTTGATGTCGATCTCGCCCCAGCGCCGCGCGAAGGCGATGTGATCTTCGGGGCTGAGTTGCTGGTCGCGCAGCATAACGACGCCGGTCTCGGCGAGCGCCGTGCGGATCGCGGCCATTTCTTCGTCGCCGATCGCGCGCACATCGACGCCAGTGACTTCCGACCCGCAGTGCGCGGCCAGCGGCTTGATCTGTATTTCGCCCATGCTGCCTCTCCATATTTTATGGAGCGCAGCATGGGCGAAGGCAGGCCGTTTTACCAGATGTGGACGCGCTGCTCGGGCGGCAGGTACATCTTGTCGCCGGGCTTCACGTTGAAGGCGGTATACCAGGCGTCGACGTTCCGCACGATGCCGTTGACGCGGTAGTATGGCGGCGAGTGCGGATCGGTGAGCAGCCGCGCGCGCGCCGCGCCTTCGCGGACCTTGGCTTGCCAGGCTTGGGCGAAGGATAGGAAGAAGCGCGGGTCGCCGGTGAGCCCGCCGATGACGGGCGCCTTGCCATGCTTCGCCTGATAGCGCTGGTAGGCGGCATAGGCCATTTCGATGCCGCCGAGATCGCCGATATTCTCGCCCATCGTCAGCTTGCCGTTGATCTTGGTGCCGGGGATCGGCTCATACGCGTCATATTGCGTGCCGAGCGCTGCGGTGCGCGCGGTGAAGGCCTTTTTCGATTCGGGCGTCCACCAATTGGCGATCTTGCCGCTGCCGTCGAACAGGCTGCCCTGATCGTCGAAGCCGTGGCCGATCTCATGCCCGATGATCGCGCCGATCGCGCCGTAATTCACCGCCGGATCGGCCTTCGCATCGAAATAGGGCGGCTGCAGGATCGCCGCCGGGAAGGTAATCTGGTTCATCAGCGGGTTGTAATAGGCATTCACCGTCTGCGGCGTCATGTCCCACAGCGAACGATCGACCGGCTTGGTCAGCCGCTGCAGATCGAGTTCGTGGCGGAATTCGCCGGCGCGGATGGCGTTGCCGATCAGGTCGTTGCGATCGATCTTGAGCGGCGCATAATCGATATATTTGACCGGATGCGCGATGCGTGGTTCGAACGCGTCGAGCTTGGCGAGCGCCGCTGTCTTGGTCTTTTCGTCCATCCAGCTGTTGCTCTTCAGCCGCTCGGCCAGCGCGCCGCGCAGATCGGCGATCAACTCGCCCATCTTGGCTTCGCTTTCCGGCGGGAAGTGGCGCGCGACGTAGATTTGCCCGACCGCCTCGCCCAGCGCGCCATTGACCATCGCAACACCACGCTTCCAGCGCGCGCGCTGGGTCGGCTGGTCGCTCAGCGTCTTGCCGTAGAAAGCGAAGCTCGCATCGTCGAAACGCTTGGGCAGGAATTGCGCGTGATCGCTGACGAAGCGGAACGCCATCCAGTCCTTCCAGGTCTGCAGCGGCACGCTGTCGAGCATCTTGCCGTTGGCGGTGAGCGCGGTGCTGGTCGCCATGATGACGGTCGGGATGCTGTCGAGCCCGGCGGTCTTGAGCATCAGATCCCAGTCGAATTCGGGCGCCAGCTTCTTCATGCCGGCGCGGTCCATCGGCTTGAACATTTCCATCAGATTGCGCTGCCGCTCGGGGCTCCATTGCTCCTTCGCCATCGCGGTTTCGAGCGCGATGATCGCGTCGGCCTTGGCCGCAGCATCGGGGATGCCGGCCAGCGTCTGCATCTGGATGACGTATTCGCGGTAAGCCTTGCGGAAGGCGTCATATTTCGCGCCCTCGAGCAGATAATAATCGCGCCCGCCCATGCCGAGCCCGCCTTGCGAGGCGGCAGCGACGTAGCGCGTCGGGTTGGTCGGATCGGGCAATTGGCCGAGTTCGACCGGCGACGCATAGCCGACGCTGGCGAACAGCACTTGCAGCGCGGCCTTGTCGTTCACGGCGGCGATCTTCGCGAGATAGGGCTGCAGCGGCGCGGTGCCGCGCGCCTCGATTCCGGCTTCGTCCATCCAGCTCGCATACATATCGCCGATCTGCTTGCCCGATGCGCCATAGGCCTTGGGATTGGCGGCGAGATCGGCGACGATCGCGCGGACTTGCTGCTCGGCTTCATCGGTCAGGACCACACCGTAGCCGGCCGACGTGCGATCGGGGGCGATCTGGGTGCGCTTGTCCCAATTGCCATTGGCGTAGGTCCAGAAATCGTCGCCCGGCTTCAGGTCGCGTTGTTGCGCGGTCAGATCGATCCCGAACGTGCCGTAGCGCGGACCCGCTTTGGGCGTGACCTTGGCGAGGCCGGGAACGGTGAGCGCGGCCACCGCAACGGCGGCAGACAAGCGTAGAAACGTGACACGGCGCATCGAAAATAACCCCTCTTTCTGTGTATTGCCCGAATATAGCAGTGGCGCGAAACCGGCGCAACGGGACAGTCTCGACGAAAGCAGGCGGCGCGCCCACTTTCGGGTGATCCACGACCTGCTACCCCGCAAGAAGGATTCGCTGCTTTTCCGAAGCGTTACAGTCCGCAGATCGGCAGAGGCGAAGTAAAAGGCCCCTCCGCAGCAGCGCATTTCATAAAATCATGAGTCGAAAAATTACGCCTCGGCACCGGCCCGGCGAATGCGCGCTCTATAATATTTCACAGCGCTGACGCGTCACTGAAGAAAACCCTTTTTGCGCCCGCGTCACTGGGCCTGGGCGAACCGTTGTTCATGAGGTCGAAGTAGCAATGAAAAAGTCCGTGATGATGTCGACCGTGGCATCGCTTGCACTGCTATATGCCGGTCTGGCGGCACCCGCCGCATCGGCCGCCGACCGCAAGCCCGCCGATACCGCGACGGCCGGCGCGGAGGCCGATACGCCCGCAGGCGAGCCGCAAGCCAAGGCACCGGTAGAAGCCGCCTTCTCGACCGGCGTCGCCAAGGGCCGCGACCGGCTCGACAGCGCGACCTCGACCAGCGCGCTGCGCGGCGACGACATCCAGAAGCTGAGCGCGCGCACCCTGGCCGATATCCTGCGCAACATTCCGGGGATCCGTACCGAATCTTCGACCGGCGACGGCAATTCGAGCTACACGATCCGTGGCCTGCCGCTGGCATCGGGTGGGTCCAAATTCATGCAGATCGAGGAAGACGGCTTGCCCGTCCTCGAATTCGGCGATTTCTTCAACGTCGCGTCGGACATCTTCATCCGCGCCGATTTCAACCTGGCGGCGATTGAAGCAATCCGCGGCGGTTCGGCCTCGACCTTCGCGTCAAACTCGCCCGGCGGCGTGATCAACCTGATCTCTAAGACGGGCGATGTCGAAGGCGGCGCGATCCAGGTCACCACCGGTCTCGGCTACGACACCAAGCGCGTCGATTTCGATTACGGCACGAAGATCAGCGACACGCTGCGCTTCCACATCGGCGGCTTCTATCGCTCGGGTGAAGGGCAGCGCCATGTCGGCTACAACGCCTATCAGGGCGGGCAGGTGAAGTTCAACATCACCAAGCAGCTCGCCAATGACGGTTACATTCGCCTGTCGGCCAAATATCTCGACGATCGCTCGCCGCAATATCTGCCTGGCCCGGTGCGCATCACCGGGACCGACGACAAGCCGGTCTATTCGAACTTCGCCAATTTCGACCTGCGGCGCGATTCGGTGCTGTCGCCTTACCTCCCGGGTGTCATCACCCTCGACGGCAATAACAATCCGACATCGATCCCGCTGAGCCGGGGCATGGATGCGAAGGTCGCGTCGATCGGCCTCGAGACGCAATTCACCCTCGCCGGGTGGTCGATTACGGAGAAGGCGCGCTTCTCGAAGATTTCGGGCGGTACGACGCGCAATCTGGTCGCCAACATCTATCCGTCTACCGCACTGCCCGCCTCGCTCGGCGCGGGCACGGGGACGTTCAGCTATGCCACCGGCCCCAAGACCGGGCAGGTGATCCCCAATCTGGCCGCGCTGAACGGCAACGGCCTGATCGTCGCGACCTCGCTCAACCGGGTCGATGCGAGTTCGCTCGACAATTTCACCAACGATCTGCGCGCCAACCGTGCCTTTGCGCTCGGCAAAGGCGAGCTGACCGTGACCGGCGGCGTCTACAAATCGATCCAGCAACTCCAGAGCGACTGGCTCTATGGCAACGTGTTGCAGGATGTGGCGGGCGACGGGCAATCGGCGCTGATCAACTATACCAATGCCGCAGGCGTGGCGCAGTCACAGGATGGCTATCTCGGTTACAACCGTTCGGGCTCGACCGCTTTCTTCCGCCGCAAGTACGACGTGCAATATGACGTGACCGCCCCCTATGGCTCGATCAATTACCGCTTCGGCAAGATCGCGATCGGCGGCAGCATCCGCTACGACATGGGCAAGGTGACCGGCCAGATCTACGGTGCCGACCTTGGCGATGGCCGGATCGGGATGCAGTCGTTCGATTTCAATCGCAACGGCGTCATCTCGGTCGCGGAATCGAAGACCGCGTTCACGCCGCTGACGCGCCCGGCCCCGGTCAATTACAAATATCAGTACATCAGCTATTCGACCGGCATCAATTACCGTGTCGCCGAGCAGCTCGCCGTATTCGCGCGCTACAGCCGCGGTGCGCGCGCCAATGCCGACAAGGTGCTGTTCTCGAACAAGGTGAGCGTCACCGACGGCAGTATGCCGAACAGCGCCGATGGCTATGACATCGTCAAGCAGTTGGAGGGCGGGTTCAAGTACCGCAATTCGGCGCTGACGGTGAACGTGACCGCGTTCCTCGCCAATACCGAGGATACCAACGTCCAGGCAGGCGCGATCACCACCGACCGCAAATATCGCGCGTACGGTGTCGAGGCGGAGGCCGGCTATCGGCACGGCCCGTTCAGCGTGACCGGCGGCGTAACCTATACCAAGGCGACGTTGCAGAGCGACATGTTGAACGCAGCCGTGGCGGGCATGACGCCGCGCCGTCAGCCCGACCTCATCTTCCAGGCGACGCCGCAATTCGAAGTCCGCAAATTCACCATCGGCGCGAACTTCGTCGGCAGCACGGGCAGCTTCACGCAGGATATGAATGCGCTGCGCCTGCCGGGCTACACGCTGGTCAACGGCTTCATTCAGTTCCGCCCGGTCGACCGGGTGCAGGTGATGATCAACGCCAACAATCTGTTCGACACGCTCGGCATGATCGAAGTCACGCAGCCCTCGGTCCCGGCCAACGGCGTCGGCGTGGGCCGGGCGTCGAACGGGCGCACCGTTTCGGCTTCGCTGCGGCTCGATTTCTAAGCGGGGTCCGGGTGGCGGCTTACGCCACCCGGTTCGCCACCAGATCGTCGACCACCGCCGGATCGGCGAGGGTCGAGGTGTCGCCCAGGCTGGACACGTCCCCTTCTGCGATCTTGCGCAGGATGCGGCGCATGATCTTGCCCGAGCGCGTCTTTGGCAGGCCCGGCGCGAATTGCAGCTTATCGGGCGCGGCGATCGGGCCGATTTCCTTGCGCACCCACACGATCAGTTCGCGGTGCAAATCGGGATGCGCATCAACGCCCGCGTTGAGCGTGACATAAGCGTAAATGCCCTGCCCCTTGATGTCGTGCGGCATCCCGACGACGGCGGCCTCGGCGACGTGCGGGTGGAGCACGAGCGCCGATTCCACCTCGGCCGTCCCCATGCGGTGACCGCTGACGTTGATCACGTCATCGACACGGCCGGTGATCCACCAATAGCCATCGGCATCGCGCCGCGCGCCGTCGCCCGTCGTATATTTGCCGGGATAGGTGGTGAAATAGGTCTGGAAGAAGCGGTCGCGATCGCCCCACACGCCGCGCATCTGGCCCGGCCAGCTCCGCGCGATGACGAGATTGCCCTCCGCCGGGCCGGTCAGCACCTTGCCCTCCGGATCGACCAATTGCGGATCGACACCGGGCATCGGCTTGGTCGCCGATCCGGGTTTCAGCGCGGTCGCGCCCGGCAGCGGCGCGATCATCGCGCCGCCGGTTTCGGTTTGCCACCAGGTGTCGATCACCGGGCAGCGGCCTTCGCCGACCACGTCATGATACCAGCGCCATGCCTCGGGGTTGATCGGCTCACCCACCGTGCCGAGCAGCTTGAGTGAGCTGCGGTCGGTCTTCGCCACGAACTCATCACCGTCCTTCATCAACGCTCGGAGAGCGGTCGGCGCAGTGAAGATCGTGTGGACCTTGTGCCGCTCGACCACTTGCCAGATGCGGCTGGCGTCGGGCCAATTAGGCAAGCCTTCGTACATCAGCGTCGTCGCGCCATTGGCGAGCGGACCGTAGAGAATATAGGTGTGCCCGGTCACACAGCCGATATCGGCGGCGCACCACCACACATCACCGGGGCGGTAATCGAAGGCGAGTTCGTGCGTCAGGCTCGCCCACAGCAGATAGCCGCCACTGGTGTGGAGCACGCCCTTGGGCTTGCCCGTGCTGCCCGACGTATAGAGGATGAACAGCGGGTCCTCCGCCCCCATCGGTTCGGGCGGGCAGGTCGCGGGGACGCCCTCGGCTGCCTCGTGATACCATAGGTCACGCGAGTGCCTCGTCACGGCGCCACCGGTCGCGCGCACGACGATGACGGTCTCCAGCCCCGGCGCGTGCGCCGCGGCGATATCGACATTGGCCTTGAGCGGTACACGCTTGCCACCGCGACGGCCCTCGTCCGCGGTGACCACCACGCGCGATCCGCAATCCTCGATCCGTCCGGCAAGCGCTTCGGGCGAGAAGCCGCCGAACACCACCGAATGGATCGCCCCGATCCGCGCGCACGCCAGCACCGCGAACGCCGCCTCCGGGATCATCGGCAAATAGATAGTGACGCGGTCGCCTTTGGCGACGCCCTGCGCCTTCAGCACATTGGCGAAGGTGCAGACCTCGGCATGGAGTTCGCGGTAGGTGAAGCGGCGCGGTTCTTCGCTCGGTTCATCGGGTTCCCAGATCAGCGCAATCTCGTCCCCACGCTTCGCCAGATGGCGGTCGAGGCAATTCGCCGACACGTTCAACTTGCCGTCGGCGAACCAGTTGATGTGAAAATCGGCTTTATCGAACGACCAGTCGCCGGCAATCTCAGGCCGCTTGATCCAGTCGAGCCGCCGCGCCTGTTCGAGCCAGAAGCTGCCCGGATCGGCGAGCGAGCGACCGTAGAGCGTCTCATACCCCGCAGCATCGTAGCGCGCCTGCGCGGCCCATTCGGGCGGGACGGGGTAAAGGTCCTGATCGGCCATGTGCGCACTCTCCTCGGCGCGCCTTTTGCCGGGGGGACGCTGCGGAATGCAAGCATCACTTGGCGCGACTTTAGTTTCATTGTAAAATCGATCCCACACGGTCGGGGATTTTGCGATGACGGGTACGGTTCTGGTCACGGGCGGCAGCGGCTACATCGCCGGGTTCCTGATCCGGCAGTTGATCGCGGACGGGTGGCACGTGAACACCACGATCCGATCACTCTCGCGCGAGGCGGAGGTGCGCCGTGTGCTGGCGGTCGACGATACGCGGCTCCATTTCTTTGCCGCGGATCTGCTGAACGATGCCGGATGGGCGGAGGCGGTCGCGGGGTGCAGCCATGTCGCGCATGTCGCCTCGCCGCTCCCGGCTGGTGCTGTCCGCCATGAAGACGATCTGATCGTCCCCGCGCGTGAAGGCGCGCTGCGTGCCCTGCGCTTTGCCAAGGCAGCAGGGGTCGCACGTTTCGTCATGACCTCCTCGGTCGCCGCGATCGCTTATGGCCACGGCACGAACAACGCGACCTTCAGTGAGGCGGACTGGACCGATGTCGACGGCCCGCAAGTCCATGCCTATGCCAAATCGAAGACGCTCGCCGAACGCGCCGCGCGCGACTGGATCGCGGCCGAGGGCGGCGACATGGTCTATTGCACGGTCAACCCGGCTGCGGTGCTGGGGCCGGTACTCGGACCGGACTTCTCCGCCTCGATCGAAGTGGTCAAGCGGCTGATCAGCGGGTCGCTGCCCGGTCTGCCCGATTTCGGGTTCGGCGTGGTCGATGTGCGCGACGTGGCCGATCTCCACGTCCGCGCGCTGAATGCCGGGGACATGGCAGGCGAGCGCTTCATCGCCTGCGGCCCGTTCCTGATGATGGCCGATGTCGCCTCAGTGCTGCGCGATCGGCTGGGCACCGAGGCACGCAAGGTGCCGACGCGGAAGCTGCCCGATTGGCTGCTCCGGGCGGTCGCGCTGTTCGATCCGACGGTGCGGATGGTGACGGGCGAGCTCGGCAAACGGCGCATTACGCCCTCCGATCATGCGCGTGCGGTGCTGGGCTGGGTACCGCGGCCAGCCGCCGACACGATTGTCGATACCGCGCGAAGCTTGATCGATCAGCGGATCGTGACGCTCTGAGGCTTGCTCCCGGCCACCTCTTTTGCCAAGCCCGCGCGCAAAGGAGAGAGCCCTATGTCCTCGACCATTGCCGAACTCGAACGCAAGCGTGCAGCAGCACGGCTGGGCGGGGGTGAAAAGCGCATCGCCGCACAGCACGCCAAGGGCAAGCTGACCGCACGCGAACGGCTCGACGTATTGCTCGACGAAGGATCGTTCGAAGAACTCGACATGTATGTCGAGCATAATTGCGTCGATTTCGGGATGCAGGACCAGATCATCCCCGGCGACGGCGTCGTCACGGGATCGGGCACGATCAACGGGCGGCTGGTGTTCGTTTTCAGCCAGGATTTCACCGTGTTCGGCGGGTCGCTCAGCGAACGCCACGCGCAGAAAATCTGCAAGATCATGGACATGGCGCTGAAGGTCGGCGCGCCGGTGATCGGCCTCAACGATTCGGGCGGCGCGCGCATTCAGGAGGGCGTCGCCAGCCTCGGCGGCTATGCCGAGGTGTTTCAGCGCAACGTCCTGGCCAGCGGCGTCGTGCCGCAGATCAGCCTGATCATGGGGCCGTGCGCGGGCGGCGCGGTCTATTCGCCGGCGATGACGGATTTCATTTTCATGGTGAAAGACTCGTCGTATATGTTCGTCACTGGCCCGGATGTAGTGAAGACCGTTACCAACGAGATCGTCACGCAGGAGGAACTGGGCGGTGCGGTGACGCACACCACGAAGTCGGGGGTCGCTGATGTCGCCTTCGAGGATGATATCGAGGTGCTGCTCGCGGCCCGCGACTTCGTGGACTTTCTCCCCGCCAGCAACCGCGAAGCCGCGCCGGAGCGGCCGTCTTCGGACCCGTGGGACCGGATCGAGGAGTCGCTCGACACTTTGGTGCCCGCCAGCGCGAACCAGCCGTACGACATGCACGAGCTGATCCGCAAAACCGTCGACGAGGGCGATTTCTTCGAGGTGCAGCCAACGCACGCCGGCAACATCATCATCGGCTTCGGGCGGATCGAGGGGCGCACCGTCGGCTTCGTCGCAAACCAGCCGATGGTGCTCGCCGGGTGTCTCGACATCAACAGCTCGAAGAAAGCAGCGCGCTTCGTGCGCTTCTGCGATGCGTTCGAGATTCCGATCGTCACCTTCGTCGATGTGCCGGGCTTCCTTCCGGGCACCGCGCAGGAGCTGAACGGCATCATCAAGCATGGCGCGAAGCTGCTGTTCGCATATGGCGAGGCGACCGTACCCAAGATCACCGTCATCACGCGGAAAGCCTATGGCGGCGCGTACGACGTGATGGCGTCGAAGCATCTGCGCGGCGATTTGAACTATGCCTGGCCGACCGCCGAAATCGCGGTGATGGGCGCGAAGGGCGCGGTCGAAATCATCTTCCGTGGGCGTTCGCCTGCCGAAATCGCCGAGCAAACCGCAGCGTATGAAGCGCGCTTCGCCAACCCGTTCGTCGCGGCGAGCAAGGGCTTCATCGACGAAGTGATCCAGCCGCATTCGACGCGGCGGCGGATTGCTTTGGGGTTACGGAAATTGCGCGGGAAGCAGTTGGAGAATCCGTGGAAGAAGCATGATAATATTCCGCTGTGAGTGAAGTGGAGGAACCGCCGCTCAGCGCAAG
>JAIXZV010000125.1 GCA_027489365.1 Sphingomonadales bacterium
CGGCCGTACGCTCAAGCTGGTTCAACCGGTTGATCGTCACCAGCTGGCGTCCATAGAGCGCCCTGATCCCCGCCAGTTCGGGCTTGATCAGCGCGGCCTCCTGTCGATTGGCGGAGATCTGGCCCTGATAGCTGCTGATCTGTTCCTGATATTGCCGCACGCGTTCGCCCAACAAGGCCAGACCACCGCGTTGCTCCTCCTGCTTCAAGTCGAACAGACGGCGTTCGCGCGTCATTGCCTCGACCGCCCCGGGGTCGGTTCGCAGGCTGACCTCGACGGGAAAGCGCAAGGTCCGGCGATCCTCGCGCTCGGCTTCCAGGCGCGCACGCCGTGCCAGCAGTTGGACAAGGCCCTCGCTCGCCTGGCTTGCGCCGACCTCGGAAACACTGCTGTCGAACTGCATCAGCACCTGGTCCTTGACCACCCGGTCGCCATCCCGGACGAGCAAGCGCGCGAGGACGCCACCGGTCGGATGCAGGATCGTCTTCACGCGCGATTCGACGATGACGATGCCGCTGCCGATCACGGCACCGCCGACCTGCAGGACGGCGGCGAGTCCGAAGACGCCAAAGAGCAGCGCGGCGACGAGCAGCAGCGCGTTGCGCGCGCGTTGCTTGATCCGCAACGACGGTGCCACCGGGCCTGCTTGCGACGGGGTTTGCCCGGCCGTCGGCGGTTTGCCCATGAACGTCATGTCACTCGTCCCTCGGAACGATGGCGAGGGAACTTGCCCCGCTTTTGGGTGCTGCACGTGCGCCCTTATTCTGCGCTTCCGCGACCTTGGCCAGCATCTCGTCGCGCGGCCCAAAGCCCTGGGTCTGTCCGGCATGCATCAGCAGTACCAGGTTCACCGCTTTCAGGATCGAGGTGCGGTGCGCGGCCACCAGCACGATCCCACCGCGTTTGCGAACCCCGATGATCGCGCGGGCCAGCGCTTCCTCGCCCACCGGGTCAAGGTTTGAATTGGGTTCGTCGAGCACCACCAGAAAGGGATCGCCGTACAGCGCCCGCGCAAGCCCGATTCTTTGGCGCTGACCGGCCGAAACATTTTGGCCATCATCACCGACTTGCGTTGCATATCCATCGGGCAATTGCAGGATCGTTTCGTGGATACCGGCGGCGGTGGCTGCGGCGATCACGGCTTCGGACGGCGCATTCGGGTCGAAACGGGCGATGTTATCGGCCACGCTGCCGGTGAACAATTCCACCGTCTGCGGCAGATAGCCAATCGTCTGACCGATCAGGTCGCTGTCCCATTGCTCCAGTTTGGCCCCGTCGAGCCGCACCTCGCCCCGGGTCGGCAACCAGGCACCGATCACGCCGCGCAACAGCGACGATTTCCCGCAGGCGCTGGCCCCCAATATGCCGATCGCATCGCCTGCAGATGCCCGAAAGGCCGCATCTACCACGACAGCGCGGGGCACGTCGGGCGGGGTCAGGGTCAAGCGATCCACGCTCAGGGTTTTCGACGGAAGCGGGAGCAGCGTGGCGGGGTGGCCGGGCTGCGGCACCTCGCGCAGCAGTTTCGAAAGGCGCGCCCAGCTCTCCCGCGCGGTGACGAACCCGCGCCAGCTCGCGATCGCCTGGTCGACCGGCGCCAGCGCGCGACCCGCCAGGATCGAACTGGCAAAGATGATGCCGCCGCTCGCCTCGCCCCGGATCACCAGAATCGCCCCGACGCTCAGCACCAGCGATTGCAGAAAAACCCGAAAGACCTTGGCGATTCCGCCCAGCAACACGGTTTTGCTGGTCAACTCCGTCTGCGCATCAAGATAGTCCTGATTGGCCTGGGTCCAGCGATCCTCCATCCGCGCGCGCATCCCCAGACTGTGCATCACCTCGACATGGCGCTTCTGGCCATCGGCCAAGACGCGGCGCGCATTTGCTGCCGTGGCGAGGCCAGCCACCCGCTGTTTGGTGATCCGCTCGGTCGCCCAGGTCAGGCACGCCAGCACGATCGCGCCCACCAGCGTGACCACGCCAAGCCAGATATTGACGAAGCTCAGCACGCCGAGAAAGAAGATGACCCAGGGCAAATCGATCAGCGCGGCGGGCCCTGCCCCGCTCAAAAAGCTGCGGATCTGGTCGAGGTCGCGGATCGGACTGGCCGTTTCGACCAAGCGGGGTCGGCGCAGTGCCAGAAACGTCTCAAGCTGCTGCACTCGACCGGCCAAGCTGCGATCAAGCGCCGCGCCGATATCCGACAGCAAACGCGACCGCATGATGTCGAATGCGCCGTAGAACAGGTAAACGACGGTCACAATCACCAACAGGCTGTATAGCGTTTCCAGACGCGCGCTCGGCAGGACCCGGTCGTACACCAGCATCAGATAAATCGAACTGGTGAGCGCCAGAATATTGAGGACAGCGCTCAGTACCGCCACGCCGACCAGGCCGGAGCGAAATTCAGCGATCGCGTCGCCCAGTTCCGACCTTTTCGTTTGCGTCACCGATGCCATTTCAAACCGAATCAAATCGCGTGGTTGATAGCGATTGAGCGAGGATTCAGCTACTTGATATCGTGGTCGACCGAATGACA
>JAIXZV010000349.1 GCA_027489365.1 Sphingomonadales bacterium
ATTTGCGGCACGGGCCCCCCCCCAGCCCCTCCCCCGAAGGGGGGGGGAGGAGAGGGCTCCGCTTCGCTGGCTACGCCGCCGTGTTCGATGCGGTCGACCGGGGTGGGGACGTGATCCGCGCCGGAGCGTTCGGGGATGCGCCCGCGCCGGTGCCGTTGTTGTGGCATCACCACGGCGCGCCGATCGGCGCGATCGAGCGGATTGCGCCCGATGCGCGCGGGCTTCGCGTGATCGGGCGGATCGACGATCCGCGCGTGGCGGGGCTGGTCCGCAAGGGCGCGGTGTCGGGGCTGTCGATCGGCTTCCGCGCGCGGGCGGCGGTGCGCGGGCGGGTGCGCGAGCTGACCGCGATCGATTTGGTCGAGGTGAGCGTGGTGACGCTGCCGATGCAACGGGAGGCGCGGGTGCTGGCGGTGGCGGGGTAGTTTTTGTGCGCTGCTGAACCTTTCAATCGCGCTTCCCCGGCGGAGGCCGGGGCCCAGTTGCGCGGGTCGAGGTAACGAAGCGCGGCCCTAGCCAATAAGCGGTTCGCCACTGGGCCCCGGCCTGCGCCGGGGAGGCGATACACTTTCAAAAATTTCTGGGCTCGGGCGGCGGTGTCGTCCGGGCGTTTTGCTGTGGGAGACTGAGCATGAGCGACACTATGATCGATGCGCTGGAGGCGAGCTTTGGCGCTGCTGAGACGGCGGGGGCGGTGGTGCGGCCGATGTTGGCGGGCGCGCGCGAGCCTTCGGGGGCGGCGTTCGAGGGGTTCCTGCGAAGCGGCGCGAGCGTCGAGATGAAGGCGTTTACCGGCGTCTCCGGCGATACGGGCGGCTTTGCCGTGCCGCGGGAGATCGATGCCGAGATCGATGCGACGCTGAAGAGCATCTCGCCGATCCGCTCGGTCGCCAATGTCGTGACGGTGGGGTCGGCCGGGTATCGCAAGCTGGTGACGACCGGGGGCACGCCTTCCGGCTGGGCGGCGGAGACGGCGGCTCGCCCTGAGACGGGGACGCCGAGCTTCACCGAAATCGCGCCGCCGATGGGCGAGCTTTACGCCAATCCGAGCGCGAGCCAGGCGATGCTCGACGATGCGGTGTTCGATGTCGAGGCGTGGCTGGCAAACGAAATCGCGATGGAATTCGCCAAGGCCGAGGGCGCGGCGTTCGTGAATGGCAGCGGCACCAACCGGCCCAAGGGCTTCCTGCAGGCACCGACCGCGAACACGGGCGATGCGGTGCGCGCGTTCGGGACGCTGCAATATCTGGCATCGGGCGCGGCGGGCGACTTTGCGGCGAACCCGCAGGATCGGCTGATCGACCTGGTGCAGAGCTTGCGCGGGCCGTACCGGCAGGGTGCGGTGTTCGTGATGAATGCGGCGACGCTCGCGCGGATCCGCAAGTTCAAGACGACCGACGGGCAATTCCTGTGGACGCCGAGCCTGACCGCAGGGACGCCGGCGACGCTGCTCGGCTATCCGGTGATCGAGGCGGAGGACATGCCCGACATCGCGGCGAACAGCCTCTCGATCGCGTTCGGCAATTTCAAGGCGGGGTATCTGATCGCCGAGCGGTCCGAGACGGTGATCCTGCGCGATCCGTCCACCAACAAGCCGTTCGTCAATTTCTACGCGACCAAGCGGGTTGGTGGGTGCGTGTCGAATTCCGAGGCGATCAAGCTGCTGAAGTTCTCGGCTTCGTAACCGAGCCGTCACCCAGGCCTCGTGCCGGGGTCCACCGTGGCGCGCACGGCGATGGTTGCGCCTGTGGCACGGTGGACCCCGGAACAGGTCCGGGGTGACGAAGGGGAATGGCACTCTCAATCAAGGAAGCCAGCATGGCAGACCAATTCTCGAATTCCGCCGATCAGGTATCGGCCCCGGCGACGCGGGCGGTGGCGGTGGTGGCGCATGACACCAACCCGCTGACCGACATTCCCAAGGCGCTGTACGTCGGCACCGGCGGCGACATTTTCATGCGCGGGGTGAGTGGCAGCGCGGATCAGCTGTGGAAGAATGTCGCGTCGGGCGCGGTGCTGCCGTTCCGGGCGCAGTTCGTGCGGGCGACGGGCACGACCGCGGCCGATATTCTGGCGCTCTACTGATGCACGCGATCGGCTTCGGACCGCGCTTTGCGGTCAATCGGGGTGGCGCGCATACGGTGTTCGACTTCAGCGGCGGGGTGCTGCCGCCGGGGGCGGCTCTCGCGCGGGCGAGTGTTGCCACCTGTTATGACGCGAGCGGGGCGATCGTCAGCGTCGCCGCGGATGGCGCGCGGTTCGATCATGATCCGGTCACGGGTGCTTTGCGCGGGCTGCTGATCGAACCGGCGGCCACCAACACGCTCGCGCGCAGCACCGACTGGAGCGACGGCTATTGGCTGAAGACCGGGCTGAGCGCGAGCGCGGGGGTGCTGATCGAAACGGTCGCAAGCGGCGGACATGCGGTGCGGCAGACGATCGGGGATACCGGCTTTACCGCCGGACAG
Source organism: Sphingomonadales bacterium (assembly GCA_027489365.1). Taxonomy (GTDB): domain Bacteria; phylum Pseudomonadota; class Alphaproteobacteria; order Sphingomonadales; family Sphingomonadaceae; genus Sphingomonas. The sequence goes on from JAIXZV010000349.1 coordinate 2,469, forward strand.
GCGGTGAGCCTGAGCGCGATCGCGAGCGAGCGCGGCGGGTCGGCCAAACGCTATTTGTTGCTCGTCATTGGGGCCGCGCCGTCGTTCAGCGCGTCGACCTTCGCGATCTTCGATCTGGCGCATGGTGTGGTCACCGCCTCGGGCAATTGCACTGCGGCGGCCTATCCGGCGGGGGGCGGGGCGTGGCTGTGCGTCGCCTCCGCCACGCCGGTGGCGTCCGCGGCGGGGCAACAGATCGCGCTGCGCCTGAACGCCTCGGCGACGGCGATCGTCGGATATGGCGGGGACGGGACGAGCGGGTTGAACGTCTCGCACATCCAGATCGAGGCGGGCGCGGTGGCGACCTCGCGGATCGTGACGGGGGCGGGGGCGGGAAGCCGTGCGGCCGACGTGCTGACGCTCGACTGGCGATCGCGCGGGGTGGGCGATGGGACGATTGCCGTGCGCTACGGCTTCGATGACGGATCGAGCCAGGATGCGACCCTCGTCGTGGTGGGCGGGACGGCGAGCGTTCCCGCGACGCTGGCGCGGCGTTGGCTCACGCACGTGCAGAAGCTCTAGCCGGGGACGGAGAAACGAGATGATCGAGGATCAGGGGCCGGGCGTGGTGACGCTCGGCGCGGAGGACCGTGCGCTGGCGGTGGCGGCGGTCAAGGCGGTGCTGCGCGTGCAACTCACCGACGAGGATGCGCTGATCGCCGCCTTTGCGGAAAGCGCGCTGGGGCTGTGCGAGCAATTTATCGGGCAAGTCGCGATCCGGCGGACGTTGCGCGCGCGGATGCTGGTGCGCGCGGGGTGGCAGCGGCTGGGGGCGGGACCGGTGCAGGCGATTACGGGCGTGGAGACGCTGGGCGGCGTGGCGCTGGCGGTCGAGGGCTATGCGATCGATGTGGATGCGGCGGGCGATGGCTGGGTGCGGGTGAGCGACGCTGGCGACGACGCCCAGGTGGTGGCGGTGTTCGAGGCGGGACTCGCGTCGGGCTGGGCGGATCTGCCCGCGCCGCTCAGGCAAGGGTGGTGCTGCTCGCGGCCTATCTGTTCGACGAACGCGATGCGGGCAGCGCGCCGCCGGTGGCGGTGACGGCGCTCTGGCGGCCGTTCCGGCGCATGACGCTGGGTGCGGCATGTTGAGCGCGCTCGAAGCGCGCGGGATCGCGGCGGGCGTGGCGGCGGCGGATCGTGTGCGCGAGCGGCTGGCGGAGGCGCTCCGCCTGGCTTTCCCCGGCGTCGAGGTGCTGGTGCAGGACCGCAATATCTATCTGTCGGGTCGCCTTGATCTGGACGACGCACGGCTACGCTGGATCGGGAGTTGGCTGCCATGAGCGGCGGGGGGAGCGCGGAGAGCGTGGTGCAGGCAGCGGCGCTGGCGGCGCTGCGCGCGGTCGCCGGGCTGAACGGGGTGTATCTCGCCCCGCCGGTCAAGGCGACGCCGCCTTATGCCGAATTGGGCGACCTGCTGAGCAGCGATTGGAGCGTCAAGGATCGCGCCGGGCGCGAGCTGCGGCTGGCGGTGACGGTGCGCGATGCAGGCGAGAGCAATGCGCGGGCGCAGACGCTGGCGGGGGCGGTCGGCGCGGCGATCGAGGGATTGCCGCGCGATCTGGATGGCTGGCGGGTGGCGAGCGTGGTGCTGCTGCGCAGCCGCGTGCGCGGCGGGCCGCCGGGGCGGTGGAGCGCGACGGTTGAGTATCGGGTGCGGGTGCTGGAGGCGTGAGGCTCGCCCCCGCGGCGGCGTGCTCGTGGCTGGCGTTTCTTGGGTTCGCGCGGAGGCGCGGAGGCGCGGAGGTGTCGCGCCCGTCGCAGAGCGACCGTGCCCTTCTAGCGTGATGACGTTGCAGCGCTTCGCTTGTGTCTTGCGCGACATCTCCGCGCCTCCGCGTCTCCGCGCGAACCAACAACGACCACGCCGCGCGGGACACGTTTTTTGACCCTTAAGGAGAAACATCATGAGTGCGGAACGTGGGTCGGCCTTTTTGCTGAAGGTCGGGAATGGGGCGACGCCGGTTGTCTATCAGACGGTGGCGGGGCTGCGGACGACGCAGCTGAGCATCAATGGCGAGCTGGTCGCGATCACCTCGAAGGATTCGGGCGGGTGGCGCGAATTGCTGTCGGGGGCTGGGGTGCGCTCGGTCAGCGTGTCGGGTGCGGGGATCTTTACTGGGTCCGCCGCCGAGGTGCGCATCAAGGGCAACGCGCTGTCGGGGGCGATCGACGATTATCGGTTGAGCTTCGAAAGCGGCGAGACGCTGTCGGGGCGGTTTCTCGTCACCAAGCTCGACTATGCCGGGGATTATAATGGCGAGCGATCGTACACGCTGAGCCTGGAAAGCTCCGGGCCGGTGGTGAGCGCGTGAGTGCGGCCAATCCCGCGCGGGGTGAGGCTTCGCTGCGGGTGGCGGGGGAGACGATCGTGTTGCGGCCGAGCTTTCAGGCGCTGGTCGCGGCGGAGCAGGAGGTGGGACCGCTCTTTGCTTTGGTCGAGCGGGCGGCGGCGGGGGCGCTGACGCTCGGCGAGATGGTCGCGCTGTTCTGGCATTGCCGGTTCGGGGCGCCTGAGGCGATCACGCGCGAGCAACTTGGCGAGGCGGTGGTTGGCGGCGGGCTGGCGGCGGCGACGCCGGTGCTGCGCGTGCTGCTCGGGCCGATTCTGGCGGGGCGGTGATGGAGGGGCTTCAATCCTCCCCCGCGTTAGCGGGGGAGGGTGTTGAAGCTTTGGATGGCCCCCAGCCATCCAAGATCGTGTCCGGGGGACACGATCTCGCTTCAACACGTGAGCATTCAGCGAGCGGTGGAGGGGTGCCGACGGCGGTTGTTTCGCCCAGCCCAGACCCCTCCACCACCCCGCTGAAGACGCGGGGCGGTCCCCCTCCCCCGGTTCCCGGGGGAGGATTTAGGGAGGCCGCCACCCGCCTCGCCGGGTTTGCGGGCGCGGTGCTGGGGTGGGCGCCTGATACGTTCTGGCGTGCGACGCCGGCGGAACTCGCGGCGGTGGTGGCGGTGTTGCGGGGTGAGGACGCAGGCATAGCGCTGCCCGACGCCGCGACGATCAGGACATTGCAGGAGGCGTTTCCCGATGGATGAGGAAATCGAACGGCTGGTGGTGGCGGTGCGCGCCGACACCGTGGGCTTTGCGCGCGACGTCGATGCGATGCGCGCGAGCCTCGACGGGCCGCTGGGTGCGGGGGTCGACCGGGCGGGGCGGGCGATCGAGACCGCGCTGGGCAGGGCTTTGCGAACCGGGAGCATCGGCTTCGACGATTTGCGCAAGGTCGCGCTGTCGGTGATGAATGACATTGCGGCGGCGGCGGTGCGCAGCGGGTTGCAGGCGATCCTGGGCGGCGGCGGGGGCGGCGGATCGGACGGCGGGCTGCTGTCGGTCCTGGGCAGCCTGTTCGGCGGCGCGCCGGGCCGCGCGACCGGCGGGCCGGTGTCGCCGATGCGGCCTTACCTCGTTGGCGAGCGCGGGCCGGAACTGTTCGTGCCGACCGCGAGCGGGAGCGTGGTTGCGAGCGGCGGCGGGGGCGCGCGCGACGTGCGGGTGTCGATCACGGTGCAGGGCGGGGGCGAGCCGTCGCAGGCGCTGGCGGCGTCGAGCCGGCAGGTGGCGCGGGCGGTGCGGGCGGCGTTGGTGGAGTGAACGCAGTGCCTCCCCTCCCTGGAAGGGAGGGGTAGGGGTGGGTTGCTCTCAATAGGAACGCTGCCCTCACCTCATACCTACCCACCCCCAGCCCCTCCCTTTCAGGGAGGGGAGGAACCAAGCGGCGAGGCCGCAGCTACATCATAGGGCTTATCCCATGCCATTCTGGTTAGCATCCGAACGCACCGTGCAATCCGAGGGCGTCATTTCGCGTTTCGATCCGCGGTTTTGGACGGTGAATTTTCCGCGGCCGATGATGGCCTCGGTCGTCACCACCGCGCCCGATGCGCTTCGCGTCGATGCGGTGTTCTACACCGAAGGCGATCTGGCGGGGTTGATCTGGGAGGCGGAGGATCGGTTCGATCATCCGCTTTTGAAGTATGAGACGGCGCGCGATTTTCGGGGGTGTCGGTTGCGCTTTCGGTGGCGATCGGGCGGGGTGATCGCGCTCGATGCCGTCAACGGCCCGGTGCTGACCATTGAGGGGCGCGATGCGGCGGGCGGGCCCCGTGCCTGGTATGTGCGGTTGTGGAATTATGCCGGGGGCTCGCCCGAGGATGCGGTCGTTTCGCTCGATTTCGCCAATCTCGACGGCGGCTTTCTGCTGCCGGGCGAGGCCGATCCGGTGTGGGCGGGGGATGTCGACCGGATGTTCGTGTCGCTGGTGCCGCCGGGGTTCGTGGCTGGGAGCAGCGCACCGCTCGCCGCGCCGGTGGAGGCTTGGGTTGAGCTGACCGACATTGCCTGTGATGGACCGGGGGCGGTGCTGGCGATTGGCGATGTGGTGGTGCCCGAACATGGGCTGGAGATCGCCAGCGGCTATGACGACTCCTACAATCTGACGCCTGCTCGATTGCTGCGGAATGCGCTGCTGCTCGGCTATCGCGGGAGCATCGTCCATTATGTGGGCATGAGCCATTACATGCGGCTCGAGGCGCATTCCGGCGGTTTTTATGCGAGTCTCACGGGCGGTGCGCTGAATGTCGCGGCGGCGGCGTGGCAGCGCGATTTTGCCGAACGGGCGAAGGCGCTGGGCTATGAGGTGATCTGGTCGCTCAGCTACGAGCTGTTCGACGCGCATTGCTGGGGCGATTGGAAGCAGCGGGCGTGGGATGGATCGCCTGCGCTGACCGGGTGGGAGCCGCCGTCGACCTTGCTGTCGCCTGCGTCTGTCGGGGCGATGGGGTATCTGCGCGCGGTGGCGGTCGAGCTGATCGGGATTGCGGTTGCGGCGGGGCTGGCGCCGAAGTTCCAGGTCGGCGAGCCGTGGTGGTGGGTGATGTCGGATGGGCGGCCGTGCCTCTACGACGATGCGGCGCGGGCGGCGTTTGGTGGCGCGCCGGTGGAGATTGCGACCGTGCAGGCGGTGACGTCGGCGGCGCAGCGCGCGTTGCTCGATGCGGCGGGGGTTTCGCTGGCGGACTCGACGGCGGCATTGGTTACGGCAGTGCAGGCGGTGGCGCCGTCGGTCGAGACGCATTTGCTGGTGTATCTGCCGAGCGTTCTGTCGGGCGATGCGCCCGAGGTGGCGCGGGCGAATGTGCCGCTGGGGTGGGCGGCCCCGGCGTTCGATGTGCTGCAGCTTGAGGATTATGATTTCGTGACCGCCGGGAATGTCGCGGGGACGGCGCGCGCCGTTGCGGTGGCGCAGGCGCGGTTGGGCTATGCGACCGAAGATACGCATTATTTTTCGGGCTTCGTGCTGCGGCCCGACCAGTTCGCGGACTGGCGCGAGATCGATGCGGCGGCGGAGGTGGCGCGCGACCGGGGCGTGGCGCGCAGCTTCATCTGGGCGTTGCCGCAAGTGCTGCGCGACGGGTTCGTGCATTTCGATGCGAATGAGGAGAGCGACGTGCAGGCGTTCGACGATGTGCTGTTCCCGCTGGCGCTGGGGCGCGAGGCGGAGGTGAGTCCGGAATTCTCGACCGCGATCGTGACGAGCGGGGGCGGGCATGAGGCGCGCAACGCGAGCTGGGCCGAGGCGCGGACACGCTACGATGTCGGGCCTGGGGTGCGATCCGAGGCGGATATTGCGACGTTGCTCGCCTTCTTTCGCGCGCGGATGGGGCCGGCGCGGGGGTTCCGGTTGCGCGATCCGTTCGACTTTTCGTCCGGCGGGGCGGTGCCGGGGGCGACCGATCAGGTGCTGGGCGTCGGGGATGGGGTGAGCGTCCGCTTCGCACTGGTGAAGGCGTATGGCGAGATGCAGCGGCGGATTACGCGGCCGGTTGCGGGGAGCGTGCGCGTCGCGGTTGGTGGGGTGGAGACTTCGGCCTTTTCGGTGGCGGCGGGTGGATTCGTCGAGCTTGACGCGGCTCCGGCGGCGGGCGTGGCGGTCAGCGCGGGGTTTCTGTTCGATGTCGCGGTGCGCTTTGCCGAGGACCGGTTGAGCGTCAACCGCGCGACCTTCCTGGCGGGGGCGGCGACGGCGGTGCCGTTGGTCGAGGTGCGGGAATCGTAAGCCCCTCCTTCAGGGGAGGGGTTGGGGGTGGGGCCTATCCGCCAATCAGACGTCGAGTTTGGGGGACCGCCCCACCCCAACCCCTCCCCTGAAGGGGAGGGGCTTAAGGAGCATAACTATGACCTTCCTCACCGGCCCCCTGACCACGATCGCCTTGTGCTGGCGGATCGAGCGGCGGGATGGGGTGGCGATCGGGCTCACCGATCATGACCGTGACTTGCTGATCGACGGGCTGGTGCATCGCGCCGCGCCGGGGATGACGCCGTCGGCGATCAAGCGCGGCGACGGGCTCGATGCCGATACGATGGATATTGCCAGCGCGCTGACCAGTGCGGCGATTGGGGAGCGCGATTTGCTCGCCGGGCGCTGGGATGGCGCGCGGGTGGTGTTGTTTGCGGTCGATTGGACGGGGGCGGAGCCGGGCAAGGTCGCGCTGGGCGAGGGCGTGATCGGCGCGGTCGAGACCGACGGGCAGGCGTTTACCGCCGAGCTGCGCGGCAGTGCGGCGCTGCTGGAGCGGCCGGTGGTCGAGGCGACTTCGCCCGAATGTCGCGCGGAGCTGGGCGACCGGCGCTGCGGTGTCGCAATGGCGGGGCGGCGGCGGTTCGCGCGGGTGGTGGCCTGTGTCGAGCGGGTGGTGACGATCGATGCGGTCGAGCCTGGCCCCAATCTTTATGGCGCGGGGCTGCTGCGCTGGCTCGGCGGCCCGAATTCGGGGCTGGAGAGCGCGATCTCCCTGTCGGACGGGGCGGGCGTGACGTTGCGCGCGGAACCGGTGCTGCCGGTCGCGGTGGGCGATCTGGTCGAGTTGATCGAGGGCTGCGACAAGAGTCTCGCCACCTGCGCGGCGCGGTTCGGCAATGCGGCGAATTTCCGGGGCGAGCCGTATCTGCCGGGGATCGATCTGCTGACGCGGTATCCGGGCGCGTGAGCCTGCTTATTGGCGCTGAGGATCCAGCGCGGGACGCATCTACGACGTGCGCGCAACTGGGCCCCGGCCTGCGCCGGGGAAGGAAGAGCCAGTGAGCGCCGCCGAGCGCGCGGTGGCGGCGGCGCGCGGGGCGGTGGGGACGCGGTTTCGGTTGCAGGGGCGTGATCCGGCCTATGGCCTCGACTGCGTCGGGCTGGCGGCGCTGGCGCTGC
>JAIXZV010000080.1 GCA_027489365.1 Sphingomonadales bacterium
CGTGCAGCGCACGCTGGAAGAAGACCTGTTCGTCCCCGTGATCCTGAAAAAGGGCGAAATGCTCGCGCTCGACGACAGCATCATTCACTGGTCTTATCCGAATGTTTCGGATCGGCCGCGTGTTGCGGTCCAATTGATCATGGTGCCCAAGGGAGTCCCACACATTTACTATTTCTACGATGACGAAGCCCCGGGGCAACCCATGATGGACCTTTACGAGGTGGACCGTCACTTCTTCTTCGGTTTCAACTGCAAAGCGCGCCCCGAAACGCTCAGGAAGATCGACCGGGTTCCCTATCGCTATCGCCCGATCACCGGCGATGAATTGACGACCCATTGATGCTGGGGCTTGCCAAGCGCGCCGCCTACGGTCTGCGTTGGCGTGCGCATGCTTTGCTCGGCACCGGCGCGCGGCTGCCTGCGGCTGCGCCCGGTACGCACTATGATTCCGATGCTGTCGCCGATTATTACAACAGCTTCACCGCCAGCTATATCGATGCGACGGGTCCCTTCCTGCAGGCTTTCCGAAGCCGCGATACCGATTCCTTGATGGAATATTACGTAAGCCGCATCGGGATCACCGACGGCATGGAGCTTCTCGATGCAGGTTGCGGGACCGGGGCACCCGCTATCTGGCTGGCCCAGCGCTTTCCGGCATTGAGAATCGAGAGCCTGACCAACTCGGCGGTCCAGGCGGAGATCGCGCGCCGATCGGCAAGCGAAGCCGGCGTGGCGGACCGGCTGACCGTGACGCTCGGTGATTACCATCAGCTATCGCAGACTTATCCCCATGGCCGCTACGATCGGGCCTTGTTCCTCGAAACACTGGGGCACAGTGCCGATGTCCACAGGGTCCTCTACGGGGTGCGCGATGTCCTCAAACCCGGCGGCGAAGCCTATATTAAGGACTTCTTTCAGCGCCGGTCGCGCAACCCCGAATTGCAGGCGAAGATCGACAAGGCCGTCGGCACGATAAACAGCAATTACTGCTATCACGTGATGCAGCTGCCCGAGCTAATCGCTGCCTGTATGGAATCGGGCTTCACTATCGCTTCGGTCACCCCACCCGCACTGGAACCGGATCTGACTCTGACGATCGATTACGAGCACAAGGTAGGTCGGCTTACCTATCCGCTCTACGCGCGATTGAACGCCGTGGACTGGTATGAAGTCGTTGCTCGGCGTGAATAAGCGGGATCGCGCGCCAGATCGTCACACATCATCCACATCGGCTTCCGGAACATGCCTTGCAGTTCCTTCAACACTGGTTCGCCGCGCACCCGCAGATTGCCTTTAAGCCAGACAGACCTGCGGCGCTGCGTTCAGTCTACGACCTGGCCCAGACAGTGCTCGATGCGCCTGAATTAGAGAAGTATCGGATAACGAGCGCGGTGCTCCGGAGCCATAAAAATATTACCGTCACCCCGAAACGCCCCTCTCCCGGCCCGAAAAGCTGTTTATCAGTTACGTACGTCGAATCCGGGCGCAGGCCCGGCTGCGCCTGGAGTGGCAAAAATCATTCCCACTCGATCGTGCCCGGCGGCTTGCTCGTATAGTCATAGGTCACGCGGTTGATGCCCTTGACCTCGTTGACGATCCGCGTGGCGACACGGGGCAGGAAATCGCCGGGGAATTGGAAGGCTTCCGCGGTCATCCCGTCGGTCGAGGTCACGGCGCGCAAAGCGAGCACATTGTCGTACGTCCGCCCGTCACCCATCACGCCGACGCTGCGTACCGGCAGCAGCACGGCGAATGCCTGCCAGATCGTATCGTACAACCCGGCGGCGCGGATCTCCTCGAGATAGATCGCATCGGCCTTGCGCAGGATGTCGCAGCGTTCCTTGGTCACCTCACCCGGAATGCGGATCGCCAGGCCGGGCCCGGGGAACGGATGCCGCCCGACGAACGCCTCGCTCAGCCCGAGCTCGCGGCCGAGCGCGCGGACTTCGTCCTTGAACAATTCGCGCAACGGCTCGACCAATTGCATGTTCATGCGCTCGGGCAGTCCGCCGACATTGTGGTGGCTCTTGATCGTCACCGATGGCCCGCCGGTGAAGCTGACGCTCTCGATCACGTCGGGATACAGCGTCCCCTGCGCCAGGAAATCCGCCCCGCCGATCTTCTTGGCCTCGGCCTCGAAGATGTCGATGAAGGTCTTGCCGATGAACTTGCGCTTCGCCTCGGGGTCCGTGACACCGGCCAGCCCGTCCATGAACAGGTCCTGCGCATCCACATGCACCAACGGAATGTTGTAATGCCCGCGGAACAGGCTGACGACCTGTTCGGCCTCCCCGGCCCGCAGGATCCCGCCATCAACGAACACGCAGGTCAGCTGATCGCCGATCGCCTCATGGATCAGCACGGCTGCGACAGCACTATCGACACCGCCGGACAGGCCGCAAATCACCCTGCCCTTGCCCACTTGCGCGCGGATTTCGGCGATCTTGGCAGCGCGGAACTCGGCCATCGTCCACTGGCCGGTCAGGCCGCAAACGTGCCGCGCGAAATTGGCGACGAGCTTCGCGCCATCGGGCGTGTGCGCGACTTCCATATGGAATTGCGTCGCGTAGTACTTCCGCACGTCATCCGCGACGACCGCGATCGGCGATCCGGGGCTGACCGCCACAGGGCGGAAACCGGGTGCAAGCGCGGTGACCTTGTCGCCGTGGCTCATCCACACCTGATGGCTCTCGCCGGTCTGCCACACGCCATCGAACAGCGCGCAAGCGTCGGTCACTTCGATCATGGCGTGGCCGAACTCGCCGCTCTCGCCCAGCGCGACCGATCCGCCGAGCTGGTGCATCAAAACCTGCTGACCGTAGCAGATGCCGAGGATCGGCACCCCACTGTCGAGGATCGCTTGCGGAATGCGCGGAGACCCCTCGTCGAGCACAGACGCGGGGCTGCCCGACAGGATCACGCCCTTGGGGGCCATGCGGGCGAGCGCCGCATCGGCGGTGGTGAATGGCGCAATCTCGCTATACACCCCGCTTTCACGAACGCGGCGCGCGATCAATTGGGTTACCTGGCTGCCGAAATCGACAATGAGGATGGAGTCGGTCGGTTGGGTCATGGCGCCAGATAGCAGATGCGCTGCCGCAGGAAAGAGTTTTGGGGGCGAAATGAACGACGGGAACCATCTTAATGCGGTTGCGCGCGCAGGCTTCGAGCCGATGGTGGCGGCTGCGGGGCGAGACGGGCGCAAGCTGGCCGCGCTTGCCGGGCTGGCAGCGAAGATCGGTTTGCGCAATCGCGTCTATCCATTGGCGCTACAAGCGCGCGAACACGCCCCCGACGATGTCGAGGTCGCAGCCCGCACGCAGCAATTGATCGGCAACAGCGTCCCGCGCTGGCATTTCAACATGCTGCGCGATGCGGCGCGCAACGCCGCGTTCGACGCCGCGATTCGGCGCGCGGTGACACCGGGCACACACGTTCTGGATATCGGCGCGGGCAGCGGGCTGCTGTCGCTGATGGCGGCGCGCGCCGGCGCAGGGCGGGTGGTGGCGTGCGAAGAGAACCCTGCGATCGCCGACACCGCGACGCGCATCGTCGCCGCCAACGGCTATGCCGATCGGATTCGCGTGGTGACCGGGAATTCCACCGAGCTCGATGTCGAGGCCGATCTGGAGGGACGCGCCGACGTCATCGTCTCCGAAATCGTATCGAACGATCTGCTGGCCGAAGGCGTGCTGAAGACGCTGGGCGATGCCTCGGCCCGGCTGCTTGCACCAGGGGGGCAGATGATCCCGGCGGGCGGCGACGTTATGGTCGCGCTGGGCAGTTGGTCCGCGATCGAGGAGCGCGATGTCGCGACGGTCGACGGGTTCGATCTGAGCGGCTTCAACACGCTGGCGCAAGTGCCGCGCAGCATAGCGGTGTCCGATGCGACGCTGGCGTTGCACAGCGCGGCAGCACCGTTGCTCTCGTTCGATTTCACCGCCAGGCCTGCGCGCGAGCCGCACCGCTCCGCGCTCACCCTCACCGCCACGGGCGGGCCGATCGGCGGCGTCATCCAGTGGATCAGGCTGCAACTCGATGCCGAGGGCAGCTATGAAAACCGCCCCGGCCCAGGCGCGAAATCGCACTGGGGCGCGCAATATTATCCCTTCGATCAGCCTCTCGACGTACCGGCGGGGACTGCGGTGCGGATCGCCGGCCTGCATGATGGCCAGCGCCTGCTGGTCTGGCGCGACGACGCGGCCTGAAACAAAAAAAGGAGCCGCACCCAAGCTGGGTACGGCTCCTTTTTCAAATCCGAGATTCGATCGGCTTATGCCGCCTCGTCATACTCGCCGTCGGTGATCACCGGGCCCGAATCCTGGCCCTTGGCGCTGACGTCACGATCGACGAATTCGATGATCGCCATCGGCGACGCGTCCGACATGCGGATACCGGCCTTGACGATGCGGGTGTAGCCGCCGTTACGATCGGCATAGCGCGTGGCCAGCACATCGAACAGCTTCACCAGCTGCGCGTCGTCGAGCAGCCGGGCGTGCGCCAGACGACGGTTGGACAGGCCACCCTTCTTAGCGAGCGTGATCAGCTTCTCGACGTACGGGCGCAGTTCCTTCGCCTTGGCGACGGTGGTGGTGATCTGCTCGTGCTTGATAAGGGCAGCGGACATGTTGCGGAACAACGCAATGCGATGTGCCGAGTTACGCTGCAGTTTACGACCGCCTACGCGATGACGCATGATATTATCCTTCGTTCGTGCTGGGGCCGTTCCAGGTACCCCGGGACAGGTGGGACGGTGAGCCACCCAAAATGCCGTCATCCCAGCGAAGGCTGGGATCTCCATGAGGAGAGCGCCCGACCTGCCCCCGCAAGACCCCAGCCTTCGCTGGGGTGACGGGGATAGGTCGAAAGCAGCTTACCCCATAATCTCCTGTTCGAGCTTCTTGGCCATCTCTTCGATATTCTCAGGCGGCCAGCCGGGGATTTCCATCCCGAGGCGGAGCCCCATCGAGGACAGCACTTCCTTGATCTCATTGAGCGACTTGCGGCCGAAGTTCGGCGTGCGCAGCATCTCGGCTTCGGTCTTCTGGACCAGATCACCGATGTAGATGATGTTGTCGTTCTTGAGGCAGTTCGCGCTGCGCACCGACAGTTCGAGCTCGTCGACCTTCTTGAGCAGGTAGCGGTTGATCTGCTGCGTGTCGCCCGACACTTCGCCACCGGTCGAGGCGGGAGCCGCATGGCCGATCGGCGCCGAACGCTGCACGCTCGAATCGTCGAAGCCGACGAACAAAGCGAGCTGGTCCTGCAGGATGCGACCGGCATAGCCGACGGCTTCCTCCGGCGAGATCGTGCCGTCGGTTTCGATCGTCAGCGTCAGCTTGTCGTAATCGAGTTCCTGCCCGACGCGGGTGTTCTCGACCTTGTAGCTGACCTGCTTGACCGGCGAATACAGCGCATCGACCGGGATCAGGCCGATCGGCGCATCGGCCGGACGGTTGGCGACCGCCGCGACATAGCCCTTACCGACGTCTGCGGTGAATTCCATGTTGAGCGTCGCGCCCTCGTCGAGGTGGCACAGCACCAGCGCGGGGTTCATCACTTCGATGTCGCCCGAAACCGCAATATCGCCCGCCTTGACCGGGCCAGGACCGGTTGCCGAAAGCTGGAGGCGCTTCGGCCCCTCGCCCTGCATCCGCAGCGCGATCTGCTTCACGTTGAGCACGATGTCGGTCACGTCTTCGCGCACACCGGCGAGCGACGAGAATTCATGCAGCACGTTCTCGATCTTGATCGAGGTAACGGCCGCACCCTGCAGCGACGACAGCAACACGCGACGCAGGGCGTTGCCGAGCGTCAGGCCAAAACCACGCTCCAGCGGCTCGGCGACGAAGGTTGCCTTGCGCTTGCCGTCTCCGCCGGGCTTCTTTTCGAGGCCGGACGGCTTCTTCAGTTCCTGCCAGTTCTTTGCATTGACGGACATGGGCTATCCCTTGGTTTTGGGCCGAGATCGGGCAATCCCGGCCATGTTTGGACTCAAATCCGTGCAGCGCGATCAACCGCGCACGGCCGAGACGAACTCAGACGCGACGACGCTTCGACGGACGCACGCCATTGTGCGGGATCGAGGTCACGTCGCGGATCGACGTGATCTGGAAACCGACTGCCTGCAGAGCGCGCAGCGCCGATTCACGCCCCGAACCCGGGCCCTTCACTTCGACTTCGAGCGTACGGACGCCGTGCTCTGCAGCCTTCTTGCCCGCGTCTTCCGCTGCGACCTGGGCCGCGTACGGAGTCGATTTGCGCGAGCCCTTAAAGCCCATTGCGCCGGCCGACGACCACGAGATCGCGTTGCCCTGGGCATCGGTGATCGTGATCATGGTGTTGTTGAAGCTTGCGTTCACATGGGCGACGCCCGAAGTGATGTTCTTGCGCTCACGCCGCTTAATGCGTTGCGGTTCACGTGCCATTGTCTTGTCCTAACCTTGCTGCAGGAGCGAGCCGCGGTCACCCGCGGCTCAAGCTCACTTCTTCTTACCGGCGATCGGCTTTGCCTTGCCCTTGCGGGTGCGCGCGTTGGTGTGCGTGCGCTGGCCACGGACCGGAAGGCCCTTGCGATGACGCAAGCCACGATAGCAAGCGAGATCCATCAAACGCTTGATGTTCATCGCCACGCTGCGGCGGAGATCACCCTCGACCGTATAGTCGGCGTCGATCGTCTCACGGATGTGCAGCACTTCCTGATCGGTCAGGTCCTGCACACGCGCCGTCATCGGGATGTTCAGCTTGGTAACGATTTCCTTGGCCTTGGCGTTGCCAATACCGTGGATGTAAGTGAGCGCGATAACGACGCGCTTGTTGGTCGGGATGTTGACCCCGGCGATACGTGCCATGAACTTTTTCTCCTGCTCCACGGGGCCGCATGGCTGCAAACCCCATCTCATCGCGTTGCCTACCGTGTAACACGCACAACACCGGCGAGCGCAAACAGCGCCGCCGGAGACCGGTGTTTCGGAATAAGGTCGCGTTAACCCCCGACTCGGTCGCTGTCAAGCGAGGTAGGTCGTGTCGATCGCGATCTGGGGTATCGTCGCACACGCGATCCGGCTCCCGAAGACAAACTCTTCGACAGCGCGATAGGCGCCATCGATCGGCTCAGCCATTCGGATGATCTTGCGTCCGGCCACATCTACGATCCAGAGTTCCGCGATCCCTGCTTTCGCATATAAAGGCACTTTTCGTTTCAGATCGAAATCTAGGGTGGAATCCGACACCTCGACGGCAAGCCGAACGGACTCCTTTACGATCATCTTTTCAGGTTCGATCGTCGCGATTACGATATCGGGCTCAGGCAAGCTATGGTCGTCAAGACGCGCAGAAACCGGTGAATAAACCTTCAACGACAATCCGGAACCGCGGATCGCATTACCAAGATCGATGACCAGATCGGCCGATATTCCGGCATGCGGTCGATAGATGGCATTCACTGTGTAAATGTCCCCCTCGATCAGTTCCGCCTTCGCATAGCGGTCGAACACGCCGCGATCTTGCAGTAAAATGAAATCCTCCACGCGCAGCAAATGCTTACGAGGCTCATCCCTATCGGCGGACCGGACGACTACTGGCGCATTCATGCGAGGCATATACATTGCCGGGACACGCGTTACAACGCCACCGGGACCACCACAGCCGCCACCAACCCAGGCCGATTGTCGCCAAGTTCCACCCGCCCGCCATGCAACCGCGCGACCGCCTCGACCAGCGCCATGCCGAGCCCCGCCCCGGGCAGACTACGCGCCGCGTCCAGTCGGCCGAAGCGACGCAAGGCCTGCGCGCGGTCGGCCTCGGCGATACCGGGTCCGCGATCCTCGACCTGGAAGCGCGCCTCCCCCTCGACAAGCGCAAGCCGAAGCGTAATCTCCCCACCCTGCCCGGCATGGCGCAGCGCATTGTCGATCAAATTGGCCAGCGCCTGTGTCAACAGTTCGCGGTGCAGCACCAGGCGTGGCACGCCGCGGTCGATCACCGCCTCGAACCGCATCCCCGCATCCTCCACCACCGGCGCGTACAGTTCGGCGATCTCGTCCATCAACGCCGCCGGATCGATTGGCGCGAGTCGGTCGCGCGAGACCGACTCGGCGCGCGTGATCTCGATCATCGTCGACAACATCCGCATCACCAGATCGGTCTCGATCAGCAGCCCGCTCATCGCCGCCTCGCGCTGCGCCGGTTCAGCCTGCAGCACCGCCGCCTCGGCCTTTGCCCGCAGCCGCGCGAGCGGAGAGCGCAAATCGTGCGCCAGGCCGTCGGTCACGATGCGCAATTCGGTCATCAACCGCTCGGTCTTATCGAGCATGGCGTTCAGCCGCGTCGCCAGCCGGTCGAACGCGTCACCGCCGCTCGCCGCATTCGTCACGCGCCGCGACAAATCACCCTCGGCCACGCCCTCGATCACATCCGCGACGCTGTTGAGCCGTCGCCCGACATAGCGCGTCACCACCAACCCGCCGCCGACACCGAGCGCGAGCGAGAGCGCCATCGCTGCGAGCAGGGCATGTTCGATCCCGCGCTGTTCCTGCTCCCAATCGTCGAGCAGCCGCCCGCTAACGAGCCGGTAGGAATCGATCCGCCGCACCGAGTATCCCGCCTCGCGCTCCGACCAGAGCTGCCAGTCACTCATGCGACCGATTTCGAACAGCGTGGGTTGCAAGGCCGAAACGTGGGCGAAATCCGGGCCGCTGCCGGCCACGCGCCGCCCGTCGGGCGCGATCACCGCCAGGATGCGCCCCGGATCGGCCGGGGTACGCCGTTCGGCGATCGTCCGCCCGAGCGCGGCCAGACCACCGGTGCGATAGACCGCGACCAGCGCGTCGGACTCCGCGATCGTATCGCGGCGCAGCGCGGCGATCGCATCGTCATGCACCAGCTTCCACACGAACGCGACGAGCACGAGGTTCGAGGTCAGCGCCAGCGCGATCGCCAGCAGCGCGATCCGCGTCGTAAAGGTCAGCCGCCGCGCCACCTCGCCCGATCAGGCCTCGATCGAGAGCCGATACCCCGCCCCGCGCACGGTATGTAGGATCGGCGCGGCGAATCCTTCCTCGAGCTTGCGCCGCAACCGCCCGATATGCACGTCGACGACATTGGAGCCGGGGTCGAAATGGTAGTTCCAGATCTTCTCCAGCATCATCGTGCGCGTCACCACTTGCCCGGCGTGGCGCGCGAGATATTCGAGCAGGTTGAATTCGCGCGCGCCGAGCTGGATCGGACGCCCCCCACGCGCGACGGTGCGGGCGAGCAGATCGATTTCCAGATCGCCGACCGACAGCCGCGTCGGCTGCCCCTCGACTGCCGCGCGATCGACCCGGCGGAAAATCGCATCGATCCGCGCGGTGAGTTCGGCAAAGGAGAAAGGCTTGACCAGATAATCGTCGGCCCCGGCATTGAGCCCGTCGATCCGATCATCGACCGTACCGAGCGCAGAGAGGATCAGCGTCGGGGTCTTCACGCCAGCAGCGCGGATCGCGCCCAGCATCGCCAGGCCGTTCAACCCCGGCAGCATCCGATCGGCGATGATCAGGTCGAAAATGCCTTCGCTCGCCAGGAACAGCCCGTCGCGGCCATCGCCGCACGTCTCGACGGCATAGCCCGCTTCGCCCAGGCCCTTGGCAAGATACGCGGCGGTGGAAGCGTCGTCTTCGACGATCAGGATCTTGCGGGTCACTGGCGGCATTCCGGGTGGTTTCCCTTACGAGCCTAGACAAAAATGAGGCCGACGGGAAGCAAGCCTCCCGCCGGCCAACGACACCCCCGGGAGTGCGAGTGCCGATCTCGTTAAAATCGGGGCTGCGAATACATGCAGCGACCGACGACGCTTATGCGCGGCCCCGGCTCACGTCGTGATGACGCGTCCGTGAAGAAACTGTCATGGTGTGAGAACGTCGCGCGAGCTCTGCGCGCGACGATCAGCCTGCGTCGAGGATCGCCTCGATCGCCGCCGTCACCGCGTCGATCTCGCCCATGCCGTCGACGCGCGCGAGGAGCCCGCGGGCGGCGTAGATCGGAATGATCGGCTCGGTCTTGGCGCGATATTCGGCCATGCGCGTGCGCACGGTTTCCTCATTATCGTCGGGGCGACGCTTGAATTCATGGCCACCGCACGCGTCGCACGTGTCCGCGACCTTGGTCTGCTTGAACACGTCATGATAGCCCGCGCCGCAATTGGCGCAGGTGAAACGGCCGACGATCCGCGCGACCAACTTGTCTTCATCGACTTCCAGCTCGATCACATGATCAAGCGTACGGCCGTGGCTGGCGAGAATCGCGTCGAGCTGTTCGGCCTGCGCTGCGGTACGTGGATAGCCGTCGAAAATCACGCCCTGGTCGGCAGCGAGCGTACCCAATTTCTCGCCGATGATCCCGGAGACGATCTCGTCCGAGACGAGTTCACCGGCCTCCATCACGGCCTTGGCCTGGAGCCCGACCGGGCTGCCCGACTTCACCGCCGCGCGCAGCATGTCCCCCGTCGAAAGCTGGATCATACCGCGATCCGCTTCCAGGCGGCTCGCCTGGGTGCCTTTGCCCGCACCCGGCGGTCCCAACAAGATGATGTTCAAGCCGCCACTCCCGTTTGGCTGGTCGCGTCCCGCTTAACGGAGACGCCCGCCCTTCAACTTCGCCTTCTTGATCAGATCACCATATTGGTGCGCCAGCAAGTGCGACTGAATCTGCGTCACCGTATCCATCGTCACGTTGACGACGATGAGCAAGCTCGTGCCGCCCAGGTAGAACGGGATCGACAGCGCCGACACCAGATATTCCGGCAGCAGGCAGATGATCGCCAGATAGCCTGCGCCAATCACGGTGATGCGCGTCAGCACGTAATCGAAATAATTCTCGGTGTTCTTGCCCGGACGGATGCCGGGAATGAATCCGCCATAGCGCTTGAGATTGTCGGCGGTTTCTTCCGGATTGAACACGACGGCGGTGTAGAAGAACGAGAAGAAGATGATCCCCGCGCCATACAGCGTCATATACGCGATGCTGCCATGCTGCAGATACTGGTTGAGCCAGATGATCGCCGAGCCCCAATAGCTGTTACCCGACACATTAGTGCCCGCAAACTGCGTGATCGTCAGCGGCATCAGCAGCAACGACGAGGCGAAGATCGGCGGGATCACGCCGGCCGTGTTGATCTTCAGCGGCAAATGGCTGCGATCGGCCTGCATCCCGCGCTGCGTCTGGCGCTTGGGATATTGGATCAGAATGCGGCGCTGGGCGCGCTCC
>JAIXZV010000217.1 GCA_027489365.1 Sphingomonadales bacterium
CGTGCCCTTTACCGCCTTCGCCAGCCGCGATCCGAACGCGGGGCTCGAAATGGCGCGATTGCGCGGGGTGATCGTGCGGCTAGAGGGTCAGCCGGGCGGCAAGGCGTGGCTGCAGCTCGACAATGTCGGCTTCTACAAAGACGGCGCCCCCGACGATCACGCCGCGCCACGGCCCGCGCCGATCGCGCGCAACCCGCAGCATTATAACGAGGCGAACTGAGCTGCTTCCCCGGCGAAGGCCGGGGCCCAGTCGCGAAACAGTCAAAAGCGGGCGACATCGCGCCGTTACCACGACCTCCGCTGCTGGCCCCCGGCCTTCGCCGGGGAAGCGCGCTTGAGATGTGTCGAAGCGCTACTGGTTAAGCCCCGCGCGGTAAACCGCCTCGTCCAGCTCCCCCTCCAGCCGCGCGACCGTCACCGTCACCGCCAAATTCGCGCTCGCACTCGGCACCGTCCGCGTCATGTCGAGCAAGCGGTCGAACGGCAGGACGAAGCCCACCACTAACGCGGTCTGTTCGGGCGCGATGCCGACCGCCGATAGCACGGCGGCAAGCATGAACAGCGAGGCCGAGGGCACCGGTGCCGTCCCGAACGCGGCGAGCGCGCCAGTAAGCAGGACGACGGCGTAAACCTGCGGTGTCAGCGGCGTGCCGAACGCCTGCAGCGCAAACATGCTGAGCAGCCCGACGTACATCGCCGTGCCATCCTTGCCGATGCTCGCGCCGAGCGGGAGCACGGTCGACAGGATCGGACGCCCGACCCCGAGATTGCGCTCCGCCACGCGCATCGCGACGGGCAAGGTCGCCGAGCTCGACGCAGTCGAGAAGGCAATGACGAGCGCATCGACGATCCCACGAAAGAACGGCAGCACGGGCAGGCGCGCGACGAGTTTCAGCAACAGGCTGTGCACCACGAGCAACTGAATCGCCGAGCCGAGCAGCACGGCAAGCGCAAGCCAGCCGACATGAACGAACACCGCCGCGCCGTGCGTGGCGACCGCGCCCGCGATCAGCGCGAACACCCCGAACGGCGTCGCCTCCATCACCACACCGACGATCCGCAGCAGCACGCTCGACAGCGATTGCAGCAGCGCTGCGAATGGCTTGCCGCTCTCGCCCGCCAGCACGGTGCCGACGCCGAACAGGATCGCGACGAAGATCAGCGCGAGCATGTCGCCCTTGGCGAGGGCATCGATGATGTTGAGCGGGATGATGCCGATCAACTGATCGTAGGGCGTTACCGCTGGCCCCAGCGGATGCGGTGCAGCGGTCCCGAGCGGCGCGCCGACACCGGGGCGGATCAGCGTCGCGACACCCATGCCGACCGACACCGCAATGGCCGTGGTGGCGGCAAACAGGCCGATCGTCCGCCCGCCGAGGCTCCCCAGCCGCTTCGGGTCGGCAAGCGCGGTGATGCCGCTCGCGATCGTCACCAGCACGATCGGCGCAACCAGCATCCGGATCGCCCGGACGAACAAATCGCCCAGGAACGCGACATATTTGGTGCCCGCCGGCCAGACCAGCGCGAACACCAGCCCCAATGCCAGCGCGCCCAGCACGCGCTGCCACAAGGGAATCGCGAACCAGCCGCGCAGCATCAGGGACAGGTCCCGGCGGGCGGCATGTGCGCCAGCGCGCGTCCGGCCGCGCGCCCGGTGAGCTTGCCGCCATCGACCGCGACCACGCCGTTGACCAGCACCGTGCGCACCCCCGCCGCATATTCGGTCGGCTTCTGATAGGTCGCGCGCGCCGCATAGGTCTTAGGATCGAACACCACGACATCGGCAAAAGCCCCCGCCTTAAGATGCCCGCGCCCGGTCAGCGCGAACCAGTCGGCGGTCAGCGAGGAACTGCGCTCGATCATCTGGCGCAGCGTCAGGACATGATCGGCGACGACATATTTCGCATATTTGCGCGCGAACGATCCATAGACGCGCGGATGGCCGGGCGACGCGTCGGAATCGGTCATTACCCAGGGTGCACGCATGAAAGCGGCAATGTCAGCGTCGCTCTGGTTGAACGACACCACGCCCGGATCGCCGACGCGGATCACCGCGATCGCCGCCGCGATCGGATCGGTGTGAGTCGCAGCCGCCACATCGGCGAGCGTCTGATCCTTGTGCGCGCCCTCGACGATCAGCAGCTTGGCGGCCCCGCCGCGCTTGCGCATATTCTCGGTCATGTCGGCACGCAGCCGCGGGGCGAGCGCCGGATCGTCGAAGCGCGCCAGCAAGGCCGCCCGCCCGCCATCCTGCGCCCAGAGCGGCACGAGCGAGGCGACCATCGATGTGCCGCTCGCGGACCAGGGATATTGGCTGGCGGTGATGTTGACCCCCGCCGCGCGCGCCGCGTCGATCCGCGCAATCACTGCGCCTGCCTTGCCCTGCACATCGACGCCGAGCGCCTTGATATGCGAGACGTGGGCCGGGACATGCGCCCCGCGTGCGATCGCGATTTCCTCGTCGATCGCCGCGAGCAGCCCGACGGTATAGCTCGATTCATCGCGGATATGGCTGTCGTAAAAGCCGCCGCGCTTGCCCGCCTCGGCGGCGAGCGCGACCACTTCGTCGGTCTTCGAAAAGCTCTGCGGCGCGTAGAACAGTCCGGTCGACAGCCCGATCGCACCCTCGCACATCGCGGTCGCGACCATCGCCTTCATCCGCGCGAGTTCGGGCGCGGTCGGCGCGCGCTTGGCCTGGCCGATCACGGCTTCGCGGATCGTGCCGAAGCCGGTAAAGGTCGCATAATTGATCCCAACCGGTTTGGTCTTCGCACTTCCCAGCACCGCGCCGACATCGATCGCGCCGCCACCGTCATTGCCGATGAACGCGGTGGTCA
>JAIXZV010000001.1 GCA_027489365.1 Sphingomonadales bacterium
AAGCCTCGCCCATGACAAGCACCAACACCACTTTGGCAAACGCATACGTGTCGGGCGCCGCCAGCCGCAGCAATGAGGCGCACGAGGCGGCACTCCTGGCTGCTTACGGCAGATGCGTTATCTGCGACGGTCGCGGCTGGAATGACACAGGGACCGTCACATTGAGCGGCGCGACAAGCAGACGGACATGCGTTGCGTGCCAGGGGCAGCGACTCTTTGGCGGATGGGGCAACCAGTTTTTCAAAGACGTGAAGGCCGCCGCAACGGCCACCTGATTTCAACCCTCCGAACTCATCCACAGGAGCCGCCATGCCCACCGGATACACCGCCAACATCAAGGACGGCATCACCTTCCGCACCTTCGCCATGAACTGCGCTCGCGCGTTTGGAGCCTGCGTCACGCTGCGTGACAAGCCGGGCGGCGGCGAGGTGATCCCCGAAGCCTTCGAGGAAAGCAGCTATCACGCCCAGCAGATCGAGAAGGCCCAGGCCGCGCTGGCTGAGTTCCGCGCCATGTCGCCATCGCAGCACATGCGTGAAGCCTCAAAGGCTTGGGACGCTGCCGAGACGCACCGCATCACCCGCCTCGACGAGATGCGCGCCCAGCGCAAGGCATACGAGGACATGCTCGCCAAGGTCATGGCGTGGGCACCCCCGACGCCCGAGCACGATGGCCTGAAGGAGTTCATGCGCAGCCAGATCATGCAAAGCATCGACTTCGATTGCGACGAGTCCTACTACGCCGCACCGACGCCACGCATGACCGGCTCGCAGTGGGCCGCGCAGCGCCTGGAAATGCTGGAACGCGAGCTGGCCTACCACCAGCGAGAGCAGGCCGCAGAGTCCGAGCGCACCGCCGGCCGCACGTCCTGGGTGCAGGCCCTGCGCGCCAGCCTGCCGGCCTGATCGTTCAATCCCCGAAGCCTGAGGAACACCATGGCACTCACAAAATGGACTCCGACGACCGACCTGATGATGCTTCGCCGCATGGGCAAGCTCCAGGAGGAACTGGCAGAGCTGGCCAACGTGGCCGCGCGTTGCATCATCCAGGGCATCGACGAGGTGGATCCGGGCACCGGCAAGGTGAACCGCGCCCGCCTGGAAAACGAGATCGCCGACGTGCTGGCCCAATGCCGCTGCACCATCGACGCGCTTGGCCTGGACGATGACCACATCGCCGAGCGCACCAGGGAGAAGCGCGAGCAGATGGCGGAGTGGGAAGCGATGTTCCCGCCCGCTGGCAGTGAGCCGAAACCGGTCTTCATCGTCGAAGAGGTCGGCAGCGTCCAGAACGGCGAGGGCTCACGGGCATGGATCGGTGGGCGACTGCTCGACCGCCGCGCGTTTGCCAAGGGCGCGAAGCTGTACGAGCTGCCCCCCCCCCCCGTTCAATCCCCCGCTTGAGCGTATGAGCTACTCAACCTTTGGCGGCTTGGCCTTCTCCAGCGCGGCGCGCGCCCAGTCGTCGCCGTACTGCTTGACCTTTGCCTTGAGGGCCGTGGTCATGCGCAGCGTGTGCCGTTCGGTAAGGGCTTTATCAGGCGGCGCGGGCGGCCTGCCAGGTGGGCGCTTCTGTTCTTTCATGGCCCGTAGTTTACGGCAGACAAAAACACTTGCAAAGCCGGAATTGTTGGCAGACAATAACTGCACAGAAAACGAGGCCCACACCATGACCACCATCCTTCAACTTCAGGCCGCCATCAAGGAAGCCCGCGAACGCCTCGGTGATCAGCACATCAGCACGCAGGTGCATGCCGGGTTGGTTGACGTGGTGCGCGCCGTGCCGCCCGAGAGTGGCCGGGGCCGCTACACGGTGACGGTTCTGCGGGCCGACATGACCGCCGCTGAGGCGGTTGCTTTCCTGGACGCCATGCAATGACCGTCGCAGTCCTGTTTGCCCGCGCCGACAGCCACTACAAGGCGTTGCCGGGCGTGGATGTCTGGGACGAGGCCCGCGATGCGCGCTGCTGGCCCGGTGGGGTGCCGCTGGTTGCGCACCCGCCCTGCCGACTGTGGGCGAAGCTGAGGCAGTTCGCGAAGGCGCGCGATCCGGTGATGGAGAGGCAACTCGCCATTGACGCAGTGCGCCGCGTGCAGCGTTTCGGCGGAGTGCTGGAGCACCCGGCAGAAAGCACGCTGTGGGCGCACATGGGCCTGCCGAAGCCGGGCCGCGCGCCCGATGAGCACGGCGGATGGACCGCCGAAGTGCGGCAGTGCGATTGGGGCCACAAGGCCGAGAAATTGACATGGCTCTACATCGTTGGCTGCCACCCTGACGACTTGCCGCCGTTGCCTCCGCGTGGCGAACCGACCGGCGTTATCAAGCCGCAGCGAGGCGTGCCGCGTGATGGCCGAAAGATCGTGACGAAAGCCGAGCGCGAACACACGCCGCCAGCCTTTGCCGCATGGCTGGTGGACTTGGCTCGGCGCTGTGCCAAGTCAACTTCCGCCTGATTCCGATGTACGGGAAGAACACATGACCACACCTGACACGACCGACGCGCGCGAGATCGCCGACTACCTTTCTGGCAGCATCGGCCGCTGGCATTCCGGTGCCGCCCCCATGCTCCGCGCCCTGGCCGA
>JAIXZV010000326.1 GCA_027489365.1 Sphingomonadales bacterium
CCCCGGCGTGCGCCGGGGTGGAAGATTGGAAATCACCGATACTCCGGCTCATCGAACCACGGCGCGAAGCTATCCCACGCGTCGGCGACCGAATCGGGAAACACCGCCGCGCGTTTCTCCAGGAAGGCACTGACGCCCTCTGCCGCATCCGCACTCGCCCCACGCGCCCAGATCGCGCGGCTCTCGATTTTGTGCGCGTCCATCGGATGCGGCGCGCCCATCCCGGTGTAGAGCATCTTGCGCATCAGCGCGATCGACACCGGCGCGCCGTCTGCGGTCAGGCGTAGCGCAAGCGCGCGGGCGGCGGGCAGCAGATCATCGGGCGCATGCACGCTCTTGACCAGCCCGCCACGCAGCGCCTCGGCCGCATCGAACACCGCGCCGGAATAGCACCATTCCAGCGCTTGCCCGATCCCGACGAGGCGCGGCAGGAACCAGCTCGAACACGCCTCGGGCACGATCCCGCGCCGACCGAACACGAAGCCGAAGCGCGCCGCCTCGCTCGCCAGGCGGAAGTCCATCGGCAGCGTCATCGTCGCGCCGACGCCGACCGCCGCGCCGTTGATCGCGCCGATCACCGGTTTCTTCGAGGCGAAGATGCGCAAGCTCAGCAAGCCGCCGCCATCGCGCACCGCCGGGTGCGCGTAATCCACGCTGCCATCGGCGCGCACCGGCGATTCGGCGCCGTTCCACCCGCCGCTCGCGTCGTAATCGAACGTCGCCGCCCCGCCTGACAGATCGGCCCCGGCGCAAAACCCGCGCCCCGCGCCGGTCACGATCACCGCGCGCACGCCGTCATCGGCGTCGGTTGCATCGAACGCCGCGATCAGCTCGGCCAGCATCGCCGGGTTGAACGCGTTGAGCTTGTCAGGCCGATCGAGCGTGATCGTCGCGATCTGGTCCGCGATCTCCAGCCGGATCGTGGTGAAGGCGTGCGTCACGCCGGGCACTTCGCCCCGCTATCGACCCACGCCTTGGTCAGCGCGCCGAACTGCGCTTGCGTACCCGGTGCCGGGGTGCGCCCGAGGCCGGGATGCCAGCCCCAGCCGACCAGCGCGTCCTTGCCATTATGCTCGATCAGGTCAGCCAGCGATTTGCCGCCGTTGCGGGCGCGGTCCTTGATCTGCACGCAGATTGCCCCGAGCGACTTGCCCTCCCACGCCATCGACGCAGGCGCGAGCGCCCAGTGCGGCGCGCCGGGCACGCTCCCAGTGCCATTGGCGAACTTTACGTTCGCATTACCGTGGCACGTCGCGCATTCGAGGCCCGCCGCGCCGTGCCCGTCGGCGCCACGGATCACCGGCGGATTGTGCGGCGTCATCGCGTCGCCCTGATTGGGCCGGTCGCTGCGCGGGTGACAGTTGAGGCAGCGCGGCGACTGGATCACCTTGCCCATTTCCCCGAACAAGGCGACCGAGCGCTTCGCGGGATCGGCGATCGACGCGAAGGCGGCCGGGTCCTGCAGCGTCGTCGGCGCAGGCGTCGCGGGGCGGGCGATGAGAGCCACCGGCACGGCCAGCACGGCCACGACCAAAGCGAGCGTATTGCCGCGCATCATACGTTCTCCGAATGGGCGAAGGGCAGTCGCGTGACGACTTTGCCCGTCAGCTTGCGCCACGCATTGGCGACCGCGGGGGCGATCGGCGGCAGGCCGGGTTCACCGATCCCGGTCGGGTTCGCGGTCGAGTTGATGATCGCCACCTCGACCTCAGGCATCTCGCCGATACGCAAGCTACGGTACGTGTCAAAATTCGACTGCTCGACCACGCCCCCCTCACCCAGCGTAATCTCGGCATAAAGCGCATGGCCGAGCCCAAACCCGATCCCGCCCTCAACTTGCGCACGGATCACGTTCGGATTGATCGGAACCCCGCAATCGACCGCCGCCCACACCTTATGGACACGGGGTAGCTTGTCAGCACCGACCGAGACTTCGGCAATCTGCGCGACGTACGACCCGAAGCTCTTGTGGAACGCGACACCGCGCGCGCGGCCGCTCTTGGCGGTCAAGCCGCCCGCCGCCTCGGCCACCCGCTTCAGCACCGCCTTGGCGCGATCGTCCTTCATGATCGCGATCCGGCCAGTGATCGGATCCTGCTTGCCGAGGGCAAACAGCCGATCGAGGAACGTCTCCATCACATAGGCGGTGTGGGTATTGCCGACCGAGCGCCACCAGAGCGTCGGCACGCCATTCTTCAACTCGTTCGCACCGACCCGAATCGCCGGGAAGGCATAGGCGCTGCCGGTCAGCCCCTCGACCATCGCTTCGTCGAACTTGGCGCTCGGGTTAAAGAAGCCGGTACCGCGCATGAACGATTGCCCGGCGACGACCGCGTCGAGCCCGACGATCTTGCCGTTGGCGTCCACCCCGCCCTTGATCGTGTGGACGATCAGCGGACGATAGCGCCCGCCGCGAATGTCATTCTCGCGCGTCCAGATGTGCTTGACCGGGGTGGTGCCGCCAAGCGCCTTGGTCGCCATCGCCGCTTCGACCGCGTCCCCCATATCGGGGGTCGCGCGCCGTCCGAAACTGCCACCGGCATAGTGTTCGTGCAGCGTCATGCCGGCGAACGGTACGCCCAGCACCTTCGACACCGCCGTCGTATCGCCGACCTGGAACTGGCTGCCGGCATAGAAATCGGCGCCGCCCGCTTTGGGCTCGATCACCGCATCCATCGTCTCCATCGGCGCATGCGCCAGGAACGGGAAGACGTAGGTCGCCTCGATCCGCTTGGCAGCGGCGGCGAGCGCGGCGGCGACATTGCCCTCGGCTTCGCACTCGACGCCGGGCGTCGCGGCGGCGGCGATGTATTGCTTCACCATCGTCTCGGACGAGCGCGTTTCCGCCTTGGACAAATCCCAATCGACTTTCAGCGCCGCGCGGCCCTTCATCGCGGTGAAGGTGTCTTTGGCATAGACGACGACGCCCTGCGGGATCGTCTTGACCGCGACCACGCCGGGGATGGCGAGCGTTGCAGCATCATCGACCGCTTTAACCGTACCACCGAACGCTGGCGGATGCTCGATCACGCTGACAACCATGCCGGGCCGCTGCACATCCATCGTGAATTGTGCGGTTCCGTTGGTCTTGACGAGGCTGTCGAGCTTGGGCGTGTCGCGGCCGATCAGCGTCCATTGCGACGGCGTCTTGAGCGTCGGCTTTTCCGGAACCGGCATCGTGGCGGCAGTCGCGGCGAGGTCTCCGAAGCTCGCCTTTTTCGTGCCGTGGCTGACGACGCCCTTGGCGACCTTCACTTCGGCCGCCGGAACGCCCCAGGTCTTGGCGGCAGCCGCAACCAGCATCGCCCGCGCGGAGGCACCGGCATTGCGCATCTGCATCCAGCTATTGGCCATCGCGGTCGAACCACCAGTGCCCATCGTGCCGAACAGGAGGTTCTTGTAGAGCGGATCGTTGGCCGACGCGAAGGCGATCCGCATCTGGCCCCAATCCGCATCGAGTTCATCGGCGACGATCGTTGACAGGCCCGTCGCGGGACCCTGGCCGAATTCGACATGCTTGATGATGACGGTGACGGTGTTGTCGGCGGCGATCCGCACGAAGGCGTTGGGCGCGAACGGTGCGGCCTCTCCAGCGGGTGCTGCCTTGGCCGCCGCCTTGCCCATCGGCAGCGCGAGCCCGATCACGAGGCCGGAGCCAGCGAGGAAATCGCGACGTGAAGCGGGGGCGTTCATGCTGCCGTCTCCACGTGCTTAGCGGCATCCTTGATCGCCTGACGAATGCGGACATAGGTCGCGCAGCGGCAGATGTTGCCCGCCATGCCGTGATCGATATCGGCATCAGTGGGATTGGGCTTGGCGGCGAGCAGCCCGATCGCCGACATCACCTGCCCCGATTGGCAGAAGCCGCATTGCGGCACGTCGATCGCGACCCAGGCGGCCTTCACCGCCTCGGCGGTCTTGCCGGTGGCGCCCTCGATCGTCGTGACGCTGCGCCCGGCAACGCTGGCGATCGGCGTCACGCAAGAGCGGCGATTTTTGCCGTCGAGATGCACCGTGCACGCGCCGCACTGCGCGATGCCGCAGCCATATTTGGTGCCGGTCAGTTGCAGATGATCGCGCAACACCCACAACAAGGGCGTGTCGGGGTCTCCGTCGAACCGGGCGGCAGCCCCGTTGAGCGTGAATTCGGTCGCCATCGCGCGTCTCCTAGATGCACTCGGATACCCCGCGCCGGGGGGAACGCGCAACCGAAAGGTAGTGTATTGCAACGGATACAGCAGCCGTAACCGGATTTTAGGGGGCGGCGGAGCAGAACGCAGCGGTTCATCCTTCATCAGGCTCGCTGATCCCATGCGCTATCCCTTGATCGCCCCCAATCCGCCTCGCCTGAGCGAGCAGCGCGAAGCGCTCCGCCGCGTCGAGGATTCGGGCATCTTCAGCAACAACGGCCCCGAAGTGCGCGCGTTCGAGGCGGAGGCGACCGCGAAGCTGTTCGGCGGGCAAGGCGCCTGCCTCGCGGTCGGCAATGCGACGCTCGGCCTGATGATCGCGATCCGCGAGGCGATGGGCGAGACCGCTCAGGGCCGCTTCGCGCTGATGCCCGCGCTCACCTTCGCCGCGACCGCGCAGGCGGCGCTATGGGCGGGCCTCACCCCGTTGATCTGCGACATCGACCCCGAGGACTGGACCGCGTGTCGTCAGGCCGAGGAACGGCTGCTGCGCGACTATGGCGACCGCATCGCGGTGCTGCTGCCCTACGCAACGTTCGGCACCGCGATCGACCTTGATCGCTACGCCTGGCTGCAACGCGAGCACGGTGTCGGCGTGGTGATCGACGCCGCCGCCTCGCTCGGCACGCTGGACGACAGCGGCGCGGGCTTCGGCACCGGTGCGCCCTTCGCCACCGTCTATTCGATGCACGCGACCAAGACCTTCGCGGTCGCCGAGGGCGGGCTTATCCATTCGGGCGATACGCGGCTGATCGGTCGCTTGCGCGCGATGACCAATTTCGGGTTCGAGGCAGGCCGCAGCGCCACGCTGCCGGGCATCAACGCCAAATTGCCCGAAGTGATCGCCGTGATGGCGCGCGAGAAGCTGACCGAGATCGACGCAGTGTGCGACCATCGCGCAGCGTTGGAAGACGCCTATCGCACGCACCTCCAGGGTGTTTCGTTCCAGGCTGGCCAAGGCCAGCGTCGCGCGAGCCAGTTCATGCCGGTGCTGTTGCCCGAGGGCCTCGCACACCGCCGCGATGCAATCGCCGCCGCGCTCGAAGCCGAAGGGATCGGGTCGGGCCGCTATTTCAGCCCGCATCTGGGCGAACAGCCGCTGTTCCGCCGCACCGCGACAATCCTGCCGACCCCGGTCGCCGATGCGGTGGCGGGCCGATCGCTCTCGCTGCCGATCACCGATGCGATGCGCGTCGCCGATGTCGCGGTGATCGCCACCGCCTTTAACCGCATCCTCACCGCAGAAGCACGCGTCCCCGCACGCCCGCGCGCCAATCCGATTGCCTCGCTGCTGGTCGTGGGTGGCGGTCCTGCGGGCACCGCGATGCTCACAGCCGCGAGCAAGCGCGGCCGGCTGGCCGAACTCGCCGCCTCGGGTCTCGTCATCGCCGAGCGTGACGACGTGCTTGGCGAGGGCCGGATCGGGCGCTACGCGATCACCTCGGATTCGACCGCCGAGACCTTCCTCAGCGCGGTGAAGGACAACCCCCACCCCGAACTGGCAGCACTGATCGATCACCCGACCGGGCGTGCGGTCGGCCATTATGTCGGCGCACTCGGCGTACCCTTGGTCGAGGCCGGGCCGTTCGTCCGCGCGACCGGAGAACGGCTCCACGCGCTCGTCACGCAGAATGGCGGGACGGTGCTGACCGGGCATGACGTGCTCCATACCGCGCGCACCGGCGGCGGCCTGTGGTCGAGCCGCCTGCGCCGCCGCGCCGACGGCCATGAGTTCGACCAGCTTTCCAGCGCCGTGCTGATCGCCACAGGCGGTCACCAGCCGCTCGACCGCCTTGCGGGACAGCGTGTCGGGGGCGTGTCGCTGGTGCAGGAAGTCGGCGACCGCTTGATGCAATCCGACGAAGCGCTCGCGGTCGGTGGGCCGCAGAAGATCGTCGATCTGCTGTCGACCAAGCGCAATCCCAAGATCGTGGTGATCGGCGGATCGACCAGCGCAATCGCGACGATCGTGCTGCTGCTCAAGACGCAGGCGATCCCGCTCGGCGCAGGCGCGATCACCCTGCTGCACCGCCGTCCGCTGCGGCCCTTCTACCCGACGCCCGAGGCAGCGCTGGCCGAGGGCTTCACCGATTTCGGCCCGGACGACATCTGTCCGGTCAGCGGCTTCGTGTATCGCCTCGCGGGCTTCCGGCTCGAAGCGCGCGATCTCGTGCTGCGCCAGCTCCGCATCGATGGCCGCGTGCCCGATCCGCGCGTGACGGTGCATCAGGTGCAAGGCGATGACGATGCCGTCGCCCGCACGCATCTGGCCGAGGCCGACCTCGTCATCGCCGCCCTCGGCTATCGCCCGCGCGCGCTGCCGGTTCACGACAGCGACGGCCGCAGCATCGCACTTGCCGCGCACGCTGGCGGCGCAATGGTCGACCGGCACTGCCGCATCATGGACGCGAGCGGCACGGCAATTCCGGGCCTCTACGGCATCGGTCTGGCCGCCGGTTTCGTGCCGTGGGGCAAGCTTGGCGGCGAGGCGAGCTTCTCGGGCCAAGCCAATGGCCTGTGGCAATGGCAGAACGATGTCGGCGCGATGATCGTCGATCAGGTCCTGGGCGACGCGGCGCGCGCCGTCGCATGAGCGACCCGACGATCAGCGTCCTGATGCCGACCTATAATGGCGCAGGCCTGGTCGGGGAGACGATCGTGTCGCTGCAAGCGCAGAGCTTCGGCGACTTCGAACTGATCGTGGTCGACGATTGTTCGACCGACGATACGCCAGCGGTGATTGAGGCGTTCGCCGACCCGCGCATTCGCCTGATCCGCGCGCCCGTAAACCGGCGCGTGGTGCTGACCCGCAACGCCGCCTTCGCCGAAGCGCGCGGTCGCTATATCGCGGCGCTAGACCATGACGATCTGTGCCATCCCGATCGCTTCGCCCGCCAGGTCGCCTATCTCGACGCGCATCCCGAGATCGTGCTGGTCGGTACCGCCGCCAACGTCCTATCGGATGGCGCGATCCTGCCCTCGTCGCTCGCGCCGCTATCTACACCGCCGGTGATCGAATGGCTGCTGCGGATCGAGAATCCCTTGGTCTGGTCATCGGTCATGTTCCGCGCCGATGCCGCACGGCAGCTCGATCCGTTCCAGCGGCCCGAGCTGGTCTATGCCGAGGATTTCGACCTCTATCACCGGATCAGCGCGTACGGGGGCATCGCGCGGCTCGACGACGAACTGATGACCTATCGCCGTCACGGCGGCGGTGCATCGCAGACCCAGGCCGACGCTATGCGCGGGCGGGCTGCCGATGTGCTGGCCGGGGTCTATGCCTCGCTGTTCGGCGATGCCGCGGCCGAAACCGGGCAACTGATCGTCCGTCACGTGATGAGCCAGCAGCCCGTGCCCGACCGCGCAACGCTGGCGGCGGTGGGCGACGCGCTCGTGCGCCTGCAGGACGATTTCCTCGCCAAACACCGCCCCGACCCGGAAAGCCGCAGCCTGATCCGCTGGGAAACCGCGCGACGCTGGGCGCGGATCGGGCGGGCGGGGCTGCGTACCGGCACCTTGAAGCTCGGTGATGCGACCTCAGTGCGGCCCGATCATCTCGGGCTCGGCTATGCCGGGATCGAGGAACTGATCCTCTCGCGCATCGTCGGCAGCGTCCGCGCGGCGCAACGCCGTTTCACGAAGCGCGACGCCGCCTGAGCGGCACGCATGGACACCGCACCGGGAGGGGCGGTACAGCCCGATCGAACCTTCCACGATCGGGATCGATCCATTGACCTATCCGCAGCGTACCCTCGGCCCGTTCACCGTTTCGGCGATCGGTTTGGGGTGCATGAACCTCAACCACGCCTATGGCACGCCGCCCGACACCGCGACCGCGATCGCCGTGCTCAACACCGCGCTCGATCTCGGCTGTACCCTGCTCGATACCGCAGCACTTTACGGCGGCGGCAATAACGAGCGGTTGCTGGCGCAAGGCGTGATGCACCGCCGCGCCGAGTTCACGCTCGCGAGCAAATGCGTGCTCGACATGATCGACGGCAAGCGCGGCCTCGACGGATCGCCCGCCGCCATCACCAAGACGGTCGAGGGCTCGCTCGCCCGGCTGGAAACCGATCATATCGACCTGGTCTATCTCCACCGGCTCGACAAACGCGTTGCGATCGAGGAGTCGGTCGGCGCGCTGGTGCGGCTGAAGGAAGCGGGCAAGATCGGTGCGATCGGCCTGTCCGAAATGTCCGCCGCGACGATCCGCCGCGCGCACGCCGTCCACCCGATCGCCGCGGTGCAGACCGAATATTCGCCCGCAGTGCGCAATCCCGAAGTCGCCGTGCTGGCGGCGTGCGAGGAACTCGGCATCGGCTTCGTCGCTTTCTCGCCGGTGGCGCGCGGGCTGCTCGCCGGAGCCGTGCGCGACGATGCGTATGAGAAAGGCGACATCCGCGCAACGATGCCGCGCTTCGTCGCCCCGTCGCTGTCGCGCAATCTCGAAATCGTCGCGCGCTTCGACGCCATCGCTGCGGACGCCGGACTCACGCCTGCGCAACTGTCGCTCGGCTGGGTGCTGGCACAGGGCGAGACGATCGTGCCGATTCCCGGCACGCGCAGCATCGCGCATCTGACCGAGAATATGGTCGCCGCGACCAAGCCGCTGGGCGAAGACGTACTCGCGGCAGTCGATGCTTTGTTCCCGCCCAACGCGCTCGAAGGCGCGCGCTATCCGGCGATGATGCAAGCGCAGATCGATACCGAGCTGCTGGCCGGTGAAACGCTGGCTTAGGAGGACAGGCCCATGCGCGAGATCAATTTCGACGGCCTGGTCGGCCCGAGCCACAATTATGCCGGCCTGTCGTTCGGCAATCTCGCCGCGACCAGCAATGCCGGGGCGGTCTCCGCGCCGCGCGCGGCGGCGTTGCAGGGCATCGCCAAGATGCGGCGGATGCTCGAACTCGGCCTGGCGCAAGGATTACTGCTGCCGCACGATCGCCCCGCCACCACGTGGCTGCGCGAGCTTGGCTTCACGGGCGATGACGATACCGTGCTCGCCGCCGCCTGGACCGCCGACCCGACGCTGATCGCAACGGTGTGCTCGGCCTCGCCGATGTGGACCGCCAATGCCGCAACCGTGTCGCCCGCCCCCGACACGGCGGATGGCCGCTGCCATCTCTCGGTCGCCAATCTGTCGACGATGGCACACCGGAGCATCGAGCATCCGCACACCGCGCGGCAACTCCGCCTGGCGTTCGGCGACGCCGCGCATTTCGCGGTGCATGACGCACTCCCCGCCGCGCTCGGCGACGAAGGGGCGGCCAACCACATGCGGATGGCCGCGCAGCACGGCACGCGCGGGATCGAACTGTTTGTCTATGGCGAGCGCAGCGCGGCCGGCTTCCCAGCCCGCCAGCACCGCAGCGCCAGCGCCGCCGTCGCGCGTCGCCACGGGCTTGATCCGGCCGACGTCCTGCTCGTCCAGCAAAGCGTCGCAGCGATTGCGGCGGGGGCATTCCACAATGATGTTGTCGCGGTCGCCAACGAAACTGTCCTGTTCGCGCACGAACAGGCGTTCGAGGATCCGGCGGCGGTCCACGCCTTCCTCCGCGCGCGCTTGCCCGAGGCGGTGATCGTCGAAGTCCCGGCGGCACGCGTGTCGCTCGAAGCGGCGATCAAATCCTATCTGTTCAATTCGCAGATCGTGACCTTGCCCGACAACACGATGGCGCTGATCGTGCCGGGTGAATGCCAGGAGACGGCCGAAGTCTGGGCGTGGCTGCAGGAATTGATCGCGGGCAACGGCCCGATCCGCCGGGTCGAAGTGATGACCCTGCGCGAATCGATGCGCAACGGCGGCGGGCCAGCGTGCTTGCGGTTGCGCGTGGTGGTGGACGACGCCGCCCACGCCGCGATCGACCCGCGCTTCCTGCTCGATCCCGCGAAATGCGATGTGCTGGCGGCGCTGGTCGAGCGGCATTGGCCCGAACGGATCGCCCCCGCCGATCTCGGCGATCCGGCGCTGTGGCAACAGTGCCACACCGCGCGCGTCGCTTTGCTCGATATGCTCGGCTTCGCAGCCGGCGAGGTCTGACCCTACCGCATCAACCCGGCCGAGCGCAGCGCCGCCTCGATCGTCGCTTGAACATCATTGACCGGCGCAGAGGGTGGCACAGCTCGCGTCGCAGC
Organism: Sphingomonadales bacterium; assembly: GCA_027489365.1. GTDB lineage: Bacteria > Pseudomonadota > Alphaproteobacteria > Sphingomonadales > Sphingomonadaceae > Sphingomonas. The sequence continues at coordinate 10,326 of JAIXZV010000326.1, forward strand.
CGCTACCTGCGGTCGCTCCGCCCCGTCGAGCAGACCCCAATCCTGCGCGATCTGCCAGGTCGAGGAAATGCCGACATCGAGCATGTGCGGCATCGCGGCACCGCACGCCGTCTCGCCCAGCGTGCCGACGGGCGTGCCATGCCCCATGCCGGCAATGCGATGATCCGCGATCAGTACCGTGCCATCCGCAGCGTGCCACGCACGGCTGCGCAGTGGACCGCTGACCACGTCCCGATCGGCCGACCCGTCCACGCCGTGGAGCGCACGCCACTGCCCGACGATCCGATCGGCATTGACCGGATGCACGGTATGATCGG
>JAIXZV010000290.1 GCA_027489365.1 Sphingomonadales bacterium
AAAAGACCGACGCCTTGGTAAACCCTCTTTTGGAGAGCGACCCTGGCGCCTGGCTATTTGGTGACTACAGAAGCGAACCGTCCGGTCCGTCGCTGCGGTGAAACCCCTCTAGGTCCACCCCGCGATTCGGTCAAACCCTTTTTTGCAATTTTCTTTCAATTATGCGTCAAACTCGCAGAAATGCTGGGGTTTAGGGGTCCTTAAAGCCTTCTCGGCTAGGCCCTATCGGATGGAAGCCACTGCCGAATCACCGAGCGATACCCCCGAATCACTGTCGAATCAGGTCCGCAGTGCCGTCATCTGGCGCTCGGGTAGCCAGATTATCGCCCAGCTCGTGCAATGGGCCGCCACCTTCTTGGTGATTCGTATCCTTGATCCGCACGACTATGGGTTGTTTGCAATGACCGGCGTCGTCCTGGTCTTCCTCAACATGCTCAATGGCTATGGCCTGGCGAGCGGGCTGATCCAGAAGCCCGAGATCACGACACGCGATATCCGGCAGTTGTTCGGGATGCTGCTTCTCCTGAATGGCGCCCTTGCTGCGGCACAGGTGCTGATCCTCGCCCCTGCTGCCGCCGCCTATTACCGCCAGCCGATCGTCGCGGACATGTTGCGGGTGCAAGCGCTGTTCTATTTTGCCACCCCCTTTATCGCACTCCCCTATGCACTCCTGTCGCGATCGCTCGATTTCAAAGGGCAGGCGCGCGTCAACATCATCGCGTCGGTCGCAAGTGCAAGTGCGGCGCTCGGCGGCGCATTGATGGGGCTGGGCGTGTGGACATTGGTCCTCGCGCCGATGGTGCTGTTCGGCGTGCGTGCGATCGGCATGACGATCGCCGCCAAATCGCTGATCTGGCCGAGCTTCGATTTCCGCGGGTCGGGCAGCCTCGCCTGCTATGGCGGGGTGATGGCGCTCGGCCAGCTCTTCTGGTTCGCGCAAAGCCAGGCCGACGTGTTCATCGCCGGGCGGCATTTCACCCCTCATATGCTCGGCATCTACACCGAGAGCCTGTTCCTGACCCAGGTCTTCGTGTCGAAGATCGTACCGCCGCTCAACGAAGTGGCCTTTTCCGCCTATGCCCGCATTCAGCACGATCGCGCGGCGGTCGCCTTCGCCTTTGCGCGCAGCGTACGGATCATCATGGTCGCCGCCCTCCCCTTCTATTTTGGACTGGCCGCGACCGCGCAGCCGCTGGTGCTCACGGTGCTGGGCGAGAAATGGGGCGAGACCGCACCCGTCGTGCATCTGCTCGCGCTCGCCATGCCCTTCATGACGCTGCAAGTGCTGCTGCAACCCGCCTGTGATGCGCAAGGCCGCCCCGGCATCGGGGTTGGGAATGGCGCCGCCGGCGCGGTGATCCTGACGACCGGCTTCCTGATAGGGGTGCAGTGGGGGGCGACCGGCCTCGCCGCCGCGTGGATCTGCGGCTACCCGCTCTATCTCGGTTTCAGCCTTTGGCGCGCGCTACCGGTGATTGGCACGTCGCTGCGCGCGATCGCCGATGCGATTGCCCCGGCCTTGCTGGCCGCTTTGGCGATGGCGCTGGTGGTGACACTGATCGACGGCCTTCTGCCCGTGATGCCGACGGTGCTGCGGTTGCTAATCCTGGTTGGCATGGGCGCGGGCGTCTACGGCGGCTGGCTGGCGATCTTCTCGCGGTCCGTGCTGCGCGAGTTGATCGCGGTGGTGCGCAAGCAGCCGCTGGCGGCGGCTTGAACGAAGTGCGCCGCGGCACAGCCGCGTGGTCGGTCCTCGCGGATCCGAGGCCGTCCGGGCTTTCGCCGTCTCGGGTTTAGCTTGCGCTAAACGCGTGCGGCTCAAGCACTCTGAATATAACTCCGCATCGCCTCGGCATCGGCCTCGATCCGGTCGATGCGATATTTGACGAGGTCGCCGATCGACACGAACCCGATCAGCCGCCCCTCCTCGACGACGGGCAGATGCCGGATCCGCCGCCGCGACATCAGCGACAACGCGCCGATCACCGGCTCAAGCGGCCCGACCGTGATGGCAGGGGCGGTCATCGTATCGCCGACCTTTCGCGCCATCGCATCGGCGCCGTATTCGGAGATCGCGTGAATGACGTCGCGTTCGGAAAAGATCCCGACCACGCTCGCCCCGTCCATCACCGGTACCGCACCGACGCGCCGCGTGGCCAGCACCGCAACCGCATCGCCAACGCTGTGATCGGCGCTGACGGAGATCACTTCGCGCCCTTTGTTGCCCAGGATTGCCGCGATCGTCATCGTCTCTCTCCTCCTCCGCTCGGGGTCCCGAGTCTTGAGGTGCTTGAGGATTTCACGTTTGCGGCCATATGGGAAGCATGACGACTCCTCCCCCTGCCAATCCGGGCCTTGCCGATCCGACCTATGCCGCCTTCGCATGGCGCCGCTTCCGTCGCATCCTCGGCTGGATGGCGATCGTGGCGGCAGTGTTCATCGTGCTTGCCATCCTCGTGCTGCAACACGTGTACGGCCCGATGGGGTGGGTCGCGATCCTCGCGGTGATCGGCGGCGCGGGCGGATCGATCATGCTGACGGCGGTACTGATGGGGCTGGTGTTCTTGAGCTCGGGCAGCGGCCATGACGAGGCGGTCAAGGAAATCGAGTAACGCCGGAGTCCGGAACGCTCACAGGCACAGCGGCAATCGGCCGATATACGAACGGGCCGCAATCGCTTGCAGCCCGTTCCGTTTTTCACCCGTAGTTGGGCGTATTATTCCGCAGTCGTAACCGCGCTCGCTGGCGGACGGCCACGGCGGCGGCGTGGCTTTTCGGCGACATCAGCATCGTCGCCCGGCGGCTGCGCTTCGGCCTCGGTCGGCGTATCCGACGATGGCGCTACACGACCAGCCAAGAAACCGACATTTTCGAGGCCCGGACCATCCGAATCGACCGGAGCCGCTTCACGGCGCGGGCGGCCACGGCCGCGGCGCGGCGCTTCGGCAGCGTCGGGTGCGGCCACCTCGACGGCGGCTGGCGCTTCCTGCTCGACCGGTTCGACCGCCGGGCGCGCAAGGCGCTCGGTCCGTTCGTAGCGCTCGCGGCGCGGCGGGCGTTCACCCTGCTCCTCGCGATGGCCCTCGGCCTGACGCTCGGCTCCGCCCTCGGCCACATTGCCGTTGGCATTACCATTTACGCGCGCCCGATTGTCATAGTCCTGGCCGTTGCCGCGCTGCTGATCGCCGCGTCCTTCCGACGCACCATTCTGCTCGCGCTGGCCATTGCCGTTCTGGTTATAGCCGCGATTGCCGTCCTGACGCCCGTCCTGACGATAGCCATTCTGCTGGCCACGGTTCTGCCCATCGCGCTGCTGATCACGGTTTTGCCCGTCGCGTTGCTGGCCACGGTTTTGGTCGCCGCGATTCTGCTCGCCCTGCGGCTGCTCAGTGCGCTCGCCCTCATCCTCATAATCGGGCTCGTCCTCGTCGAGCGTGGCGCCCTGGATGCGCCGGGTCGAGACCGCCCCGCCATTTTCCTCGAAGCGCGCGCGCGTTTCGGCGAGCACGCGGAAATAATGGTCCGCGAACTGGAGGTAATATTCGACGTTGACGCGGTCACCCTGCATCTGCGCGTCGCGCGCGAGCGTCTTGTATTTCTCGAGCAATTGGGCGGCATTACCGCGTGCGCGATTGTCGATGCGATTGCCGCTATCCTGGCGACCCGGATTGCCACCCGACGAGCGCTGCTGCTGCCCGCCACGGCCACGACGGCGACCGGCCTGACGATTATTGATCAAGTTCTTGTTGTCCTGTCTTCAGAAACCAAACTGGCCGTGCTCCAAATATGGATGCAAATGCCCCCGCCCGGCACCGACCGATCAACGGCGGAGCGAGCTTGCCACGGTCGCCGGACGACAGCGTCTCCATGACTAAAGGAGCGGACAACAGCCCATTTTCAACATGTTATTGTGAAAATGCGTGCCCCTGCGTCGTGCAATAGCCGCTTCGCCGACATTCTCCAAGCGGAATGTTGTGGCAATCGTGCGACAAATCATGTCCGGCGCGTCGCGATCAGCGCGCGGGGATTGCCGCCGAGGTCATGCCGCAGAGCGACGGCGAAGCCCTCCGCTTCGAGCAAGGCCGTGACGGCGGCAGCTTGGGTCGCCCCGATTTCGAGGATCGCCGCCCCACCGGGAGCGAGCAGGGCCGGGAGTTGCGGCGCGATGATGCGGTAGTCGGCGAGGCCGTCGGGGCCTGCGAAGAGGGCGACATCGGGTTCGTGGTCGCGGACTTCATCGGGGAGGGTTTCGCTGGTGCCGATATAGGGCGGGTTGGTGAGGATCAGGTCGAACTGCTCGGCCAACCCTTCGGCCCACGCCCCTTTCGAGAATCGTACCCGGGCCGCCAGCCCGAGCGCGTCCGCATTGCGCGCGGCATAATCGAGCGCGACATCAGACGTATCGACGCCGACGCCGGTCGCGCCCGGCCATTGATCGAGCGCGGCCAGCAGCAGTGTGCCCGGCCCCGTCCCTAGATCAAGGATCGTCGCGGGCGCGCGCTTGCGGAAATGATCGACTGCGGCCTCCAGCAGCGTTTCGCTATCAGCCCGCGGGACGAGGACGCCGGGGCCGACCGCCAGCTCGATCGTCCAGAAGGTGCGGGTGCCGGTGATATAGGCGATCGGCTCGTGAGCGACACGACGCGCGAGGAGCGGCGCGAAGGCGGCGGGTTCGGGGGCGTCGAGGTGGTAGAGGAGCAGCGATTCGCGCGAAATGCCGAGCGCGTGTGCCATCAGCAACTCGGCATCCAGGCGGGGGGTTTGGCTGATCTCGGTGAGCGCGGCTGTGGCAATCGCGAGCGCTTGGCGGGTGGAGGCCGTCATGGGTTCACGCGAAGGCGCGAAGAGAAGGAAGAAGGTTGGTTCGCGCGGAGGCGCGGAGACGCGGAGATCGTGCACCGGTGGCAGCGTTCGGGAGACAAAACAGCGGCAGATGAAGCGCTACCGCGCTTGTTTCTTTCTCTCCGCGTCTCCGCGTCTCCGCGCGCACAAAAATCGTCTTCTCTGCGCCTCTGCGCCTCTGCGCGAACTAAACTCTTCTTCGCGCCTTCGCGGCTTCGCGTGAGCATCAGGCGCGGCTCAAATCGGGCGCTCACCCATCCAGACTCGCGAGCCGCTCTGCCTCGTCCTGCGCGATCAGCGCGCCGATGAGGTCGTCCATCTCGCCCTGCAGGATTTCGGGCAGGCGGTGCAGCGTCAGATTGATGCGGTGGTCGGTCACGCGGCCTTGCGGGAAATTGTAGGTGCGGATGCGCTCGGACCGGTCGCCCGATCCGACCATCGATTTGCGCGCGCCCGCGCGTTCCTGATGCAGCCGCTCGCGCTCGGCTTCATACAGCCGCGTGCGCAGCACCTTAAGCGCCTTGGCCTTGTTCTTGTGCTGGCTCTTCTCATCCTGCTGGATCACCACCAGGCCGGAGGGGATGTGCACGATCCGCACCGCCGAGTCGGTGGTGTTGACCGATTGCCCGCCCGGGCCGGACGAGCGGTAGATATCGATGCGGAGGTCCTTGTCCTCGATCTTGACGTCGACTTCCTCGGCCTCGGGCAGCACCGCGACGGTCGCCGCCGAAGTGTGGATTCGCCCCTGCGCCTCGGTCGCTGGGACGCGCTGGACGCGGTGGACGCCGCTTTCGAACTTCAATTTGGCGAACACGCCCTTGCCCTCGACCGAGGCGATCGCTTCCTTGAAGCCGCCGCTTTCGGAAGAAGATGCCGAGATCAGCTCGACCTTCCACCCCTGCCCCTCGGCGTAGCGCTGGTACATGCGGAACAGGTCGGCGGCGAAGAGTGCTGCTTCGTCGCCGCCGGTGCCGGCGCGGATTTCGAGCATCGCGGCGCGCTCGTCCGCCGCATCGCGCGGCAGCAGCGACAGTGCGAGCGCGCGTTCGGCGTCGGGCAAGCGCCCGCGGATCGACTCGATCTCCTCGCGCGCCATCAGCTTGATTTCGGGGTCGTCGTCCCCCTCCATCCCCGCCAGCACGCCGAGTTCGGCACGCAACCGCCGCACCTCGCCCGCCGCCCGCGCGACGGGTTCGAGCTCGGCATATTCCTTGGAGACCGCGACGAAGCGCTCCGACGGCAAATCCCCCGACGCCATCAACGCCGAAAGCTCGTCACGCCGCGCCTCGATCTGCAGGATGCGTTCGGGGGAGATGGAGGTCATGCGCGCCACACCCCCCGCCGTGCTCCTGCGCAGGCAGGAGCCCAGGGTTGCGAAGGACGGCGCGCGAAACCCAGCGCTCCGGCCTTCGCCGGAGAACACGCGGTGCGCGCCTCGATCTGCGGGATGCGGTCGGGGGACATGGAAGTCACACCGTATCCACGATTTTACCGGAGGGAAGCGCCCAGAAGACATCCCCCGGCCGCTTCTGCGGCATGCGTTCATTCAGCGGCGGCGGGGCGCCGTCGTTTATCTCGTCGTCCCAGATAAAGTCCCACAGCGTTTGTGGAGCAAGCCTCGCCAGCAGCGTTGCCTGTTCCCCACTATACAACGCTTTGATCGTCACGCTGTCCGCCGCGTGCTCGTCGTCACCGATGATGACGGCATATCTGGCTCCGGCTTCGGAGGCTTTTGCCAAGCGCTTTTTTAGATTGCCACGGAACGTCATGTCAGCGACGAGGCCAAGTCGACGGATCGCCGCCAACTGCTTATGGGCTTCGCCCAGAGTAATAGCACTCGTCGGAACCACAGCCACAGCGCACTGTGGCACACCATCCGGCTCGGCCAACATCGCCAGCCGCTCGATCCCCGCCGCCCAGCCGACGCCCGGCGTCTCCGGCCCGCCGAGCGAGCCGATCAGTCCGTCATAGCGCCCACCTGCCAGCACAGTCCCTTGCGCGCCCAACCGGTCGGTGACGAATTCGAACGCGGTGTGGCGGTAATAATCCAAGCCGCGCACCAGTCGCTCGTTGCGCTCAAACTTCACGCCCGCCGCCGTAAGCCCTGCCTTGACGGCTTCGAAGAAGGCTGACGCCTCTGGACTTAGAAACGCATCGATCCCCGGCGCGCTGTCCGCCACTGGCCGGTCGCGCGGGTCCTTCGAATCGAGAATGCGCAGCGGGTTCTTCTCCAGCCGCGCGAGGATGTCCTCGCTCAG
>JAIXZV010000076.1 GCA_027489365.1 Sphingomonadales bacterium
CCGGTGTTGGCGGCGGCGGTCGGGCGGATCGAGAAGCTGTTTACCAGCGTGACGGGCGGGACGACCGTCTATGTGCGTTCGCCCGAGCGGCGCTGGACTTATTATTATGCGCATCTCGCCAGCTATGCGCCCGGCCTGCACGAGGGCCAGATCGTCAAGCCCGGCGATCCGCTCGGCTTTGTCGGCGACACCGGCAATGCCGGACCGGGCAATTACCATTTGCATTTCGGCCTGGCCCGTACCGATCCGCAGCAGCGCTGGTACGAGGGGGCCGATGTCGATCCCTATCCTTATCTCGCGGGAAGGCCGCTGCCGCGCTAGCTTGAGCCTAGCGGATAGAGTTTCACCGTGTCGGGGAGCGCGCCGATCGGCGCTTTCGGATTATCCAGATGGGCGGCGATCACCTCGATCAGCGTGGCGATCGTCTTTCCGTCGGGATGGTGGTCGGCCCCTCGGATCGCCAGGCTGAACCCATCGCGCTTCGCCGCCATTGCGGCATTATGGAGCGCGCTGCCCATTTGCACCGGAACCGTCTCGTCGGCGGTGCCGTGGATGATGAACAGCGGCTCGTCGAGCGTCGGGATGGCGGCGAGATTGTCGTAACGGTCGGAGATGAAGGCGCGCGCGATCTTCGGGGCCATCGCGCGCATTCCGGTGAAGGTGCCGATCGTGACCAGAGCATCGAGCTTCTGCCGCGTCGCCAGTCCGAAGGCGACGCCGCCGCCCAGGCTGTGCCCTATGACGATCACTCGGCCACCATTCGCCACCCGCCGCGCTTCGGCGTAGAAAGCATCGGCATCGCGCGCCAGACCGGGTTCGTCGGCGCGGCCGGGATTGCCCGAATAACCGCGATATTCGGCGGCGACGACGCCGTATCCTTGCGCGATCAGCGGCGCGAACCAGTCGAGCGTGTTCATCGCGCTCGATCCGTTGCCGTGGAACACCAGCAGCGTCGGCTTGCCCGGCTGCGCAGGCACCGCTGCCCCGGTGATGGCGAGCCGGTCCGCGGTGGTGACCGTCACCAGCTTCGCTTGGCGGGGCAAGGTCGCTTTCGCGATCGGCGCGGTCGGTGCGGGATACATGCGATCGTGGATCGATTGGCCGAGCACCGGCGTCGCCCCGGCGAGCAACAGCACGCCTGCGCTCATCGCCGCCATCCCGCGAAAACCCGTGCCGAAGCGCGCCATGTCGATCCCCCTACCGTTTTTCGTCTGCTATCGTAGCCGAAATGAACCGCCGCTGTCCGGTTTGCCGCGCGGGCCACGCGTCGCTATGGGGAGGCTTGCTTCCGGGGGGAAATCGCATGTCCGATGTCGCCATGACCACCGCCGCCGAACCCGATGGCGCGCCGCGGATCGCGGTACTCGATATCATGCGCGGAATTGCCATTCTCGGCATCCTGTTCATGAACATCAACGATATGGGCGCGTCGCTCTACGCGTCGTTCGATGACATCCGGCACCTCGGCTGGTCGGCGACCGATCAGGCGGCGTGGTGGCTGCGCGAGGTGCTCGCGAACGGCACGGCGCGCTGCCTGCTCGAAATGCTGTTCGGGGCAGGGATGGTAATCCTGACCGATCGCGCAGCGGACAACGCCAGCGGCTGGGCGATCATGGGGCGCTATTATGTGCGCAACCTCATTCTGTTCGCCTTCGGTCTGGTGCACGTCTTCCTCCTGCTCTGGCCGGGCGACATTCTCCACACCTATGGGATCGCGGCGCTGGTGGCGTTTCTGTTCCGCCGCTTGCGACCGCGCTGGCTGATCGTGATCGGCCTGTCGTTGTCGATGCTGATGCTGACACTGGGCGGCTATTTCGGGTATTATCAGGTGCTGCAGACGCGCGCCGAGGTCGCGGCGATCGCGGCCAAGCAGGCGGCGGGCAAGGCGATTTCGGCCGCCGACAAGAAGGCGCTGGCCAGCGATGCGAAGGCCAAGCAGGAGCGCGCTAAGGCCAAGGCGAAATCCAAGGCCGACGTAGCCGCCGAGGATGCAGCGCGCAGCGGTTCCGGCACCTTCAGAACCTGGGCGGCGATGCAATGGCATGTCTTCTTGGAACTCCAGTCGCAATTCATCGAGATCCTGTTCGTGTGGGAAGCCAGCAGCGTGATGCTGATCGGTGCCGCGCTGTACAAATTGGGCATCCTGCAGGGGCACCGGTCCCGGACATTCTACGTCTGGCTGACTGCGATCGGCTATCTCGTCGGCGTTACGCTGCGCATCGCCGGTGGGTTTGCGATGACCGCGCCGCCGGGAAGCGGTCCGCATTTCGCACCGGTCGCCTATGAAGTGGCGCGGCTGGCGATGACGCTGGGGCATATCGGGCTGATCAACCTGTTGGTGGCGACCGCCACTGGACAGGCGTTGCTGCGCCCGTTCGTGGCGGCGGGGCGGACGGCGCTCACCATCTACATCGCGCAGACCATGATTTGCCTGTGGGTGCTGTACCCGCCCTTCATGCTTGCATTGTACGGCAAAATGACGTGGGGACCGCTGATGGTCACCGCCTTCGTCATCAATGCCTTGCTCCTCATCGGCGCGAATCTGTGGGTCAAGCGGTACGATATCGCGCCCGTGGAGTGGGCCTGGCGCTCGCTGATCGAAGGGCGCGCTTTGCCGTGGCGCAAGCGCCCGCGCGCCGTCACGACGCCCGACGCTGCCGGGAACCCGGCGCTTGCCTGATCCGGGTCTTAAGGGCTGGGTGCGGGGACTGCCGGGCTACCGTGGCGCGCAGGTGCTGCTCGATCTCGTCCGCGGCGCGGATCAGCGGCACGCCGCTTTGCTGCGGTTGCGCCGGCCTGCGGGCCTGTTTCAGCCGTTCGGCACGACCTTCAACGACCGCTATCCCGAAACCTTTGCCGAACTGCGCGAGCGGCTGGGCGGGATGGAGGGCGTGCGGCTGCTGTCGTTCGGCTGTGCGACCGGTGAGGAAGTCGCTTCGCTGCGCGCCTGTTTTCCCAAGGCGTTCATCAAGGGCATCGATATCAGCCCGGAGCGGATCGCGATCTGCCACGCGCAACGACCGGTCGAGCACGAAGCGCAGACCCAGTTCGAAGTGGGCGACTCTGCCCGCGACGAGGGGGACGCGGTGTATGACGCAGTGCTCGCGATGGCGGTGTTCCGACACGGGCTGCTCAACGACTTTACCATCCAGCACAACCGCATCCTCGATTTCGAGCGGTTCGAGCGCGAAGTGACCGAACTGGCGCGGACCGTGCGTCCCGGCGGCTATCTGGCGCTGCGCCATAGCAATTTCCGCTTTGCCGATACCGTCGTGGCGGCTGGGTTCGAGCCCGTCGGATACACGAAGTGCATCACCCCGCTGTTCAACCGCAGCGGCGCGCGCTTGCCCGATCAGGCATTGGAAGCGAGCCTGTTCCGCAAGCACTGACCGGCGGCTCTTTACGGCGCTGGAAACCCTCGCGATAAGCGCCGCGACCGCCCGCATTCGCCGGGCGCGGGACATGAGCGGGACTGGAGATGCATGATGCGCGGCGTTTTGGCTTTTGCGGGCGTTCTGCTCGCCAGTGCGGCGGTGCCGGCGATGGCCGCTGACAAGCTGCCCGACCAGAAGCTGACGCTGGCGCGCGTATTCGGCAGCCCCGATCTGTCGGGCGTGCAGCCGCGCGGGTTGAAGCTCTCGCCCGACGGGACGTTGCTCACTTCGCTGAAACCGCGTGCCGACGAGAAGGAGCGCTTCGACCTTTGGGCGCTCGATACGCGTACGGGGCAGGAGCGGATGCTGGTCGATTCGAAAAAGGTCGGATCGGGCCCGGAACTGTCCGAAGTCGAGAAGATGCAGCGCGAACGCGCGCGGATCGCGGGATCGAAGGGCATCGTCGCCTATGACTGGGCGCCCGATGGAAAGACGATTCTGGTGCCGCTCGACGGCGACCTGTACCTCGCGACGCTCGACGGCAAGACGCGGCGGCTCACTGATACACCCGATGGGGAGCTGAACCCGACCGTCAGCCCCAAGGGTGGCTTTGTCAGCTTCGTGCGCGGGCAGAATCTGTTCGTGCAGCCGCTCGGTGGCGGGGCTGCGAAGCAACTTACCAGCGATGGCGCGGGCACGGTCCATTGGGGCGAGGCCGAGTTCGTCGCGCAGGAAGAAATGGACCGCCGCACCGGCTATTGGTGGTCGCCCGGCGACACGCACATCGCGGTCGAGCGCTTTGATGAGGCCCCCGTCGGCATCGTCACGCGCGCGGCGATCGGCGCGAACGGAACCAAGGTGTACGACCAGCGCTATCCCGCCGCTGGCACGCCTAACGTGCTGGTCGAGCTGTACGTCATGAAGGCCGATGGCTCGGGCCGGGTGAAGGTCGATCTCGGCAGCAACCCCGACATCTATCTGGCGCGCGTCGATTGGACGCAGGACGGCAGCGCGCTCCTCGTGCAGCGCCAGAGCCGCGACCAGAAGACGCTCGACATGCTCAAGGTCGATCCCGCCACGGGCAAATCGACGGTGCTGTTCACCGAACGATCGGGCGCGCGGAGCTGGCTCAATTTGTCGGATGTGCATCCGATGAAGGATGGGAGCCTGATCTGGCGGTCGGAGCGGACCGGCTACGGCCACCTCTATCGCTTCGCCAAGGGCAAATGGACTACGCTCACCAGCGGGGATTGGGTCGTGCAGTCGCTCGCCGGCGTGGATGAGGCCAAGGGCCGGTTGTACTTTGTCGGCAACAAGGACGGCGTGCTCGAACAGCATCTCTATGCGGTCGATATCGCGCATCCGAATGTGGTCACGCGGCTGACCGAGACCGGCTGGTGGAACAATGGCACGATGGACGGCGCGGCGTCGCGGATGATCGTCGCGCGCTCCAACCCGACGCAGCCGACGCAGCTTTATCTGGCGGACGCGACCGGCAAGCAGCTGTCGTGGATCAATGAGAATGCGGTGAAGCCGGGGCATCCTTATTACCCCTATCTCGCATCGCATCAGCAGACGAAGTTCGGCACGATCAAGGCCGAGGACGGCACCGATCTCTATTGGGAAATGATCACCCCGCCGCTCGAG
>JAIXZV010000107.1 GCA_027489365.1 Sphingomonadales bacterium
CGAACGCAGCAGGGCACCCCAGGCCGCCTCGTTGGCGATGATCGCCCAGCCGTTCGGCCGCGTGATCGGCGGCAGCGTCGAGAATTGCGGGGCGAACGGCGTGACCTTCGGCGCGCTGCGGACCGGTCCGACCGGGGTGACGGCGATGTCGGCGGCGGCGTCGGTTTCGGTGTCCGCCGGGTTTACCGGTGGGGTCGCTACCGGTGCGGGTGCAGGTGCCGCCGCCGATGCAGCGAGCAGCGCAAGTGCCAAAATCGCGCGCATCAGCCGAGGCCGAGCAGCGGGGCTAGCGTGACGGCGGCGGCCCCGATGATGCAGGCGAGCAGGAACAGCGTGGTCCACAAAAACGTCCGTGGTTTGGCAACGGGCGGTTCGGGCGCCGGCGTTGGCTCGGTGCCGGTGGCACCGGGCACGTCGCCGATCCGGCGCATTGGCGGGGACCCTGCCCCTGCGTCGATCATTTTGACGCGGCCAGGCCTTTGATCGCGGCTCATGAAATGTCCTAATTGGGCGTGCTATCCTCTATTATAGGGGGGTGGACGCGACGGGCGTGTCCGCCCCCCGGAGTTCGATCGATTCCTCAGCGATTTTCAACCGTTGCGGCGATTGTCGCGCTCGCCACGGTGGCGAGTCCCGCCGCTGCGTCCGGGTCCGAACATGGCGCGGTCGAGCTGCTGCCGATGGACAAGATCGTCGTGCCGATCGTCGGATCGGACCGGATCGAAGGCACGCTCAAGCTGAAGCTGGTGCTGGCCGCGAAGGACGCCGCCAGCCTGGCACGGCTGACCGAGCGGCTGCCCGAATTGCGCGCGGTTTCGGTGGCCGGCGCGATCGAATTCTCGCGCCTGTTCGCGTCCCCGCAAACGCCGGTCGATGTGCGCCGTTTGAGCGCGGACCTGACCAAGGTGCTGCGCGCCGCCGATCCCGGCATCGAGCGCGTCCTGATCGTCGAGGTGTCGGCGGAATCGTGAGAGTGGCGCGCCAGGGCTAACGCTTCGCCGGGGCGGCGGATGTCGGTGCCGACAGATCGCGCGCCTTGCGCACTTCCTTACGCGCCAGCGACATGCTGAGATCGGCCGCACCCTTGGGCGTCATCGCCGCCAGGATCATCGCGGTGGAGCGTTCGCGCATCCGCCCTGCGACCTTCATCTGGATATCCATGTCGAGCTGTTCGAACACCAGCGCCGCCTTGGCGGGTTTCATCGCCTGATAGATTTTGGCGAGATTGTCATATTGCGCGCCCTCGGCGGTCGGCCCGCCGGCGGTGTTTGCGGCAGCCGCCGCCTCCTGACGCGCGCGCAACTCGCTCTTCAGCCGTTCCTCGGTCGCGCGCGCGGCCTGTTCGCGTAAAGCAAGCGCACGGGTCCGCCGCGTCGCCGATTGATCGCGCGTGGCGATGTCCTCCTTGATCGCGGTGCCGAGCCGCGTCGGCGGTGCCTCGCCGCCCGCAGGAGTCGCGACGCCGATGGCGTGCGCTACGCCCGAAACCGCGGCTGCGGCGGCGGTCAGCATCAACAGTGATGGCTTGCGGATCACGCCGCTGCCTCCGCCGTCGCGCGCGGACGCGGCTTGGCCTTGGCTTTCGGCTCCGTCGTGCGATCGGCTGCGCGGGTTGGGATGGTTTTGCTTTTTTCGACCGCCTCGACGATGCGTTCGGCAACGGCGTCGGCAATGCCCGCCATTACGGTCAGTTCCTCGCGCATCGCGGTGCCGTTGGCGATGACACGGGCATTGGCGGCGCAATCGACGCGCAGCGTTTCGCGCAAATCGTCGAGCACTTCGCGCGCTTCGGCGGTGGCGGCGTCGAGCGCCTTGACCATCGCGCCGAAATCGGCGCCCTTCACCGCGCGCAAAGCCCGGATCAGCCGCACGCTTTGCACCAGCACTGCGGTACAGAATAGCATCGTCACGATGTCGGTTAGGGTGGCAAAGCTCATCGCTCGATCTCCTTGAACATGTCGGCCACCATGCGGACCGCGATATTGTTGCAGCGTTGCCCGATCTGGGCGCGGCCGAGCGTCACGCCGCCCGATTGAATTTCGAGTGGATCATCGGGCGCGGTGTGCAGCGCGATCGTCTGGCCGACCGCAAAGGCGCGGATCTCCTCCAGGCGCAGGATCCGTTCGCCCAGCACGACATCGATCGAGACGTCGGTCTTGAGCAATTCGGCGGCCATATGCGCCTCCCAGATATTCCCGCGCCCGACCTTCTGGCCCATGAAGCGCTGCAGCAGCTTTTCGCGCACCGGCTCGATCGTCGCATAAGGGAGCAGGACGCTGAACTTGCCGCCGCGCCCTTCCATATCGACGCGGAAGGTGGCGACGGCGGCGATGTTGGTCGGCCCGGCGATCGCGGCGAAGCGCGGGCTGGTCTCGACGCGTTCAAGGATCATCTCGATCGCGTCGATCGGTTCGAACGCGGTCGATAGATCGGCGAGCGCCAGTTCGAGCATTTGCGACACCAGGCTGGTCTCGATCGTGGTGAAGGCGCGGCCCTCGATCCGCATCGGTCCGCCGCCGCGCCGCCCACCGAGCAGCGCGTCCACGACCGCGTAGATCAGGCTCGATTCGACGGTGATGACGCCGTAATTGTCCCACGCGGGCACGTTGAACACGCCGATCATCGCGGGCAGCGCGAGGCGCCCCATGAAGTCGCCGAAGCGGATCGAGGTCAGTTCTTCGAGGCTCACGTCGATCGCGTCGGAGGTCAGGTTGCGCATACTGCTGGCGAAGCTGCGCACCATATGTTCGCACACCACTTCGAGCATCGGCAGCCGCTCGTGGCTGATCACGTTGGATTCGATGACGGCTTTCAGGCCGCTCTTCTTGGTGACGGGCTCGTTGCCGCCAAACAGCGCGTCGATGCTCGCCTGATCGAACGCATCCCCGTCGCCACCGCCAAGCGACATGCTTGGCGCGGCGATCTCGAAATCCATGAAATCGTCGTCGCTCATTGCTGGATCAAATCCTGGATCAGAATATCCTTGATTTCGCCCGGCCCGAGCGCACCGTTGGCGCGGACCAGCATTTCCTCCTTGATGCGGAAGACGGCGGCCGACCCGGCGAGATCCTCGGGCCGCAGCTCGCGCAGGAACGGCTGGAACGCATCGACCACGGCGGGCAATTTGGCCTTGATCTCCTCCACCTTGCCGGCCGATTCCGGCACCAGCGTGAAGCGGATCTTCAGGAAGCGCGCGGTGCCGTCCGCGCCGCGCAGATTGACCACCATTGCAGGCGCATCGATGTAGGTGGCACCGGCCTCACCATGCCCGCCCTCGGCTGGCGCGGCGGCATGTTCGCCCGCAGCGGCCTCTTCGCCTTTCGCCTCGCCCTTGAACAGGAACATCGCGGCCAACACGCCGCCGATGATCAGCAGCAGCACGACCGCGCCGCCGATGACGATCATCTTCTTGTTGAAACGCGACTTCTTGGCCGGAACGGCACCGTCCTCGGCCGCGCTTTCGGCGCTGTCGCTTTCGCTGTCGCTTTGGGGTTCGGCCACGGGATCCCTTTCGTTGGGCGGCACCTGTGCGAGAAACTGCTCGTCGCGCGCCATTCGCTCAATTCCCCTCTAATATAGGAGAAGCGGGCGGCAATTTCTGCCTAGTGCGCGCCGACCGACGATTTATCTGGAGCGAACGGAAATGGATGTTTCCACCTACGTCCTGTTGAGCCACGAACAGGCGTTGCGGCGTCGGCTCGACGTGACGGCCAATAATATGGCCAATGCCAGCACCGTCGGGTTCAAGCGCGAACAGCCGGTTTTCCACGAATATGTCGAGCAGAGCGGCGACCCCAGCGTGCCCTCGGCCGCGACGACATCCTATGTGCTCGATTACGGCGCGATCCACGATACGTCGATGGGCGCGTTCCAGGCGACCGGAAATCCGCTCGACGTGATGATCGACGGCCCCGGCTATTTTGGCGTCGAAACGCCGGCCGGCGGCGATGCTGCTTATACGCGCGCAGGCTTTATCAAGGTGCTCGGATCGGGCGATCTGGCGACGGCAGGCGGGCAGCGCCTGCTGGGGGACAATGGCAAGCCGATCAACGTGCCGCCCGAACAACAGGTCAATCTCACCATTGCCAGCGACGGATCGGTGATGAGCGGGACGAATGTCCTGGGGCGTCTGGCCGTGACGGTTTTCCCCGACGAGGGGACGGTGTCGCCGCGCGGCGACGGGCTGATGGCGGGGAGCGCGGGACGCATCCTGAGCGCCGCTGAGACCAAGCTCACCTCCGGCGGCGTCGAAGGTTCGAATGTCCAGCCGATCGTCGAGACCACCGCGATGGTCGACATTCTGCGCTCCTATCAGTCGAGCCAGCGGCTGGCGCAGTCGATGGACGATCTGCGCAAGAATGCGATCGACCGGCTCGGCCGCTTCACCTGATTTTGCTGCTTCTTTCTATTCCCGAAAGGTTATCCCATGCGTTCTCTCTCGATCGCTTCGACCGGCATGTTGGCCCAGCAGACCAATGTC
>JAIXZV010000047.1 GCA_027489365.1 Sphingomonadales bacterium
CAAGAACGATGTGGCCGTCCTGTACGAGGGCGTCCGCGCTGATGGGGCGCCGTTCGATCTGGCGCTCAGGATGGACCGGCAGGGCAATTGGACCGACGTTGCCCCCCCGCCGACCGCACGACTGGCGCGGACCGGCTGGCTGATCGACCGCCTCACCCGCGCCGACCCCGGCTATCAGCCCAAAGTGGTCAAGACCTGGGTCGATGCGCCCTTCTACGCGCGCTCGGCGATCGATACGCGTCTTTTCGGCGAAGACGTGCGCGCGGTCCACGAAAGCCTGTCGCTCGGACGCTTCCGCTCACCGATCGTCCAGTCGATGCTCACCATGCGGATGCCCAGAGCCTCCCGCTGACGCATCCCGCTCGCGCTTGCTCCGCGCGATGTCGCGCGTCATCGCGATATATTGATAGAGGCAGAAACCGAGCACGAGCACGCCCGTCATCGCCATTTCGATGATGCCGAGATTGTTGCCGATCATCGCGTCATGCCTTTCCCGCTGTCGCCTGCGCAAACTCACCGATCAGCGTTGCCACCAAGTCCGGCTGTTCCTCATGCGCCAGATGGCCGAGGTCGGGCAGCATTTCGACTCGGGCACCGGGAATCAGCGCCGCCGCTTCCGTGACCGACGCCGCCGGAATCGCGGCATCGCCAGCTCCCGTTACGAACAACACCGGCACACGGATGCGCGGCAGGTCGCGCGACAGCGTGTCGAGGTCCCATGCCGCCATCATCGTCAGCGCGCCCGCGCAATGCTCCGACGTGGCGAACAGCCGACGGTAGAAATCGACCCCCGCGGCATCGATCCGCGATCCCGTGCTGCGCTCCAGAAACCGCCCCGCCTCGCCCGGCCCGCGCGCCATCGCGGCGAAGATGTGCGGCGCGAACGGATTGACGAACAGCATCCGCGCAAGCGCCGGGAAAAGCTTGGCGGCAAGACCCGGAAAGGGCAGCAACGCCGGATTGAGTCCGACCACCCCTTTCGGCGCGATAACCCCGTCAAGCACCATGCGCAGCGCGATCGCCGCCCCGGCGGAATGCCCGACGACCAGCTCCGGCGCGAGATCGAGTTTCGCCATCAGCGCGCCCACCGCGCGCGCGATGCCGTCCATCGACAGCCCGCCAGCGGGTCGACCCGTGGTAAAGCCATGCCCCGGCAGATCAGGCGCGATGACGGTGAAATGCTCGGCGAGCAACGGCAGCAGAGCGCGCCAGCTATGCGTCGCAGCACCCGTGCCGTGGAGCAACAGCAGCACCGGACCACTGCCCGCGATCTGCACATGCCAGCGCATCCGTCCGGTATCGACGAAGCGGCTGGTCGCGCGGTTGGGCCAGTCGCGGCCCTCGACGTTCCACTCGGGCTTGCTCACGCCGCCTGCACCGCTGCCACTGCCCTGTGCATCGTCGCAGCATCGGCGCGCGGCAGCGGCAAATAGCGCGCGCCCATCGCCAGCGCGAGCCGCGCACCTTCGGGCCGGGGTCTCGCGGAGGTATCAACGAACGCCGCGCCAATCCCGGCTTGGCCGATCGCGCGTGCGGCGTGTTCGGCATCCTGCTCGGCACGTTCGCGCACGGTGCTGCCGTCGGCGGCGATATTGGCGCGGCCGTCGGTCAGCACCACGATGAAGGGGGTGCGCCCGCGTGCCCGCGCCGCCTCGGCCAGTTCGCGTGCGGTATCGAGCCCGATCGACAGCGGCGTACCCCCACCCCCCGGCAATTCCGCCAGCGCCCGCCGCGCGCGCGTCAGCGAGCGAGTCGGCGGCAGCAGGATCTCCGCCGTGGTCCCGCGAAACGCCACCAGCGCGACTTGCGCACGCTTCACATAGGCCTCGGCCAACAACAGTTCGACCGCGCCCTTCGCCTCGGCCAGCCGCGCCGCCGCCGCCGACCCGGAGGCATCGACCGCGAAAATGGTGAGCGTCTCCGCGCGCGTTTCGAAGCGGCGAATCCGCAGATCATCACGGCGGATACGGATCGGGCCGTCGCCCCGGTCGCGCAAAGTCTGCCACGGCGCCGCGGCGCGCAGCGTGTCGACCAGGCTGAGCCGCAGCCCCCCACGCGGCACGCCGACGCGCGCGCTCATCGGCCGCCCGCGCTGCATCGACTTGCGACGCTCCCCTTTGCCGCGCGCCGCCCCCGCCCGCCGCCGCCCGCGCCCGGCGGCGAGCTTTTCGAGCACATCGCGCGGCAGCGACGCGAGCGCCGCTTCGAGCACGACATCCTCGGGGGGTTTAGGCTCGCCCTGCTCCTCCTCGCCTGAGTCGCTTTCGGGTGGCGGCGGTGCGTCCTCCGGCAGTTCCTGTTCCGCCTCGGGCGGCGCGGGGAAGCGCGTCGCGCGTGGGCCCAGAACCAGCCGCACCGCGAGGATCACATCCTCTTCGGCAATCGCCTCGCGCCCGGCCAGTGCCGCCAAGGCCCGCGCCGCCCGCAGCGCGAACAGCGGCGCGCGCGCAGAATCGATTCCAAGCGCGAGCGATGCGGCGGCGAGGGTCGCGAGCACTTCGCTATCCGCAATCTTTCCCCCTGTTTCCTTCCCCGGCGCAGGCCGGGGCCCAGCTGCGGAGGTTTCGGTTTGCGAGCGCAACGTATGATCGTCGAGGTCGCGCCACTGGACCCCGGCCTTCGCCGGGGAACGGCAATCAGAAAGATCGATCCTAAACGCCAACCGCTCGACCAACGCATGCGGTGGCTCCTCTTCCTCCACCCCGTCATCGAGCGCCACGACTGCCACCCGCACCGCCGTGCCCTCGACCGACCCGGCATCGAGCACCGACGCAATCCGCGCTGCGGTCGCGTCGCTCATCCGCTCGGCCATCGGCAACACCACCAACCCACCATCCGCCGCCGCCAGCACCCCCGCTTGCCGCACCGGTCGACCGAGCGCGAGCGTCGCGCCGAGATCGAGCCCGCCGAGCAAAGCATCATCATCGACATGCGCCGGAATGCGCCGCATCGGCGCGCCGTCCGGCAAGGCATCGCGCAGCGCCGCGACGACGGCATCGCGCAGCTCGCCACCGCCGCGTAAAATCATCCCGCCAAGACCGGCCGGATCGAACGCGCACAACCGCGCCGCCAGCATCGCATCGTCGAGTGCCCCGGGCTGGACCGGGCCCTCCGCGCTCACGCCGCCGCCAGTTCGTCCAACGCGCGCTCGATCCGGACGGTCGAGCCGGTTTCGTCGAGCACCCCGCGCCGCAAGCGATGCCGCAGTGCAAGTGGGGCAACGCGCGCGATATGGGCGGGCGTCACCTCGGTCTTGCCGTCGAGCGCCGCCAGCGCCCGCGCCGCACGCATCAGTGTCAATTCGCCGCGCAAGCCATCGGCCCCCACCGCCATGCACAGGCCCGATGCCCGCGCCAGCATCGCATCCGACACCACGACCTTGCCGAGCCCAGCCCGCCCGCGCGCGATCTGCTTGAGCGTCTTCTTCTCGGCCGCGTGCCACGCCTCGGCAAAGGCATCGGGCGTGCGTTCGAACGCGTCGCAGCGCTTCAGGATTTCGACCCGGCTCGCCAGATCCTGCGGCGTGCGCACCTCGACCGACAGGCCGAAGCGGTCGAGCAATTGCGGGCGGAGTTCGCCTTCTTCAGGGTTACCGCTGCCGACCAGGACGAAGCGCGCCGGATGCCGCACCGACAATCCCTCGCGCTCGACCACATTCTCGCCCGAGGCGGCCACGTCGAGCAGCAGATCGACGATATGATCCTCGAGCAGATTGACCTCGTCGATATAGAGGAACCCGCCATTGGCGCGCGCCAGCAGGCCGGGCTCGAACGCCTTGACCCCCGCCCCCAGCGCGCGCTCGAGATCAAGCGCGCCGACCACGCGATCCTCGGTCGCGCCGAGTGGCAGGTCGACGAACGGCACCGGCACGGTCGCCTTTGCGGGCGGCGGCGGCGATCCTTCCGGGTGATAGCCGGCCCGCGCCGCAGGCACCGGTGGCAAGAGCGCCGCAAGCGCACGTACCGCAGTCGACTTGCCCGTGCCGCGATCCCCGAACACCATCACCCCGCCGATCCGCGCATCCACCGCGGCGAGCAGCAGCGCCAGTTTCATTTCGTCCTGGCCGACGATTGCGGAGAAGGGGAAAGACACACGCATCCTCACGGTGTATCATGCGTTGGACACACGACAAGTGGACACTCCCCAAAATCTTGGCCGAGCTGGCTCAGCCGCGGCCGGGGGGGCGTCAAGGCGATGGGACCCCGATGAATCCTCTTTACGTTTCGCTCGGCTGCGCAGCCGCGTTGCTGATGGCCGGTGGTTTGGCGACGCCGCTCGGCGATTGGTACAAGGCCCTGCGCAAGCCGAGTTGGCAGCCGCCCGGCTGGGCGTTCGGACCGGCCTGGACGATCATCCTCGGCCTCGCCGCCTGGTCCGCCGCGCTCGCCTGGACCGCCGCGCCCGATCCCGCCGCCCGCACGTCGATCATTATCCTGTTCGCGGTCAATGCGGCGTTTCATTTCCTGTGGAGCCCCTTGTTCTTCGCGATCCGGCGGCCAGATTGGGCGCTCGGCGAAGTCGTGTTCCTGTGGGCCTCGCTGGTTGCGCTGATCGTGGGCCTCTGGCCGATCTCGCATTTCGCGGCGCTGCTGATCGTGCCCTACCTCCTATGGGTGAGCTTCGCCGCGTTCCTCAACTGGACGATCGTGCGGCTGAACGGCCCGTTCGGCTGAGCTTGCCGTTACGGAATGACAGGTTTATCGTAGCAACAGAACAAGAAAGAGGGACGTACCGCAACAGCTCGAGAGGATTTTTCCGATGACCACGCTGCACGCAACCGCACCATCCCTGCCCGCCGATCTCCCGGAGATCAGGCGAATCGGCACGAGTGATCTCAATTGGGCGCTGGCGGAGGGGTGGAAGGATTTCCAGGCGAAGCGCGGCGATCTGATCTTTTTGGGACTGCTCTATCCGATCGTCTGCGGCGTGGCCGTCGCACTCGCCTTCAACGAGCCGCTGCTCCCCTTGCTCTTCCCGCTCGTCGCCGGCCTGTCGATCGCCGGTCCTGCGGTCGCCTCGGGCTTTTACGAATTGGCGCGGCGGCGCGAGGAAGGCCGCGATTCGAGCTGGCGGCATTTCGTCGATCCGCTGGGGGGCCGCAGCCGCTGGCCGCTCGCCGCGCTGACGCTCGGGCTGGCTGCCTTGTTCGTCGCGTGGCTGGGCGTGGCTTACGCCATTTACGACGCGACCCTCGGAGCAGAGGCGCCGATGCGTGTCGGCGATGTCTTCGGGCGTCTGTTCACCACCGGCGAAGGCTGGCGGCTGATCGTGCTCGGCAATCTGGCAGGCGGTGCCTTTGCGCTGGTCACGCTGGTGGTCGCGCTCGTGTCCTTCCCGATGGTGGTGGATCAGCCGGTCGATGCAGGCACGGCGCTGCGCACCTCGATCAAGGCGGCGCGCGAAAATCCGCGCGAAGTGTTGGGCTGGGGCGTGCGTGTCGCTGGCTTGTTGCTGCTCGGCCTGATCCCGGCGGCGATCGGCCTCGCCGTGGTGCTACCGTGGCTCGGCTACGCCACCTGGCACCTCTATACGCGGCTGGTCGTGCGCTAAGGTGTGATCCCGGCGGCACGCTGCGCGGCGGCCATTTTCAGGAATTGATCGACCGCGCCAAGGCGGTCGGCAATGTCGCCGCGATAGGGCGCATCCTTGGGCGTCGCGGCGAGTGCGGCCGCCCAGGCCGGTCGCGCCGCCGACAAATCGCCCGCATCGACATAGGCCATGCCGAGGAAGAAGGTCGGCCCCGGCGTCCCCGGCGCCAGCGTCACCGCGCGACGGAAAGCGAACTTGGCGGCGGGCGACACCGCGCCATCGTGCAGCGCAAGGACATAGCCAAGCCCGGTCCACAGCACCGCATCGTTCGGCCGCCGCGCGATTTCGGCGCGCAGGCCGTCGGCGGCGGCATGGGCATCGCCCGACTGCAGCCGCGAGTCCGCCGTGGCGAGCGCGAGGCTGTCCTCACGCGACGGCGCGAACACCGCCTCGCGAAACGCGACCATGCCGGGATCGACCGTGATCGGCGTGACATCGGCCGCAGTCGGCTTGCCCGGCTGGTGCGCCTGGCTCTGCCACGCGAAGCCCGCCGCGCCGAGCATCAGCGCTGCCCCCGCGATCGTCCACAAGCGCCGCGCCACGCCGAGCGCCCACAGGCTCGCCGCCGCCGCAATCCCGATCAGGATGAGGATCACCAGATTCATGACCGTTGCCGCCGCTTGAAACTCGCCCGCGCGAGCCACGCGCCGATCACCAGCAAGGCGAGCGGCGCGATCCACAACGGCGCGGTGGTCGCGCTGAGCGGCGGATCGTAGCTGACATAATCGCCATAGCGCGCGATCAGCCAGTCGCGGATCGACTGCGGGCTCTCGCCAGCCTGGATCCGCGTCCGCACCAGCGACCGCATGTCGCCCGCCATTTCGGCATTGCTGTCGGCGATCGATTGTCCCTGACACACGACACAGCGCAACGTCAGCATCAGCGCTTGCGCCTGCGCTTCCTTCGCCGGGTCCTTCAACTGCACGTTGGCCAGCGGCGCGGGCGGCTGATTGCTGTCGGCAAAGGCGGGTGCGGCCAGCGCGAGCAACAGGAGCGCGAGCCGCTTCACTTCGCGTTCCTCACCGCTGCGATCAGGCCCGGCACCTCATCGGCGCGGATATCGCCGACATGCTGCTGCACGATCCGCCCCTGCCCGTCGATCACGAAGGTCTCGGGCACGCCCGACGATCCGAGCGCGAGTTGCACCGCGCTCGCTTTATCATCCCCGATCGACGCATAGGGATCGCCATTGCGCGCGAGGAAATCGGCGATCGCTGCGGGCGTGTCGCGGATCGCCACCGCATCGATCTGGACCCCGGCCTGCTTCAGTTTGAGCAATTGCGGCGCCTCGGCGATGCACGGGATGCACCAGCTCGCGAACACGTTGAGCAAGCGCGGCTTGCCGGTTGCGAACGCCGCCGTCGACAGGCCGGGCTTGCCCGGAACAATCGGCGGCAGGTTGAACGTGGGCAATTTCTGCCCGACCAGCGCCGAATGCACCGTGCGGTCGGCGGGCTTGTACAGCCCCCAGGCAATCACCCCGAACAGCGCGAGCGCGCCGAGGAACGGCACCCAGATCAACGGCCGCTTCATGCGTAGCGCTCCCGCGGCGCCGATGGACGCCCGCGCAGCAAACGACCGAGCAGCGAGAGCGCGCCCCCGACCGCAACCAGCGCGCCGCCCAGCCAGATCAGCGTCACGAACGGCTTCCACCACAGCCGCAATTGCCAGCGCCCCGTTCCGTCGGGTTCGCCGAGCACAGTATAAAGCTGCCCGTCCCAGCGCGTCGCGATCGCCGATTCGCTGGTGGTCGTCACCGGATTGGCGAAGAAGCGCGATTGCGGACGCATGTAGAACACGCTGCCCGACTCGCCACGTCGCACGCTAAGCCGCGCCTCCAGCGCCGACCAGTTCGGCCCGACCACCGGCTTGATCCCGTCGAGCGTCACGCTGAACGGCCCGACGCGCTGCGCCACACCGACACGCGCCGCGACCAGCGTCGCTTGCGTGAAGGCGGTGTCGCAGGCCATGCCAGCAAGGCTCACCGCAATGCCGAGATGCGACACCACCATGCCGTAGGTGAACAGCGGCGTGCGGCGCAGGTTGCGCTTCCACAACGGCGCCACGCTCGCCACCGCCAGCCCCGCCGCCAGTGCGAGTCCAAGCAACGGTAGCAAGGCGACATGCCCCAGCAGCGCCACCAGGATCAGCACGATCCCCGTCGCCGCGACCGGCAGCGTCGTGCGCTTGAGCACCGCCTCCGCCGTATCGCGCCGCCAGCGCAGCATCGGTCCGACCGCCATCACCGCGACCAAAGCGAGCGCGACCGGCCCCGCCGCCTTGTCGAAGAACGGCGGCCCGACCGACAATTGCGTGCCGAACCCCGCCGCGACGATCGGATAGAGCGTGCCGATCAACACGATCCCGAGGATCACCGTCAGCAACAGATTGTTCGCAATCAGCGCACCCTCACGACTGACGAAATCGAACGTGTTGCCTTGCTTGACCGTTCCGACACGCAGCGCGAACAAAAGCAACGCCCCGCCGATATAGATCGCCAGCAGCGCAAGGATGAACGAGCCGCGCGTCGGGTCGACCGCAAAGGCATGGACGCTGGTCAAAATCCCCGAGCGAACGAGAAACGTGCCCAGCATCGACATCGAGAAGGCGACTACCGCGAGCATCAGCGTCCAGGCGCGGAGGCCATCGCGCGTCGCCAGCACCGTCACCGAATGCAGCAACGCGGTCGCCGCCAGCCACGGCATCAGCGAGGCATTCTCGACCGGGTCCCAGAACCACCAGCCGCCCCAGCCAAGCTCGTAATAGGCCCAATAGGAGCCCGCCGTGATGCCGAGCGTCAGGAAAATCCACGCCCCCAGCACCCACGGCCGCATCGCGCGCGCGAAGGCCGGGCCAACATCGCGCGTGATCATCGCGCCGACCGCAAAGGAGAAAGCGATCGAGATGCCGACATAGCCGATGTACAAGGTCGGCGGGTGGAACGCCAAGCCCGGGTCCTGCAGCAGCGGGTTGAGCCCCGCGCCATCGGCCGGTGCCGGATTGATCCGCGCGAACGGGTTCGAGGAGAAGAGCAGGAAGGCATAGAACCCTAACGCGATCGCCGCCTGCGCGCCGAGCGTGGCGATCAACGTTGGCTTGGCGAGGTTGCGTTCGAGCAGAGCGACCGCCGCACCGGCGACGCCGAGGATCGTCACCCACAGCAGCATCGATCCCTCGTGGTTTCCCCACGCGCCGGCCACCTTGTACAGCATCGGCTTGTCCGAATGGCTGTTCTGCGCGACCAGCAGCACCGACATGTCGCTGCGCGCGAACACCCAGATCAACAGCAGCATCGCCGCGAGTGCGAGCAACCCTTGCACTACGGCGACCGGGCGGACAGCGGCCATGATTTCGACGGTGAGACTATCGCCTTCTTCCGTTCGGGCTGAGCCTGTCGAAGCC
>JAIXZV010000299.1 GCA_027489365.1 Sphingomonadales bacterium
GCTCGCCGCCGCGCCGGTGCAGCCTGCTTATGGCGACCCGGCCAACTGGCTCTGCCGCCCCGGCCGCGTCGATGCCTGCAGCGGCGATATCGCCGCCACGATCGTGACGCCTGATGGCCAGCAGACGCGCGAACCCCGCGCGCCGCGCACAACCCCCAAGGCCGACTGCTTCTACGTCTATCCCACGACCTCGATGGACCCCACACCGCTCAGCGACCTCATCGCGGGCGACGGCGAAACCGGCATGGCGGCGTCGCAAGCGGCGCCCTTTCGCAGCGTCTGCCGCGTGTTCGCGCCGCTCTACCGGCAAGTCACCCTGCCCGCGCTGCGCGCCGCGATGCGAACCGGCACGCGCCTGACCGCCGCCGATCTCGAAACGCCCTATGCCGATGTCCGCGCCGCCTTTCGCGCCTATCTGGCGCGGGACAATCATGGGCGGCCGTTCGCACTGATCGGCCATAGCCAGGGCTCGGCGCTGCTGAAGCGGCTGGTGATGGAGGAAATCGATGGCAAGCCGCTCCAGCGCCGGATGCTCTCGGCGATCCTGCCGGGGACGGCGGTGCTGGTCCCGCGCGGGCGCGCTGTCGGCGGCGATCTGAAATCCGTGCCGCTATGCCGCGCGGCGACGCAGACCGGCTGCGTCGTCACCTGGGCGAGCTATCGCGACACCAATCCCCCGCCCGCCAACGCGCTGTTCGGGCGCGCTGGGGCGGGCGATCTGGTCGCGGGCTGCACCAACCCGGCGCGACTGTCCGGTGGTTCCACCCCGCTCGATCCGCTGCTCGGCTTTCCGTGGTGGCAGGGCGGCGTCGCACAGTTCAGGCAACCCGCGATCTGGACCGCGCGGGGCAAACCCGTCGGCACGCGCTTCGCGCGGATGCCGGGTCTGCTGTCGGGCGAATGCGTCACGCACGGCGGGTTCAATTATCTGGCGGTGACGGTCACGCCCGGTGCTGCGACCGACCTGATCGCCGCGACGGTCGGGCCTGAGACAGTGGGCGATACCGCCTACCCCGATTGGGGCTTCCACGTCATCGACGTCGCGATTGTCGAGCGCGACCTGATCCGGCTCGTCGCCCGGCAGAGCGCGGCCTGGCACACACAAAAATAGGGGACGGTCGCCCGCCCCCCATTTTCATTTCACCGGCTACGCAGCGATCAGAATTTGACCTTCGCGCGCAAACCGATCGTGCGAGGACGTGCCAGCGTGTTGCGGCTGCCCGCCTGATAGACCTGATAATAGGTCGCGCGCGCGATGTTGGTCACCGTCACGCCATTGGCGAGATTGTTGCCGTACACGCCGAACTCGAACTGGCCGATATTGTACGTCGCCGACGCGCTCAGATTGTGCGATTCGGGGATCACGGCGAACGTCTGGCTCGGTCCGGTCGCGGTCAATTTGCCCGCGACCAATGACGTCGTGAAGTTATTAAACGTCGTGTTCTGCGACGATTGGAACTGATAGCCGAACTGCAGGTGCATCTCGCCGGAACCGACCGGACGATCATAGAACGCCTGAAAGTTCGCCGTAAGTTGCGGATAGTAAGGCGTGCGATCGCCATCGAAGGCACCGACCGTCGGGATGTCGCCGTTGGCGGTCGAGCTGTTGTACGATCCCGCTAACGTCAGCGTCAGTTCGGGTGATGCCTTGATCGAGGTTTCGAGCTCGAGACCCTTGCTGGTGATCTTCCCCTTGTTATCGGTGAAGAAATACGAGCAGTTGAGCCGCAGCCGCGATTGCACGTCGGACCAGTCGATATAATAGGCGCTGACGTTGAGCGTGACGCGCCCGCCCGCCAGCTTCGCCTTCTCGCCGATCGTATAGTTCCACAATTTGTCCGGCCCGAAGGTCAGCGGTGCCGCCGTATAGCCGTAAGAGGCAAGATCGTTCGTGCATTGTCCGGCGATCCCGGCCGTGCCGAGCGGCACCGGCTGGTTGCCGCCGCCATAGCGGAAGCCCTTGGCGACCTCGCCATAGACCAGGAAGTCGTCATTGACCTTGAACGAGATGTTGCCGCGCGGGTTGAACCCGTTCGACTTCAACGTGGCGTTGGTGGTCAGCGGCACGCCATTGACGACACCGTAGAAACCACTCGAATACAGATAGTATTTTTCCTTGAAGTTGAAGTAGCGCACGCCCGCGGTCAGATCGAGCCGGTCGGTCACGTGCCACGTCCCGTCGGCATAAGCGGCGAACTGGTGTTCGTTGACGTCCTGCAAGCCCGAGTAGATGTCGTTCGGCTGGAATGCCTTATCCACCGTCTGCGAGTTATACAGGCCGCCCGGCACGTTGAACGGGCCGTAGAAGGTGTTCATGTACGACAGCGTGTCGAAGCCGGGGACCGGGATATCCTGCCGCAAATGGCGGTCCTGCTGTTCATAGAACACGCCGACCGTCCATTTCACCGGCCCACCGCTCTTCGAGACGAGCCGCGCCTCGCCCATATAATCCTTCAGCTTCTGATCGATCTGATAATATTCCGGCGGCAGCGAACGCGCGAGCGCATCGCTATAGGCAGTCGGCGCCTCGAACAGCGGATAACGGTCGGTCCGCGGGGTGAGCGGCGAGCCGTAATCCTGGAAGAAATAGCCGATCTGCGGTTCGACCGACGCATCGAAGCCGATCGCGCGATCGGTATAGGCGCCCGTCACGATCAGATTGGCGAAGCCCGCGTCATAATCCGCGCCCAATTGATACAGGCGGAAACGGTCGTCGGTCCCCTCCGGCCCGTTGGTCAGGATCGTGTACGGCGCAAGCCCGCTGAACGCGGCATTCAGGCCGCGCGCGATGCTGCGTTCATAGGTGATGCTGCCATCGACGGTCAGATCGGGCGACGGCGTCCAGCGCACCGCGACGCGGCCCTGATAGGTGTTGTTGCTATTGGCGTTCTGCTTGTTGCGCAGCCCGATATTGTCGATGTAGCCGCCGTCGCGCCCAACATAGAAATTCGCGCGCACCGCCAGCGTGTCGGACACGATCGGCAGGTTGACCATGCCACGGACGTTATAGCTCGCCGCGCCATGTTCGGTCGTGGCGACGCCGGCCTCGGCCGTGCCGAAGAACTTGGTCAGATTGGGCTTGGCGGTGACGAAGCGGATCGTACCCGCCATCGATCCGGCGCCGAACAGCGTACCCTGCGGCCCGCGCAGGATTTCGACGCGCTCCAGATCATAGACCTTGAGATCGGGCGTCTGCCCCTGCAGCGAGATCGGCGTATCGTCGAGATAGACCGCGACGAGCGTGCGATCCGACGTATCGGACGAGGCATAGCCGCCGGTCGACAGGCCGCGCATGTTGAACTTGTTAAAGCCCGGCGCGCCTTCGGTGATCGACAGCGAGGGCGTGAATTTGGCGAGATCGACCAGATTGCCCTGGCTCGATTTGGTGATCTGATCGACATTCACGACCGAGATCGGGATCGCGACCTTCTGCAGCGATTCGGCACCGGAACGGTTGGCGGTGACGACGATGTCGGTCAGTTCGTCCTTGGCGGGCTCTGCCGGAGCAGCCTGGGTTGCGGCGTTGGCCGGGGCGGGATCGGACGCGGCGAAGGCGGCGCTTGGTGCGAGCAGCGCAAGGCTTGCTCCCGAAGCCAGCAACATCGCCAGCAACGGCGCGCGGCGACCGAAGCACGCGGTCTGGTGGTGTGAAATCATCCTGAATCCCCCTTGTCGAACAGTCCCGTCACATCGTCATTCCGCCGCGCGGAGCTGCATGGCTCTCGTGCTGACGAACGATTGGAGCTGACCCCCAGTTACCGAGGCTCATCCCATTCGTGGCAAGCGCAAAGCAAAATTATCGGATGGGGGCATCCAATATTGCGATCATGGCCGATCTGCCGCCCCGTTGGCAAGGGTACCGAGCCCCGACTTGAGCGGTTTCAGCCACGGATCGAAGTGCCGCCACTGGTCGATTCCGTCCCGATTCAGCGGTTGCCGGACCTGTTCCGAACTGGGCGTACGCACCGCGCGATCGTTCTCGAAAAAGGCGAGACAGCCGGGTTCAAACGCCAGCCCGACATGCTCGAGCAACCGCCGCACCTCCTGTTCCGGGGCATCGACCAGCGCCTCGTAAGACAGCCGATAAACCCGCCCCGGCAGGACGGCATCGACTTGCGCCATCAGCGCCACATAATCGGCAAAGTAACGCCCGAGGTCAGCGAGATCGTAGCTATACCCCTGCCCCGCCGCGAACCCCTGCTTGAACAGCGACACGCAACACGCCAGCGGATTGCGCCGCACATCGATGATCCGCGCGTTGGGCAGGATCAGGTGGATCAAGCCGATATGCAGGAAATTGCCGGGGAATTTATCGACGAAATGCGGTGCGTCGGTCTGGCGGCGTGGCCGGGTGCGGTCGAGATAGGCGTGCCCGAGTTCGGCAAACGCAGCGGGGGGCAGATCGGCGAGCGATTGCGGATAGGCACCCTTGCCCTGCCCCCGAACCTGCGCGGCGAGCGCGGTGATGTCGGGCAGTTCCGACAGACCCTCGACCTGGCTGTGGCTGGCGAGGATCTGTTCGATCAGCGTCGAACCCGAGCGCGGCATTCCGACGACGAAGATCGGGGCGCGCGCGGCGCACCCCAGCCCGGCACGATCGGCGAAGAACGTGGGACTAAAGGTCGCGATGCTGCGCTGGATGAAGGCGGAATGCGCAGCGGCATCGTACGGCGTCGCGGCACGGCGGGCGGCATTCGCCGCCTGATACTCTCGGAACGCGGGTTCGTAGTCGGCGGCGTCCTCCAACGCCTTACCGAGCGCGAAATGCAAATGCGCGCGGTCGTCGGGGCCCAGCGTGTTCCCTTCCAGCAACCCGCGCATCGCCGCGACATCCTCGGCGGCAAAGCGCCACGTCTTCAAATTGGCGAGACTCCAATAGGCCTCGCCGAACCGCGGCTCGATCTCGATCGCACGACGATAGGCGGCGACCGCATCGCTCTGCCGCCCGACGCTGCGCAGCGCATGGCCATAAGCGTGCCACAGACGGGCATCGCCGGGCGCTATGGCGAGCGCCGCCGCGAATTCCTCGACCGCCGCGCGCTCGCGGCCCAGGTTCATCAGGACGCTCGCGTGCAGCGCCCGCACCGGCCCCGCCGCTGCGTAAACCGTGAGCAGCGGCTCCAGCGCCGCCAGCGCCTCGGCAAAGCGCTCCAGCCGAAACAGCAGGATCGCGCGATGAAACCGTACCGGCGCATACAGCGGCGCTGCGGTGACGGCACGCGCGAGCATATCCGCCGCCGCCGCATCGCGCCGCTCGCGCACCGCCACATCGGCAAGAAGCCGCAGCGCCGCCGGATCGTTGAGATCGATCCCGAAGCGCGCCCGCAGCGCCTCCGCAGTCGCGCTGCCCGGCGTATCGATCCACGCGAGCACCGCCTGCACAAACGCCGCATCGCCGATACTCCCCGGCAGCAAGCGCGCCTGCGCTTGCGCCGCACGCGCCGGATCGGTCATGCCATAAAGGTCGCCCAGCGCGTGCCAGGCGAGCGCCGCGCGCGGCTCGGCCGCAGTCGCGCGTTCGAGCGCCGCTACGGCGTCGATCGAGCGGCCCAGCATCGCCAACGCCATGCCCTGCTCATACTGAGGTCCCCAAGCGCCGGGCCGCTCAGCCGCGAGCGGGGTGAGGATGTCGAGCGCGGCCGCCACCGCACCGCTCCGTCGCAGCGCCGCCCCCAGCAGGAAACGCACTTCCACCGACGGCGGCAGCGTCCGCGCCAGCGCAGCGCAAGCACGCGGATCAACGCCGAGCAGCGCCTTGGCCTGCGCCACTTTGGTCGCCGCGTCGCGCTGATCGTCGGGCCGGGCCATCATCGCCACATCTATGCGGGCGGCCTGCGAAAATCTATCGTCGCATCACAACATGATATTGGCGGGATGCCCGGCACCGCGCCATTCTCGGTCGGCTTTGAGGGATAAGGGGATAGCATGTCGGGATCACGCCGCGACTTTCTCGCCGCCACGCTCGGCGGCATCGCGCTGGGCGGCACCGCCGCGCGCGCCGCGAGCGCCAAGGCACCCTGGACACTCCCACCGAAGGGCGCGGTCAAGCATCTCAAGATCGTGCGCATCAAAATGTCCGACGGGGTCGAACTGTGCGGCCAGATCTGGCTCCCCGCCGATGCCGACACCCGCCCCGCCCCCGTCGTGCTCGAATACATCCCCTATCGCACCCGCGACGCCTATGGCGCGCCCGATGGCTATTGGGGCGATACGCTGGCGAGCCACGGCATCGGCTTCGCGCGGATCGATCTGCGCGGATCGGGCGATTCGGGTGGACTGCTGCGCGACGAATATCTGGCGCAGGAACAGGATGATGCGGTCGAGATCATCGCCTGGCTCGCGGCGCAGCAATGGTCGAACGGATCGGTCGGGATGCGCGGCATATCCTGGGGCGGTTTCGCGACGCTGCAGACCGCGATGCGGCGTCCCCCTGCACTCAAGGCGATCATGCCGATGGCCTGTTCGGACCGGCGCTTCACCGACGATGCGCATTTCGTCGGCGGGTGCCTGGGTCTCACCAATTTCAAATGGGGTGCAAACTTCAAGGGCGTGATGGGCGCCCCGCCCGATCCCGCCGTGGCCGGACCCGACTGGGAGAAAATGTGGCGCGAGCGGCTGGAGGCATCGCCGCCGATCATCGCGCGCTGGACCGGGCATCAGCGTGAGGATGCCTATTGGCGCCACGGATCGCTCCACTTCGATTATGCCGCGATCACGTGCCCGACCTACATCGTCGGCGGCTGGGCTGATGCCTATGTCCATTCGGTGCCGCGCTTGCTCGAAGGATTGCGGTGCCCACGCAAGGCATTGGTCGGGCCGTGGGGCCATACCTATGCCTGGCTCGGTGGCCCCGGTCCCGCGCTCGACTGGGCCTATGAGGAAGTGCGCTGGTGGTCGCACTGGCTGCGCGGCGCGGCGACCGGGATTATGGACGAGCCGATGTTGCGCTTTTACCGCCCCGATGCGACGCCCGCGCAATCCGCGCCGGGGGCAACGCCGGGTGCCTGGAGCGCGGAAGCTATCTGGCCCTCCCGCAACGTCCACCAGCAACGGCTCCATCTGACCGATGCCGGTCTCACCCCGCGCCCCGGTCCGGGCAAGCGGCGGCAGCATCGCTCGGACAATGCGATCGGGTTGGCGACGCCCGAATGGGTGCCCTTCGGCCAGGAGGAAATGCCAGGCGATCAGCGGCACGATGACGCCGCTTCGCTCTGCTATGACATGGCACCGCTGCCCGCCGATGTGGAGCTGCTTGGCGTGCCCAGCGTGCGACTTCGCCTCTCCGCCGACAAGCCGGTCGCCCAAGTCGCGGTGCGGCTGTGCAAGGTGCTGCCCGACGGCACCTCGTGGCGGCTGGCGTACGGCATCCTCAACCTCACGCACCGCGACGGCCACGCCAGTCCCGCGCCACTGACGCCGGGCAAGATGGTCGATGTGACGATCGACCTGGGCTTCCTCGCGCAACGGTTGAAGGCGGGGGAACGGCTGCGGCTCGCCATTTCGGAAGGGCTGTGGCCGCTCGTCTGGCCCTCGCCCGACACCCCGACGCTGACGCTCGATCCGACCGCCAGCGCGCTGATGCTGCCGATCCGTACCCCGCCGCTGGTCGAACCCGCCATGCCGATCCAGAGCGTGCCCGTCGCACCCGATCACGGTGAGGTCGTGGTCAAGACGGTCGAGGACCACGGCCGCATCGCCGTGACCGGCACGTGGCCCGACAAGAGCCGCACTTGCGCCAATGGCACGATCCTGTCGGGCTACGGCCCCAACACCGTCGCCACCATCACCCGCGGCGCGCCGAACAGCGGTTCCTGGTCGGGCAGCCGGATCAGCCGCTATCGCCGCGGCGACTGGAATTGCGAGCTGCGCATCGGCTTCACGCTAACCTCGACCGCGCGGGCGTTCACGGTCAGCGAAGCGCTGACCGCGTATAAGGACGGCGTCGAAATCTTCCGGCGGGAGGCGACCAACACCGTCGCGCGCGATCTGCTCTGACGTTGCGCGCGGCGGCTCAGCGCGGTCCCAGATGGAGGTATGCCGGGTTGAAATCGGCAATCCGGCGCATTCCCTCCCAATCGACGATTCGCACGTCGCGCTTGTCGCGCGTCATCACGCCGCGCGTCCCCAGCGTCTGCAACATGCGGTTGACATGCACCGGGGTCAGCCCGGTCGCGTCGGCAATATCCTCCTGCGTCATCGGCAGGCGAAAGCAATCGGGCGAGCCGAGACCCGCCGCCGAGCGCCGCGCAACGAATTCGCACAGCATGTGCGCAACACGCGACACCGCCTCGCGCCGCCCCACGTTCAGCACCCATTCGCGGAAGATCGACGCGTCGATCAGCGCCGATCGCAACACGGCGGTCCGCACCGTCGGATTGGCATCGATCACCTGCTGCAAATCGGGCTTCGGCACCCAGGCGATCGTCACCGGCGTGATCGTCTGGACATTGTGGTCGGCACGGTCGAGCTCGAGATGCTGCACGTCGAGCATGTCGCCGGGAATATGGAAGGACACGATCTGACGCTCGCCCGTCGACGTGATCTTGTGGCGGCAGGCATAACCCTGCAGCAACATGCAACATGCGGTCGGCTGGGTCCCCTCGCGCACCAGATAGAAATGCGCGGGATGTTCGGTCGTCTCGAACGGCAGTGCTTCCAGCGCCGCACGATCCGAACTGCCGAGCGGATAGATCCGATCGAGGCTGGCGATAACCTCGTGCAATGTATTCTCGTGTTTGGGTGTCATGCTTGATCAGGTGCGTCCGTGGATTTGTCGGGGTCGGGGTCCGCCACCTTGCGGTCGCGAGCCTTGAGCTCGGACCGCAGCTGGGCGATCCATGTTGCGAGCGACCAAGGCCGATGGGTTGAGCGCTCTTCGCCGCCCGAACCGTCTACGGCCTCGTCATCCGCCATGGTCTACTCCGCGACCGGATCAATGCGTATGGCACCGAGATTTTTGTCTTGCCGATCCATGACCCACGCATTGCCCACTGGTTTCACAACCGTAACTTTCCCGGCTTCTCTAATGCAGGATAAGTACACGATGCGCGCAGCTTAACAGCAAATAACTTCTTAACTTGAAGCAAGTTCGCAGCAATTCGTGACGCCACGCGGGATGTGTCGGACTTTCATCGGCGGACCTTTTCAGATCCATGCTCCTCGGTCACGCGATTGCTTTACGCCGAGGGGTGCGCGCCTTCACACCAGCGAGATCGCAGCAACCGCCTCGAGGATGACGCGCGCTACCGCATCCGGTTGGGAGAGGGGCGAGAGATGCCCGGCCGCAACTTCGATCGTCGTCGCCTCCATTCGCGCGGCGAAATGGCGTTCAAGATCAACGTTCACGACGCGGTCCCCGGTCGACACGACATACCAACTCGGCCGCCCGCGCCATGCGGCTGCGGTGACCGTGTCGGCAAAGGTTCCGGCGGGAAGCGGCGGCTGCAGGGCGTGCAGGATCCGCGCCTCATGTTCCGGCAAATCGTTCGCGACGTCGTTGATCCAGCCATCCACCGCCAGCGTGAGGTTGCCACCGCCGATGTCGATGACGTGTGCCAGCGCAGGCGGCGCCGGATGCGCCTTGACCAGATCGCCAAGCGTTTCCCCACATCGGGCGCGAAAGCGGCGACGTAGACCAGCGCGCGAACCTTGGGGTCGTTGCCCGCCTGGGTGATGACCGCGCCACCCCAGCTATGGCCGACGAGCACGACGGGGCCGTCGATCGACGCGAGCACCAACTGTGTCGCGGCGACGTCAGCGTCGAGCGACGTGGTGGGGTTCTGCACCGCCACGACGGGGACGCCGCGCTCAAGCAGGATCGCAATCACCCGCTGCCAACTGGACCCATCGGCCCAGGCGCCGTGGACGAGAACCACCGTCGGTTTGCTTGACGAGGATGCCATCGGGTCCGCTCCCTGAAAAATGCCTCCGGGTAGCGGTGACGACAGCCCGGCGTCTTGGCGGATCGGCCGATTATTGGCGGATCATGCGGTGGCGGCAGCAGCGCTCCGCATCAGAACCGCACGCGGATCGCCGCGAAGACCTGCGGCCCGACATTGGAGACCTCGGCGATGCTGCTCGCGCTCCCCTTGTAGAACACATCGCCCGTGCCGGTCACGTTCAGCACCTGCGCCTTGAAAGCGACATGCGCATTCATTTCATATTGTAGCGCCAGGTTGAGCGAACCCGACCCGCGCACCGATCGGTTCGTCCCGCCATTCGGTTTGAAATAGTCGGTCCGATAGGTGTAGCTCGCGCGGACGCCCAGCCCGCGCTTCTCGTAATACACCGAGCCGCTGGCGATCCAATCCGACAGGCCGAACAACGGCGCCGGCGCGACATAAGCGGCAATCGGCGACGTATCGGGAAATTGCACATCGGAAAAAGTCCGCCCGCCCGAAGCGGTTACGCCCAGACCGTCGAGCGGAGACGGAAGCCAGGTAAAGGCGTGGCTGACCGACGCCTCGACCCCGTAGAGCTGACGGCGCGCGGGGTCGTTGACGGGTGCGACCGGGCTGATCGGCACCGTCCGCGTTTCGCGCACGGCACCGGCTCCGGTCGTGGTCGTCGTGACCGTGATATTGGTGGGAAGCGGCTCGACGCCGCCGATCACGGCACCTGCGATCGCCTTGTAATAGCCTGCGACGGCAAGGAGCGTGTCACGCGAGGGATACCATTCCAAGCTGATGTCCGCATTCCACGCCCGGATCGGTTTCAGATCGGGGTTCCCCGTCGTCGCGTTGAACAGGATGGTGTTGATGCCGGTCCCGGTCGACGGGGTAAGGCTGATCCCCGCGCCAAGGCTCTCGATGCCCGATCGGGCCAGCGCGCGATATCCCGCCAGCCGCAATTTGACCGCAGAGGTCAGGTCAAAGGCCACGTTCACGCTCGGCAGCAGATAGCGATATCCGCCCCGCGCCGCGGTTTCGACCAGCCCCCCCGCCGGATCGACCGCCACGCTGTAGGAATCCGCGCCTGGGTCGATCGTGATGACATACGCTTGGCGAAACCCGCGCGAAGTCACCTTCGTATCGACCCACCGCACCCCGGCATTGCCGCTGAACGGCACCGCGCCGAACCGCCCGTCGAACGTCGCCATGGCGTAGGCGGCAAGGATACGCTCCCGCACGTCGATGTCGCTCGGATCGCGTCCGTCCGGCGGGTAGGGCAACGCGTCGTCGCTCCCGGTGAAGACACGGAAGAGACAATCATTGTCGAACGTCGCCCAACGCGACACGGTCGAACCCTGGCCCGACATATAGGACTGCGTGGTGAAGGGCGCGCGGCACTGTTGATTGGCTTGCGCGATCAATTGCGCAGGCGCGACGCCGCCCACAGGCGCCAGAGTATTCAGGTCGGCATTGCGCGCATTGTCATTGGTGCGGCGATGATCCGAGTATCGCACCCCGATCGCGAGCGCGCTGATCGGACCGTCGAAGCGCCGCGTGAGATCGGCACGGCCGGCCCAGATCCGGTCGCGGCGATCGGTGACGAAGCGATTGCGCGCGTAAGCCGAATTGGCCGCCGTATTCAGGAATCCGCCCGGATCGGTGACGTCGAACGCGTCGAACAGCACGACCGGAACATCGGCACCATTGGCGTAAGACAGCGTGTATCCCACCCGATTGATCGATCGCAAACGGCTCTGCTTCTGGGTTTCGGTGCGATGCGCTTGGGAAAACGAACCATCGATCGACAGCGCCCATTGCCCGGATCGCCAGTTCACCCCGAGCCCCGCCCCGATATAGTCCTCGTTGCGCTGACGATCTTCGAGCTGGTTCTCCAGGAACGAATTGCCACGATAGGTAACCAGCGCACCCCGCGCATAACCATTCGCGCCATTGCCGATCAGCAGTGGCTGAAGCCCGCGCAGCCCCTCCGTTAGGACGAGATTGTTGCGCTCCTCGCGACTTTCGCGCTTCGAATATTGCCCATCGATCGACACCGTCAGCGCCGGATCTGGCCGCCACTGCAGCGCGCCGATCACCGCGTTGCGACGCTCTGTCGTGCGCATGGCGCGGAAGGTGCGCGACGAGCTTGTGAAGTACGTGTCGCCGGTCGTTTCCCCCACCACGACTCCCCCAGCGCTCCGGCTCCCGCTCGCGAGCGTGCAATTCTGGTTCGAACCCGCCGCAGTCTGCTGCGCGGTCGTCCCGGTCAGCCGCGATGGATCGAGCGCTGCGGTGTTGCACGGCTGGAATACCGAATTCTCGGTGTAATAATCCTCCGGCGCGCTGGTATCCTGGCGCTGTAGCCCGATCGCCACCCCGATCTCGCCGAGCCCGGTCCTGAAGGCATCGGAGAAGACCAGATTGGCGCGGTAGCCGACGCCGCCCTGGCCGATCACATCGTCGCCCTTCGGCTGATAGTCGGCACGGACCTCGGCCTGCAGCAGGCGCTTGCCATAATCGAGCGGGCGGATCGACGTCAGTTCGACCACGCCCGCCACCCCGCCTTCCGGCAAATCCGCCTGCTGCGTTTTATAGACCAGCGCTCCGCTGACCAGCTCCGACGGAAATTGCTGAAAGCTGACCGATCGGTCCGGACCGGCATTCGACACTTCGCGTCCATTGAAGGTGGCAAAGCTCAAGGTTGGGCCGAGACCGCGCACCGACAGGTCGTTGGCATTCCCCTTGAAGCGGTCGGCTGTCACGCCGGGTATCCGTTCGAGCGCGTCGGCAACCGAATTGTCCGGCAGCGCACCGATCTCGTCGCCGACGATTGCATCGACGATCAGCGTCGCCTTGCGCTTCAGCTCGGTCGATGACCGCTGGATCGCCCTGGCCCCGGTAACGACAATCGAGTCCTGATCCTTGGTCGGTTCGACGCCATCCGTGCCGCCGCCCTGGGCACCGGCGGCGTCGTGCGCCTGGGCATTGTCTTCAACGCCGACATCGGCGGAGGATCGCGTTTGTGCATGACCGATCCCGCCCGGCAAGGCGACGAAAAGCGCGAGCATTGGCACAACAGCACCGCATTTGACCGACACTGTGCTTCCCCCGGGCTCGGCGCGCGCCGCCTTCACCGACACGCCGCCCTTCATCCCCGCAGCCGATTATTGCCCGTCCGGCCGATAAGATAAAGACCAGCCAAATTTCCGATTTCCGGCAGAGGGTTGGGCGTCCACGCACCGGACCACGCTGGCATAGGCTCCGGTCGGCGACCGGAATATCGGATCGGCTGCGGGGCTGGGTTTGCAGCTTCCATAGCCTGTGGTTGCAAACGCCGTCAAGGCACCGGCGGCAAAGGCGGTCACCCGGCCGTCGTGCACGATCGGGTCGCGCGAAAAGGTTGCGAACACCATCTCGACACGCGCGATGCCGACGCCGCTCGACGGGCGCAGCGTATCGAAGCGCTCGATCCGGCCGGGCGAGAAACGATAGCGCGTCTCGATCCGCACGCGCCGATCGGCGATCGGCTTGTCGCCGCCGATGCGATCCAGCGCGGACTGGTGCCAGTCGACCTCGGTCACCGCCCCGCGCGTGGTCACCCGAACATCCTCGAACCAGGCGAGCGGCATGACAATGCTGCCATCCGACAGCGTGAGGCGCGGCAGGAGTTGGGGATAAAAGCCGTCCGCCGAACCTTGCAGCATTCCCGGTGAGAAAGGGATCGGGAAGTAGGGATTGCGCACGTGCTGCAGCCTGGAACCATTCACCAGCGGCAGTGCGAGGACGCGCGCGCCGTCGCGCATCGTGACCAAGGCGCGATCATAGCGGCCACGGGCAAACCACGTCATGGTCACCTTGGGCAGCGTGTCGAGCCATTGCTCGAATCCCGGATCGGCGCTTCGACCGAGATACCCGAGCGTGTTCCACGCTTCATCGGCCTCGAACACTTGGCGCGCGAGCGTAAGATTTTCGCCGAGGATGCGGTTCCGGCCACGGTAGCGATCGGTCCGCCGCCCCGCCCCCCACAGGTCGAGCGACCCCGTCGCCGGATCGACCCAGAAATCCATGTATCGCGCAGCAACCCGGCTCGAAAAGGCATAGGCCATCCGCTCTTCGGTCGGTGTCAGCACTTTCAGCCGTGCCGCCGCGGTGAGAATCTGCAGCATCGCCGTATCGCCATAGACCCCGATCGACCGGCCATATTCCCACCCCTCCCCGCGCGCGTTCAGCCGCGGCAGGACGACATCGACCGATGCCCGGAGCCAGCGCCGAACCTCCGGCGACGGCGTGACGCCGGTGGCCATCATGCGATCGACAATCTCCGCGATGAGCAGGACCGAGTAACGGTCGTACCGTCCCTCGCCCTCGGTCTCGTCGGCAAAACCATATTTCCCGGAATAGCGCCGGTAATGGTCGAGCGTGCGCGCGAGCAGATGCCGGCTTGCGTCCTGTGTCTCCCAACCCAGCAGAAAGCGCAGTCGCGCCATTTCAAACGCCACGCCGTAATAATTGCTCGGCAATGTGATCAGGCTGAAATCGGGTCGCACAAACTTGCGCCAGTCGAGCTTCGTCCGCAGGCGCGCGAGCGTATCGGGCCGGATCGCACGATCGAGCAACCCGCGATCCTTCAGCCGTCGCAACGCCGCGAGGTAATAAGACATGCCCCAACTGTCGTCCTGATCGTCGATCGTCATGTCGGCGATCGCGGCAAAGTCGGCGAGCCGACGCGTCAGGCGCGGGTCGTTCGGAGCCAGGACGAGG
This sequence comes from Sphingomonadales bacterium, assembly GCA_027489365.1. Taxonomy (GTDB): domain Bacteria; phylum Pseudomonadota; class Alphaproteobacteria; order Sphingomonadales; family Sphingomonadaceae; genus Sphingomonas. Next base: position 14,652 of record JAIXZV010000299.1, read on the forward strand.
ATCCGGTGCGCCATCGCCGCAGCGAGCTTGCCGGGGAGGAACTTGTCGCCCGCGCCGAAGACTTTGACGCCCGCAATCACCGCCTCACGACGATCGCGAAGCACGGTCTGGAGCAGCGCATCGACCTGCGGCGCCAATCGTTGCTCGACCGTCTCGTGCAGCGGCGGGACGCTATGGTAGATCGGGCCGCGCGGGTCGGATTCTGCGCGCGGGGCAGGTGCGCTGGTGGCGACCAAACCAAGGAGCGCCAGCGTCGCGCCGGCGACGCGCGCGCACAGGGACCGGCGCGAGACGATCACCGCACGGGCCAAAAACGCCGCCACCCGCGCGTCACGGACCGGGTCACCGCGCGGAGCCCATACCGCACCGAAAACCCGAGCGGGAGCGCGGGCTCATAGGCGATGGCGGCGGGAATCTCGAGCGTGATCGCAGTGCCTCCGCCGACCCCGCCCGTCACCGAGAGGGTGGCACCGATCCGCAGCGCCCGCTCGCGCATCCCGATCAACCCATAATGGCCGGTCCGGCCCGCTGCCGCCGCCCGATCCGGATCGATGCCGATCCCGTCGTCGGTAATCGAAACGCGCACCGCGCGGCGCGCATACAGCGTGTGGACGACGACCCGGCGGGCCTGCGCGTGACGGGCTGCGTTGAACAGGGCCTCGCGCGCGATCTGGCCGATCTCATCGACGATCGGCCCATAGATCGATCGCGGCGTGCCGCTCGTTTCGCAGACGACGCTGACTGCGGGATCGAACGGCTGCGCCGCAACAAGCGTAGCCAGCAGGTCGGCGAGCTTCTGCCGACCTGGCGTGCGCAAGTCGTGCACGCGGTTGCGCCCTTCGACCATCAGATCCTCCGCGCGATCGAGCGTCTTGTCGATCGCGGAGCGGGTCGGATCGTCGTGCGGCAAGCGTTCCGCGATCGCGTGGACGCGCATGATCAGCCCCTGCACCCCCTGCAGCAACGTGTCGTGCAGTTCGCGCGCGATCCGGTCGCGTTCGGCCGAGCGCGCCTCGAACCGTTCGTTGATACGCTGCGCGACCTGACGCAACCGCAGCGAGTAAAGGAGCCAGAGCAGCAGACCAAAGCCGATCAGGGCCGCCACCCGGAACGGCCAGGTCTGTACGAAGGTCGGCGGGATGCGGAACGTCAGCGCCGCGCCTTGTTCATTCCAGACCCCGTCATTGTTGCTGGCAATCACCCGGAAGCGATAGGTGCCCGGCCCGAGATCGGCATAGTCCGCGCTGCGGCGTGACGAAGCCTCGACCCAATCCTTGTCCACCCCCTCGAGGCGGTAGCGGAAGCGCACGCGGGACGGCACGACCAAACTGGTCGCGGTAAAATCGATCGACACCCCCGTCGTCCCTGCGCGCAGCGTCAGCGCCGCCGGATCGCGATACTGCGTCCCGCTCGCGCGCACCGCGCGGATCAGCACCGACGGCGGCAGGAGATTATGCGTCAGCCGCGCCGGGTCGATCGTCAGCACGTTGCGCCGCGTCAGAAACCAGACGCGGCCGTCCGCGCCAGCCGCCACCTGCATCCCGGCGCCCTTTTGCGCGAAGCTGTTGACCCCGTCGTTGAAGTCATAGACCCGGTGCGGCAGCGGCGCGCCCGGGCGGGCGAAGGCGGCATCGAGTGCCGCGCTGCGCATCCGGACGATACCGGCGTCGCCCACCGTCCAGATATCGCCCGCCGCCGTCTGTACGAGGCCATTGACCGAAGCGAGCCACGGATAGCGTCGCGCATCCAGCATCCGCACGTCCGACCCGACGACCGCAGCCATGCCATTGGCACCGCTGACGATGAGTCTGGATGACGTTGGCAATAATCCCTCCACATTGCCAACACCCAACCCCGCGCTGCTCAGCGCCACGAACGGTGCCGCCGGAAGGACGGGCGGCTTGGTCCGGAACAGGATTGCGGCAGCGCCATCGGGCAGGATTGCGGCATCCCCCGGAACGCCGACGCCGGGACGAAGGCCGGGCCAGGTCTTCCAGCCTTGCGCGTCGCGCCACATCAGCCCGTCATCCGCCGCCGGCAGCCAGAGCCGCCCCGCGGCGTCTTCCGCACAGCCGTAATAGGTCGAGGAAACCGGCTTGGCGAAGCGCTCGACGCCTTTGCTGGAGAAACGCAGCGCGTGATCGCGAAAGGTGATCCACAGCGTCTTGTCGCGGCCGGCGCACATCGCGGAGGGGATCGCCGTGAAATGCTGGACGATCTCGACCGGGCCGCGCGGCCTTACCCGGTACAGCGTGTCGATGTCGGTGATGTAGACCGTCCCGTCGACTGCGGCGATGTGATAGCTTTCGGGCGAATTGGGCGGAATCGCGGGCTCTACCGTTACGCTCGCTGGCCGGAGCATATCCAAGCCCAGCTCGGTCCCGACCCAAAGATTGCCTTCGCGATCGACGAAGATCGACCGGGCATGATCGGAGGTCAGGCCATCGGCCACGCCGAAGCCCTTGGGGCGGTGCGGTGCCGCGCCAGGGGCGTCGATGCGAAACAATCCGCTGGTGACGGTCGTGCCCCACAGCCGTCCGGCGGGATCGAATGCGATCTTGGTACTGAGCACGCTTTCGGGCGGCCGTCCCGAACTCGGGTAGGTGCGCGCATGGGTCGCTTGCTGCAGCGGACGGGGGCCATCGCCATCGGACACCCACATCCGCCCCGCACCGTCCGACGCAATGCTGGCGCGCCACATCACGATCACGCCGGTATCGGCAAAGCGGTGCGCCCCCGCCGGCAGGCGCACGATCGTCCCGCCGACCACCGCCCACAAGGTCCCGTCGCGTGACACGTGCAATTGCCAGATCCGCAAGTCGGGAAGCCCCCAATCGCGTCCGATCTCCTGCCAGCGGCCCTTGAAATAGCGCGCGAGCGTCTGGGTGTTGCGGCCACCGCGCGCGACCCAGATCGCGCCATCGGGCGTTTCGGCGATGCTGGTCACCTCGCGCGAGGGGTTGGGCATCGCCGCATCGATCAGCCGCCCGCCGCGATAGAGCGCGACGCCACCGCTGCGTGCCAGACCGACCCACAGGTCACCGTTGCGCGCGCCCAGGATCGCGGAGACAACGAACGGCCCGGCGCGCGGTCGCTCGGGCCGGATTTGCTCGAAGCCGCGTCCATCGAAGCGGAACAGCCCCTCGACACTGCCGATCCAGAGATAGCCGTCGCGGGATTGGCCAAGGGCGCCGATCCGGCTCGGCGCGCCATTCTCCATCGACCAACCGACGTGCTTCATGTCCGCCATCGTCGCACGGTCGGACAGCGGGCGCGTGCCCCCCTGCGCGATCATTGGCCAGATCGCGAACAGCAGCAGCAGGATCAGCGCATGGCGTCTACGTCGGGGATACACCGGCAAAGCGCGACCGCTGATCTCACCCTTTCCGGGTCGCCTCGAAGAGGAACCAGCGACGCCCTTCCGCCTCATCGATCCAAGTCTCCAGCAAGCTGGTCGTCGCAACATCACCCAGCGTGCTGCACATGTCATGAAGCTCACGCATCCGCCGCGCAAGGTCGCCATTGTCGTCGCGCAGTTCGGCCAGCATGTCCATCGGGTCGACGTAGTCCGCGTCATTGTCGAGCACGCGCTGCAGCTTGGCGATGTGGCCGATCGAGCGGATCGTGGTGCCGCCGATTTTGCGCGCGCGTTCGGCGACGGCGTCGGTTACCGCAAAAATCTGGGTCGCCTGCTCGTCGAGCATCAGGTGGTAATCGCGAAAATGCGGTCCCGACATGTGCCAGTGATAATTCTTCGTCTTCACATAGAGCGCGAACATATCGGCGAGCAGCAGCTTCAGCCCGCCCGCGATGTCCTTTACGGCATTGTCGTGCAGCCCGCTTCGGATATCCGATGGGCGGTGTAACGTGTCGGTCACGATGGTCTCCTGCGTGGAACGGCACGCGGGGTATTCGGCATTTCGCAGGAGCGTTCTTGTCTATTCTCCCCCGAATTTGCATCCGATCGACATCGCATCGGGGCCTTAGCGCGGGGGGACGGTTGCGGCCGCATTCCGGCGGCGGAACCGGATCACCTGCAGCAGAGTGGCGCAGCCCGCCAGGCTTGCGCCCAACCCGCACACCATCGCCCA
>JAIXZV010000281.1 GCA_027489365.1 Sphingomonadales bacterium
ACTCGCGGCACGCAAATCCGCGACGAAGCGCTCGAACTCCTCCGCCGCTGCGCCCTTGTCCTCGATCCGCAGCAAATAGCTCGGATGCACCGTGATCCACGCCTCGCCCCCGTCGGGAAGGCTAAGCGCCCGCCCGCGCTCCTTGCCGATCGTCACCGTCCGCCCGAGCAAACTCCGCGCCGCCGTCGCGCCGAGCGCCACCGTCACTTGCGGCCGCACCAGCAAGCGCTCCTGCTCGACCCACCAGCGGCACGCGTCGATCTCGCCAACGCCGGGCTTGGCGTGGATGCGGCGGGGGCCGCGCTGTTCGAACTTGAAATGCTTTACCGCATTGGTGACATACACCCCCGACCGATCGATCGCCGCCGCCGCCAGCGCACGGTCGAACACTTGCCCCGCCGGGCCGACGAACGGCCTTCCGGCCAGATCCTCCTGATCGCCCGGCTGTTCGCCGACGAACATCAGCGCGGCATCGACCGGCCCCTCGCCGAACACCGTCTGCGTCGCGGGCTTATGGAGCGGGCAGCGCGTGCACCCCGCCGCTTCGTCGCGCAGCAACGCCCAGGCCGCCGCGACATTGCCGCCAACCTCATGGCGCGCCGTATCGATCATCCCGCTCTCGCGCGCCTGCGCCGCCGCGATCAGGCCGGGCACCAGCGCGGTTTCGGGCATGTTCTTCCAATACTTCCGCGGCATTTCCTTGAGCATCGCGCCGATCTTCACCCGCGCCGGGTTGAAAATCGAGGCGTAATAGGTCTTCCACACCTCCTCGATCGGGTCGCCCCCAGGAACCAGGGCGAGCGCATCGCTCTTCACCGCGCCCGGCCCTTCGCTGAGCGTCTCACCGTCCCAATGGATCGATAGTTCGGGCGTCAGGATCGACCAGCGCATCGCGGCGAAGCGGTCGATGAAGAATGTGGCGTTGTAGCGCAGGATATAATGGTCGGGCTCGAACCACGCGACGAAGCGCGGGATGCCATCATCCTCCGCCACTTCGCGAAAGCGCAGGAACGCCCGCATCTTGTGGATGTCGCGCCGCACCTCTTGCCCCAGATGCTCGAGCCGCCGGACGAGCGGATCCGCCTTGTCGGCGATCGCACCGGGTTGCGCGCGCAGCCGCGCCAGCAGGGTATAGAGCAAGGCGAAGCGCTCGGGATCGCGGTGCAGCACCACCGATTTCGCGAGATCGAGGAAAGCGCGCGGGACGGCGAACGGCGTGCCTCCGCTCGGCAACGGTTGGGCCGCGCCTGCGAACAAATCGGTCGGTTGATCGCCCACCTGCCAAAAGATGTCAGCAGGGTTTATCCCCGCCATCGCCAGGCTACGCGCTGCATCGCGCCAGCTATCGAGGTCATCGGGTTGGTCCAGCGTCACGACATGCATACCAGCGCCCTACTGTCCGCCCCCACCCCGTTCGTTTCGAGCGAAGTCGAGAAACCTGCCCCTCGCCCGGTTTCTCGACTTCGCTCGAAACGAACGGAGGTAGAAACCGGCATCGCTTACGTCAGGCAAACAACTCCAATTGCGCCGCTTTGGGTGCAACCACCGGCCGCAATTCCGCGCGATCCGACAAGGCCACCGGCCGCCAATCCTCGGCAATCAGGAACGGCCGCACCTTCGCCACCGACACCGTCAGCCGTGCGACATCGGCGAGGTGCAACCGCCGCCAGCGCCGTGCGGTCAGGATCGCGCCGACCGCCTTCACCCCCAGCCCCGGCACGCGCAGCAGCGCCTCACGCGGGGCACGGTTCACGTCGACCGGAAAGCTCCCGCGAAATTTCAGCGCCCAAGCGAGCTTGGGATCGATGTCGAGCGGCAACATCCCGGTCGTCGCAGCCGCCGCCGCCACCACGTCGCCCGGTGTGTATTCGTAGAAGCGCATCAGCCAGTCCGACTGATACAGCCGGTGCTCGCGCATCAACGGCGGACGTTGCAGCGGCAGGACGGTGCTCGCATCGGGGATCGGGCTGAACGCCGAGTAATAAACCCGCCTCAAGCCGAAGCGATCGTACAGCGTCGAGGCCTTGGTCACGATATCGCCGTCGGTCGCCGCATCCGCACCGACGATCATCTGCGTCGATTGCCCGGCGGGCGCGAAGCGCGGCGCGGATTTATAGCGCTTCTTCGCATCCGCCGTGTCGAGGATCGCGCTCTTGGTCCCCGCCATCGCCCCTTCGATCCGCTCGGCGGATTTTTCGGGCGCGAGCCGCTTGAGCCCCGAGACGGTCGGCAATTCGACGTTGATCGACAGGCGATCGGCATACATCCCCGCCTGATGGACCAGCTCCGGATCGGCATCGGGAATCGTCTTCAAATGGATGTAGCCGCGGAAATGATGGTCCTCGCGCAAGCTCCGCGCGACTTCGACCATCTGCTCCATCGTGTAATTCGACGACCCGATGATCCCCGAGGAGAGGAACAGTCCCTCGATGTAATTGCGTTTGTAGAAGGACAGCGTCAGCCGCACCACCTCGTCCGCCGTGAAACGCGCGCGGCGGACGTTCGAGCTCTTGCGGTTGATGCAATAATGGCAGTCGAAGATGCAGCTGTTGGTCAGCAGGATCTTGAGCAGGCTGATACACCGCCCGTCGGGCGCATAGGCGTGGCAGATGCCCATGCCCTGATCGGTCGACCCGATCCCCTTGCCATCGCGCGAGGTGCGTTTGACCGACCCGGAGGACGCGCAGGACGCATCATATTTCGCCGCATCGGCCAGAATCGCGAGTTTCTGCTGAACATCAAGCTGCGCCATCTGTTCCCTTTACGTTCCCATCGCCGCAATGTCGATGGGAAAGCAGCCGGTTGAAAACACGGCCGAATGGCGGCGCGCGCTACGCCGCGATCAGCGCGTATTCCGCGGTAACGTCATATTTCGCCCCGAACAGACGTACGGCAGCGCCGTCGACACATTCGACATGTGCTGCGATGCGGATCCAGCGGACAGCCTCGCCGACGCGGATCTGCGCATCGACGGTGAAGCCGGTCTTGTCACGGATCGCAGCGACGCGGTGGCATTCCATCGCGATGCGCGATTCGGGCAGGTAGCGTTCCAGCATCGCCGCGCGATCGATCGCGACGCCGCGCGGCAGGCCGAACAAGTCGTAGACGCCGTCGCTCCACACCAATTGCTCGGTGGCGAGATCGCATTGCCACAGCCCGCTGGCCGATGCGGCGGGCACGGCGTGATCGGCCCAGCGCGGCCGGCATATCGATGTAAAATCTGCGCGTCTGCCTTCGTACACCGACTCGTCCCAATGATCCCCGGCACTTATGTACCACCCGCAAGGTTAAGCGCTCGTATCACACGGTCTGTCCGCCGCGCGTGCAACCGATCACCACGTCGATCGTTACGGGCGAGCAAGAAGAACCAAAAAAGGGATTCCCGATGCGCAAGATTTTCCTCGCCCTCGCCGCCGTGTCGCTCGCCATTCCGGTGTCGATGACGGTCCCGGCCGACAAGGCCGAAGCCAAGAAGCATCGCTATTACAGCAAGGCGAAGCGTACCAATCGCTGCCGCTATTCGAGCGGAACCACCGGGCTGGTTGCGGGCGGTGTCGGCGGCGCGTTGATCGGCAATGCCGTCGGCGGCGGTCTGCTCGGCACGGTTGCGGGCGGCGTTGGCGGTGCGCTCGGGGGTCGTGCGATCGATCGGTCGATGACCGCGAAGAAGCGCTGCCGCTAATTCTACCCCTCATCCGTTCGTGCTGAGCTTGTCGAATCACTGCCTTTCTTTTCTGATGCCCGGAAAAGGACAACCCGTCGACAAGCTCAGGGCGAACGGCAGCGGGGCTACTCCGCAGCGAGCAGCGTTTCCGCGCCGCCGAGATCGACCGACACGAGCCGGCTGACCCCCTGCTCGACCATCGTCACGCCGAACAGGCGGTGCATCCGGCTCATCGTCACGGCATTGTGCGTGACGATCAGATAGCGCGTCTGCGTCTCGCGCGTCATCGCGTCGAGCAAGCCGCAGAAGCGTTCGATATTCGCATCGTCGAGCGGCGCATCGACCTCGTCGAGTACGCAAATCGGCGCGGGGTTGGTCAGGAACAGCCCGAAAATCAGCGCCACCGCGGTCAGCGCCTGCTCTCCCCCCGACAGCAGCGTCAACGATTGCAGCTTCTTTCCCGGCGGCTGCGCCATGATTTCGAGCCCGGCCTCGAGCGGATCGTCCGAATCGACCAGCTCCAGATGCGCTTGCCCGCCGTTGAACAGCGTGGTGAACAGCCGCCGAAAATGCCCATCCACGGCCTCGAACGCGGCGAGCAGGCGCTGCCGCCCCTCGCGGTTGAGCGTGCCGATCGCGCCGCGCAGGCGGTTGACCGCCAACCCCAATTCCTCGCGCTCGGCGGCATTGCCGACGCTCGCCGCTTCGAGTTCGGCCAACTCGGTTTCGGCGACCAGATTGACCGGACCGATCCGGTCGCGATCGACCATCAATTTCTCATGGGCCGCCGATTCCTCGCCCGGCGAGCGCACGTCCGCCCCGTCGAATCCGACGCGTTCGGGCAGCAGCACCGAGGGGCATTGGAAACGCTCGCCCGACAGGCGGTTCATCTCGACCCGGCGCAGTTCCTGATTCTCCGCCCGCGCAGCGGCCCCCGCGCGCGCCTCGCGCGCTTGCGCCAGCGTTTCGGCGGCGGCGGCGGCGACGCTTTCGGCCTGACGTAGCGCAGCCTCGGCGGCGCGCTCCGCCATCGCCGCCGCATCGGCCTCGGCGCGCGCGGCGGCGTGGTTCGCCTCCAGCGCAACGATCTCCGCCGACAGTGCCTCGGGCCGCCCGGCCAGCGCTGCCGCTTCGCCCGCCAGATCGGCGTCGCGCTTGTCCATTTCGGTGATGCGCCGCGCCGCCTCGCCCGCGCGGGTGCGCCAGCCCTTGGCCTCCGCCGTCATCCCGGCGAGCCGCTCGCGCGCCGCACTCACATCGCGGTCGAGCCCGGCGCGTTCGGCCCGTGCCGTCGCGATCGCGGTGCGGCGCGCATCGGCTTCGCCCGACAGCGCCTGCACCCGCGCGCGCGTCGCGCTGCCGTCGGGGAGCGCTGCCTGCGCCGCCGTCGCGCGCGATACCTCGGCGGCCGCTTCGTCCTGCTCGGCCGCCATGCGCTGCTGCCGCGCGGCAAGATCAGCGCGCTGCGCTTCGATCCGCTCGATCGCGGCGGTCGCGCGGTCCTCGCTTCGCGCCGCCTCGCGCGCGGTCGCTTCGGCGCGTTCGAGCGCCCGCCGCGCCGCCACCGCCGCCGCCCGCGCGGCGCCGATCGCAGCATCGATCCGCGCTAGTTCGCTATCCGCCGCCGCTACCGCCTCGACCGCAGCGGGCCGCGCCGCCTCGATCGCACGCAACCGGTTGATCCGCTCCAGCCGCTCGGCCGCCGCCGCACCACCCGATTTGGCGACATAGCCATCCCAGCGCCGCACCCCCCCCCCGATCGTCACCAGCCGCTGCCCGACCGCGAGCGCAACGCCGTCATCGGTATCTGCCACGAACACTTGAGCGAGCCGCCGCGCGAGGGCCGCGGGTGCAGCAACGTGGCGCGCGAGGGCCACCGTACCCTCGGGCGCGTCCGGATCGCCCGGCAGGGCATCTGCCCCCGCCCAGAACCGCTCGCCCGCCGGATCGAGCCCCGCTTCGAGATCATCCCCCAGCGCCGCCGCCAAGGCGCGCTCATACCCCGGATCGGGCCGAAGCTGGTCGAGCAACCGATCGCGCCCGTCGCGCCGCGTCGCCTTGGTCAGCGCCGCCGCCTCGCTGTCGAGCGCGGAGAGATCGGCGTGGGCGGTCGCGCGCGCGGTCTGCGCCCGGTCGCGCTGGTCGATGCGCCCACGCTCATCGGCATCGGCGCGCGTCAAGGCGGCGCGTGCATCCTCGATCTCGCGGAGCGCCTGCGCGCGCGTCGCCGCCGCCGCATCGCGCTCGACGATCAGCGGCGCGGCCGTGCCCAGCGCCGCCAGCTCCGCCGTCACCCGCGCCAGATCGCGCGCGCTGCGCTCGGCCCGCACCCGTGCCGCCGACAACGCCGCCTCCGCCACGCGCGCATCCGCCGCCTCGGTCGCTTGCGCAGCCAGCGCTTGCGCCAGCGCCACCTCGGCATCGCGCCCGGCGCGCTCGGCCTCGCTCAGCCGCGCCTCCAACTCGGGCACGCGCGCGACCGCCTCGGCCAGCCGCGCCTCCAGCGCCTTGGTCTCCTCGGCCAGCCGCGCGATCGCCTCCGCGGCATCGCTGGCGAGCGACCCTTCGCGCGCGCGATCCTCGGCCAGTCGCACCCGCGCGGCGGCCACTTCGGTCACGCGCCGCGCCGCCGCCGCTTGTTCGCTGCGCAAGCCGCCGAGCCGATGCCCCGCCTCGCTCGCCGCCTCGCGCAGCGCCAGCGCTTGGCCGCGCGCCGCCGCCAGCGCCTCGGTCGCCGCCAAGGCGTGCGCCGCCGCCGCGCGCTGCGCCTCGGCGGCATCGGCAACGCGCGTCTCGCACGTCGCCGCCTCCGCCTTGGCCGCATCGGCGGCGGCTTGCGCATCGCGCCAGCGCGCGAAGATCATCCGCGCTTCGGCGATGCGGATCTGATCGGACAGCGCGCGATACCGCTCCGCCTGCCGCGCTTGCCGCCGCAAAGCGTTGGCGCGCGCGTCCTGGTCGGCGATCAACTCGTCGAGGCGGGTGAGATTGACCTCGGTCGCGCGCAATTTTTGCTCGGCATCGCGGCGGCGGACGTGCAGCCCGGCGATCCCGGCGGCTTCCTCCAGCATCGCGCGGCGCTCGGCCGGTTTCGCCGCGATGATCGCGCCGATCCGCCCTTGGCTGACCAGAGCGGGCGAATGCGCGCCGGTCGCCGAATCGGCGAACAGCAACGCCACGTCCTTCGCGCGCACATCGCGCCCGTCGATCCGGTAGGCCGATCCTGCCCCACGCTCGATCCGGCGGACGATCTCGCTCTCCTGCCCCGCCGCCTCGATCAGCATCGAGACTTCGGCGAAGTCGCGCGCGGGCCGCGTGTTGGTGCCCGCGAAGATGACGTCGTCCATCCCCGCGCCGCGCAGCGACTTGGCCGAGGTCTCCCCCATCGTCCAGCGCAGCGCTTCGAGCAGATTGGACTTGCCGCAGCCATTTGGCCCGACGATCCCGGTCAGGCCCGGTTCGATCCGCAAATCGGCGGCGTCGACGAAGCTCTTGAACCCCGACAATCGCAGCCGTTTGATGTGCACGCCTCAGGCCCCCCGCCCGCGTTCCGGCTCAGCCGCCGGAGCGCTTGAGCACCGATTCGAGCTGCGGCCACGCGGCACCGGTGGCGCTCAATACCACCGGCGTGCCGTTGAGGATGAAGGTCGGCGTGCTCGACACCTGATAGTCGGCATTCGCCTTTGCGGTCGCCTTGGTCAGCGCATCGAGCTGCCCCGCATCGTTCAGGCAGGCGCGCGCCTTGGCTTCGGGCACGCCGCGCTGCTTGACGAAATCGAGATAACCCAGCCCCTCGGCAAAGGCGGTGGCGATAGCGGCGGGGGTCGCACCCTGCATCGCCTGGACCCGCGCGGAAACCTCGCGTTCGTTGGCGAGCAGGGTCGACTGATTCCCCATCATCTGATCAAGCAGCGGGAAAAACGCCGATTCCGTCACGCAACGCCCCAGCAGAATCGGTGCGACATCCAGCGCGCCATGGATCGGATATTCGCGAAACTCATAGGACACCTTGCCCGTCGCGACATATTGTTCCTTCAGCTTAGGAAAGCCTTCGGCATCGAAGGCAGCACAGGCCGGGCACGCGCGCGATCCATATTCGATCAGCTTGAGCGGCGCATCGGGATTGCCCATGCGATATCCGAAATCGGGCGTCCTGGAGACGGTTTCGATCCAGTTCTTGCCCGCCGGTGCCGCCTTCGCCGCAACCGGGGCGGAGGCGACGACGTTGCCGCCGGCATCGCCCTTGCCGCATGAAGCGAGCGCCAAAGCGATGACGGGCGCGGCCAGCGCGGCGGGGACGGACATTTTCATGGCAAGCACACTCCAGACAGAAAGATTATTTCGCACCCGCGGCGCGCAGCACCGGCTCCAGCCCCGCCCAATCGAGCACCTTGTCGGCAACGACACCGTTGACGATGAAGGTCGGCGTACCGGCAATGGTGTAGGTTTTGTTGGCGGCCGCGGTGCGCGCGACGATCGCGTCGAGCGCCTTGCGATCGGCCAGGCACGCGTTCGCGCGCGCCTGCGGCAGACCCGCCTTCACGACGAAATCGGTATAGCCGTAGAATTTGCCGAGATACGCCGCGACCGCATTGGGCGGCTGTTTCTGCAATTCGTCCTGCTTGGCCTGCGGGATTTCGCCGGGGCGTCCGATCAGCGCGCGCTGGTTCGCCATCATCGCATCGAGCAGCGGGAAGAACGCACGGCTCGGCACGCAATGCCCGAGCAGGATTGGCGCGAGGTCGATCGCGCCGTGCACCGGATAGTCGCGAAATTCGAAACTCACCTGCCCCGTCGCGACGTAGGTCTTCACTAGCAGCGGCGCGCCGTTGATCGCGAACGCCGCGCAGGTCGGGCAGGTGCGCGCGCCATATTCGATCAGCTTCACCTTGGCGGCGGGATTGCCCATCCGCATTCCGCCCTCTGGCGTCGCGACGACGGTATGGACCCAGTCGGTCTTGGCGGGCGCGCGCTTGGCCGGGGCCGCTTTCTTGAGCGGCGCGGCCTCAGCCGCCGGAACCGCCAGAATCGCCGCTGCCAAAACTGCCGTCACAAGCCGCTTCATTCATCCACTCCAATTACCGGCACGCCGCGCGATGCCGCCACGCCCGCCGCAAGTGCCTCAAGCACCGCCTTCAATTCCGGGTCCGCGATCGTGCGCAGGCTCGCCCCCAGTTCGACCGGCACGGGCTTCAGCGACGGCGGCGCGGCGCGCGCCCGTGGCACGGGCACGTCGCCCTGGCGGATCTGCACCTTGGCAACCGCGGCATAGCCGAAGAAGCGATTGACCCGCTCGACGATCTCGGGCGCGATGTGCTGCATCATCGTCGCGTGCGCCCCGCGTACCACCAGATTGAGCGTCCCCCCGGTCCGCTCGCCATAAGGAAATTTGATCGATTCGGGCGTAGAAACCCCGGCATAACGCGTCCCGACGATCTCGCCCCAGCGGCTCACCACCGCACTCTGCACGAAGCCGAAGCGGCGGAACGCCGCGCCGCCCGCATCGGGCAGCAGTTCCGCGACCGAGCGCGCACGGCCGCCGCGCGGCTTTTCTACGGTAGGGGCGGAGGGGCCGCGTTTGCTCATCGCGCCGTCCATGCCATAGGCGAGGCGTGTCCGCCAAGCGCCCATCCGAAATCGTCCCCAAAACAGCCGACGCTCTGCTCACCTGGTACGATGCGCACGCTCGCGCGCTGCCGTGGCGTGCGCCCCCTGGCAGCAACGCGCCCGACCCGTACCGCGTGTGGCTGTCGGAGATCATGCTCCAGCAGACGACCGTCGCCGCCGTAACCCCGCGCTTCGCCGAATTCATAACCCGCTGGCCGAGCGTCGAGGCGTTGGCGGCGGCAGCCGAGGCCGATCTGATGGCGGCGTGGGCGGGGCTCGGCTATTATGCCCGTGCGCGCAACCTCCACGCCTGCGCGCGCGCCGTCGTCGAACGCGGCGGCTTCCCGGCGACCGAGGCGGGTCTGCGCGAGCTTCCCGGCGTCGGCGCGTACACCGCCGCCGCCATCGCCGCGATCGCCTTTGGGGAGCGCGCGGTGGTGGTCGATGCCAATGTCGCCCGCGTCGTCGCGCGGCTCTTCGCGATAGAACAGCCGCTCCCCGCTGCGATGCCCGCCCTGCGCGAAGCAACCGACCGGATCACCCCCGACGCGCGCGCCGGGGATTTCGCGCAGGCGATGATGGACCTCGGCTCGTCGATCTGCACCCCGCGCAGCCCGCATTGCCTCGCCTGCCCGCTGTCCGCCGATTGCGCCGCGTACCGCACGGGCAATCCCGAGGGCTTCCCGGTGAAACCCGCCAAGACCGCCAAGCCGCAACGCTATGGCACGATCTTCTGGGCGGAGGATGCGGGCAAGGTCCTGCTCGTCACCCGCCCGCCGCGCGGGTTGCTCGGCGGGATGCGCGCGCTGCCGACCGGGCCGTGGGCCGATACGCCGCCCGGCCTCGCCGATCCGCCGTTCGAAGCCGACTGGCAGATGCTGCCCGACACCGTCGCGCACGTCTTCACGCACTTCCGCCTCGAACTCGCGCTTGCGGTCGCGCGCGCAGATGGGCAAGCGGGCACGGAAGACCATCAAGGCACCTATTGGGCAACGACCGAGCTCGACTCGGCGGGATTACCGACGGTGTTCGCGAAGGCGGCGACGGCCATCAGGAGGGCAACATGGTAGCGATGCGGTTCAAGATTGCAGCGGCAACAATCGTCATGGTCGCCGGCGGCGCGGCGATCGCGCGGCACGAGGTCAGCGTGTCCGCCCCGACCTCGGCCCTGCCGCAGACGCAGGCGCTCTTCAGCAATTACGTCGCCGAAAAGAAGATCCCCGGCATCGTCGGCATCGTCGGCCACGGCAACGGCCCCGCGACCGTGCTCGCCGCCGGGCACATCAGCGATGATCCCGCCGCCCTGCCGGCCGACCGCAACAGCCTGTGGCGCGTCTATTCGATGACCAAGCCGATCACCGCGATGGCGGCGATGATGCTGATCGAGGATGGCAAGATCCGGCTCGATCAGCCGGTCAGCGATTTCATCCCGGCGTTCAAGCACATGACCGTGCAGGTCAGCCCCGACTCGCTCGAAACCCGCCCGGCGACCAAGCAAATCACGATCCGCAATTTGCTCACCCACACCGCAGGCCTGGGCTACACGATCGTTACCAAGGGTCCGCTGCTCAAGGCGTATGAAGAAGCCGGCATCACCCCCTTCACCTCGGATGCCAAGACCGAGGCGCAGAACCGCCTGCGCCGCCCGCCCACCCTGAAGGCCTTTGCCGACAAGGTCGCGACGCTGCCGCTGATCGCCGAGCCGGGGACGAAGTGGAGCTATTCGATCAGTCTCGACGTGCTGGGCCGCGTGATCGAGGTCGCCTCCAAACAGCCGTTCGACACCTTCCTGCAGCGCCGCATCTTCACCCCGCTGAAGATGCGATCGAGCTATTTCACCGTGCCGCAGTCGGAGGCGCACCGCCTGGCGACCGGCTATTTCATCACCGGCGCAACGACGCGCGTGCCGCTCGATCCCGGCGCGACCTCGGTCTACCTCAAGCCGCCGAGCTTCCCTTATGGCGGTGCCGGGCTCGTCACCTCGGCATCGGACTATGACCGCTTCCTCCACATGCTGCAGAATGGCGGTACGCTGGACGGCGTGCGCGTGATGAAGACCGCAACGGTCAAGCTCGCCATGTCGAACCTGCTGCCAAATGGTGTCACCTATGGCGGCGCAGTCGCCGCGACCGGCGGCACGACCAACGCGCAAGGGTTCGGCGCGGGCGGATCGGTGGTGATCAATTCCACCCCCGGCGGCCCGGCCAAGGGCACTTATGGCTGGGGCGGTGCCGCGGGGACGATCGCCTGGGTCGATCCGGTCAATCAGGCGCGCGCGACGATCATGGTCAATTATCTGCCGGGCGACAAATGGCCGCTGCGGCCTGAATCGACCAAGACGATCTACGCCGATTTCGCGGCGGCACCGGTACGGCGCACCAAGTGATCGCACCCGGCTTTACCGGCGGGACGCTCGATCGTGCCGACGCGCTGCGCCATGATGTGGAAGCACTCGCAGCGGCACAAAACGACTGGCGCGCGCGGCTGTTGAAGCTCGAAAACTTCGAGCCTGAACTGACCGGCGAGGGCACGCTCGGCTGGACCACGCTCGCCGATGCGCCCGACGATGCCGAGCTCGTCCTGCTTGGCCTGGACGAAGCCAAGCGCCCGCATTTCGCCGCTTACACGCCCGGAATGCGCGCGCCAGCAGGCCGATCAATGCGGCTGTTCGGGATGCTCGACGCCTTCGCCCCCGGCGAAGCGGCGACCTATGCGGCGGCGCGCAGCGTGCTCGACTGGCACAGCCGCCACCAATTCTGCGCCAATTGCGGACACCAAACCGATATGTTCCGCGCCGGCTGGGGCCGCAAATGCCCCAATTGCAACGCCGAGCATTTCCCGCGTGTCGATCCGGTCGTTATCATGATCGCCGAGCATGAAGGCCGCGCGTTGCTCGGCCGGCAGCCCGCTTTCCCGCCGCGCCGCTATTCCGCGCTTGCGGGGTTCCTCGAACCCGGCGAATCGATCGAGGAAGCCGTCACGCGCGAGATCATGGAGGAGGCCGGCGTCCGCGTTACCGACGTGCGCTACATCGCCAGCCAGCCCTGGCCCTTCCCCTCCTCGTTGATGATCGCGTGCGTCGGTGAAGCCGAGGATGACGCCCTCACGATCGACACCCATGAACTGGAAGATGCGATCTGGGTGGAACGCGATGTCGTGCGCGCCGTTCTGGCTGGCGAAGACGGCCCGTTTCTGCCGCCACCCCCCTATGCCATCGCGCACACCTTGCTAACCGCATGGGCGGCAGGGCATGGGGGCGCCCGAAAGGTGCACGAATGACCGACATCAACGTCAACATCCACGCGATTGCCGAAGCCAAGGACCTGTTCTGCCCGAAGGTGACCTGGGTCCATCACTGGACCGACACGCTGTTCAGCTTCCGCATCGAACGTCCGCAAAGCTTCCGCTTCGTCTCGGGCGAGTTCATCATGATCGGCCTCGGCACGCCCGAGGGTAAGCCGCTGCTGCGCGCTTACTCGATCGTCAGCCCGGCGTGGGAGGACCATCTCGAATTCTTCTCGGTCAAGGTGAAGGACGGCCCGCTGACGTCGCGGCTCCAGCATCTAAAGGTCGGCGATCACATCCTGCTCGGGCGTAAACCCACCGGCACGCTCGTCCCCGATGCGCTGGAGCCCGGCGAACATTTGCTGATGATCGGCACCGGCACCGGCCTCGCGCCCTTCCTCTCGGTGCTGCGCGAACCCGACACGCATGAGCGCTTCGGCCATATCGTGATCTCGCACACTGTGCGGCAGACCGAAGAGCTCGCCTATCGCTCGATGCTCGAGGAAGACATTCGCACCGACGAGATTTTCGGCGAGCTGCTGAAGGACCGTTTTACCTATTACCCGACCGTGACGCGCGGCAGCTTCCACCGCCAGGGCCGCGTCACCGACCGCATCCGCGACGGCCGCTTCGCCGCCGATCTCGGCTTGCCCGAGGGCGATTTCAGCACGACGCGCTGGATGATCTGCGGCTCGATCGATTTCAACCGCGAGATGATCGAAATCCTAGAAGGCGCGGGCCTGCGCGAGGGTACGCGGAGCAATCCGGGGCAATTCGTGGTGGAGCGTGCTTTCGTCGGGTGAGGGGTGTGGGGGCGCAAGCGTCCCTCCCCTGTTCGTGTCGAGCGAAGTCGAGACACCCCGCACATCGGGTGTAAAAGGTTTCTCGACTTCGCTCGAAACGAACGGGTGGGGTTCAGGTGCGCGTTTCCCGCTGTCCTACACCCCCATCCTCTGTCAGCATCGCCCAGCAACGCTCTTTGACATCATCGGCACTTCGAAAAATCTGGGTGCAAACCGTGTCCGCCCTCACCCGCAAACAACCCGCCGATGTCGTGACTTTAGCGCGTTTGGTGTGACTTTAGCGTAACCTTCCGCGTGCCCGGTGTTCGGCAATTCCGTCACCCCGGCCTTGTGCCGGGGTCCACCGTGCCGCAATCAAACACTCTGACGGGTCGCCAAACGAAACCGCAAAACTTACGCCAAATTCTTGTGAGCTACACGATCGTACACGGAACTGCACCGACAACGCTTAAACTTCATGGCAATGTCCGTGTTGCGCGGTGGACCCCGGCACAGGGCCGGGGTGACGGCTAGACGCTGCGGCATCTACCGTTCGATGTGAGCATCGCCCAGCAACGCTCTTTGACATAATCGACACTTGTAAAATCCGGGCGCAACCGCGTCCGCCCGCACCCGCAAACCACCCGCCGATGTCGTGACTTTAGCGCGTTTGGTGTGACCTTAGCGTGACCTTCCGCGCTCATAACGCACATTCAGAAGGCATTGGTTAGCTGCCGTTAGCCGGCGACGGGTTCAACCTCCGCGTGCATCAGGCCCGCTTGTCGCAAGATTGATAGCGCTCGCTCAGAGGCGACAAGCCGCAAATCGTTAGCCATGCCGAAATCGTCGGCTTCCGCTTTACCTTGAACGATCATCCACCAGAAATGTGGCAGTGCCCTATTGCCATATAGGTCAGTGAACAAACCGGACCGCGTCACCTCCACATCGGAAAAGCTGACGCCAGTTAACCCTGCACGCTCGATCAATTGCCGCGCATCGTCAGTCACGATGAAGCAGGGTGTCGTTTCAAGCAGCGCGTCACCAAGCCACCCGTCGAACTCATAGTTTAAGCGGGTAACGACCAGTTTCCCGTCATCGCGATGCAGTTCGGAGTTAGGGCCAATGCCGCCCGCAACCTCAGGTTCCAGGAAAAAGAACATCCGCACCTCCGCGACGTAGTGTAGCGCGCTAACCGATGGCTGCAATCAGTGCGAGAGGCACTGCCCCCTCATCGCCGCTTGCGCCTGCCCACGCTTCGGCGACGCCCCCGAAGGGGTGCGTTTTACCCCTAACCTTAGCCTAACCTTCCGCCCTCACCCCCGCTTGCGCGCTTGGCGGTACGTCCCCAGCACGCGCACCCATTTCGAGTGGAACCCCAGTTCCTCCAGCGCATGGTCGAGCCCCGCCTCGCCCGGGCGCCCCTCGACATCGGCGTAGAATTCGGTCGCGGCGAAGCTGCCGCCGCGTTGATAGCTTTCCAGCTTGGTCATGTTGACGCCGTTGGTCGCAAAGCCGCCCATCGCCTTGTAGAGCGCCGCGGGGACGTTCTTCACTTCGAAGATCAGCGTCGTCATCAACGCGCCATCCACCAAAGGGGCATGACCTTGCCGTGCCAGCACGACGAAGCGCGTGGTATTGTGCGCGGCATCGGCAATGTCGCTGGCAAGCGTCTGCAGCCCGTACAGCGCCGCCGCGCCCGGCGGGGCAAGCGCCGCCAGCGTCGCATCGCCACGCTCCGCGACCAGGGCCGCCGCGCCCGCCGTATCGGGATAGGAGCCCGGCACGATCCCACGCTCACGCAGCCACAGGCGGCACTGGCCGAGCGCCTGCGGGTGGCTGATCGCCTCGCGCACGCCGTCGATCGGCCCCAGCCCCATCAGCGCGTAGCGGATGCCGAGGAAATGCTCGCCGGTGATGACCAGCCCCGATTCGGGCAGCAGGAAATGGATGTCGGCGACGCGCCCGTGGAGCGAATTCTCGATCGGGATGATCGCGCAATCGGCCCGGCCATCGCGCACCGCATCGATCGCGTCGGCGAAATCGAAGCACGGCAGCGGCAGGCAGTCGGGGAAGGCTTCGAGCGCCGCGATATGCGAATTGGCCCCCGGCGCGCCCTGAAACGCTACGGCACGCGACGGTTCGGCAGCAGCGGCGGCGGTCATTGCGGCGACGAGCGCGCGGGCGGGTTCGGGGAAGCTTTCCATGGGCGCGGGGACGTAACGACCGCGTCGCACCCCGGCAACCCTTCGCGGCCCGTCTATTGCGGCGCGGCAAACCGGCTTGCGATGCGCCCCTCGCGAACCTATGGGACACGCAACATTCCGGTCCTATCGGGGGCCGATCGGCGACAGAGGCATAAGGCGAGACATGGACAACCGCAACAACACGATCGCAGGCTGGGTTCTGGGCAGCATGATGGTAGCCGTCGCGGCTGGCATCGGCGGCCATATGATCGTGCATCCGATCGCGGCCGAAAAGGCCGGCTATCCGATCGAGGGCGGTGCCGAAGAGGGCGCCGGTGCGGCGGCCGAGGCCGACAAGCCGATCGCCGAAATGATGGCGGCGGCCGACACCGCGCACGGTGCCGAAGTGTTCAAGAAGTGCAGCGCCTGCCACACCGTTGCGCAGGGCGGGGCCAATGGCATCGGCCCGAACCTGTGGGCTACGGTCGGCGAAGCGATTGCGCAGGGCAAGGGCGGTTACGCTTTCTCCGACGCGCTGAAGAGCGCGGGTGCGGGCAAGAAGTGGGATTTCGAACAGCTCAACGCCTGGCTCAAGTCGCCGCGCGGCTATGCCAATGGCACCAAGATGACCTTCGCCGGGCTCGCCAGCGGTAAGGACCGCGCCGACGTGATCGCCTATCTCAACACGCAAGGCTCGAACCTGCCGCTCCCGGCGGCACCGGCTGGCGCGCCGGCCGCGACCGATGCGAAGGTCCCGCCCGCCGCTGGCGGCGCGAACCCCGGCG
>JAIXZV010000314.1 GCA_027489365.1 Sphingomonadales bacterium
CCCGGAAAGGGACAGTGACCATGATCCGATCGAAAACCCTGCTGGCGCTCGTCGCGTTCGCTCCGCTGGCCGGTTGCATCAGCTTCGGGGCGAAGCCGCCGCCGTCCTTGCTATCGCTCAGCTCGGCGGTGAGCGTGCCCGCCGGACAGACGCAATCCTCGGCGACCGACGTCAGCGCCTGCGACATCTGGCGCAGGTCGTGGACGAGCTGGCCGACCTCGGGGATCGTCTGCTTGGAGAAGGCCTGCAGGCCCGGCCGCGCATCGCCGACGGCGGCGTCGATCGTCGCAAGGCTCTTCTGCGCGCTGGCAATGGTCTTGTTGAGGTTGGCCATCAGCGGACGCCCATCGCTTTCCAGCAAGCTGTTGGTCGTATTGGCGAGCTTGCCGAACTGTTCGGCGGCATCACCCGCCTTCTGGATTGCGACCCGCGTTTCGGCGAGCGTCGCGGCAATGTCCGGCCCGCGATCGGCCAGCGCCTTGGTCAGGCGATCGGTGTTGGCGAGGATGCCGCTGATCGACTTCTGATTCTTGTCGTTGAGCAAATCGGACAGCCGCTCGGTCAGCGTCGAGATACGCTCAAGCAATTGCGGCGCGGAGCTCAGCAGCGCGCCGAGGCCACCGGCCTTGGTCGGAATCGTCGGCACGCCATTGGGGCAATCGGCCAGCGGGTTGACCTCCGGGCAGACGATCGGCGGGGCACCTTTGATCGCGCCGTCAAGCTGCACCGTGCTGGTGCCGGTGAAGCTGCCCTGCAGCGTCGCGGTGGTGCCGACCAGGATCGGCGTGTCGGGGCTGACCGAAATGCGCACGCGCACTAGCGAGGGATCGGGCTTCCACAGCGCAAGTTCCTTCACCTGACCCTTTGGCACGCCGGAGAAGGCGACCGCCGACCCCTTGGCGAGGCCATCGACCGACTGTTTGAAGAAGATGTCGTACTCTTTGTCGGTGGCCGTGCCCCAGCGGGCGATCCACACCAGGAACAGCAGCATCACCGCCAGCAGGATCAGCACCACCGTGCCGACCAGCACATGGTTCGAACGGGTTTCCATTACTCAGCCCCTTCTGGCGCGTGTTCGTTGCGCTCGACCGTGGCGATCGCGGCCCGGCCGCGCGGCCCCTTGAAATATTCCTGGATCCACGGGTGGTCCAGCGCGAGCAGTTCGTCGATCGTGCCGACCGCGATGACCTTCTTGTCCGCCAGCACCGCGACGCGGTCGCAGATCGCGTAGAGCGTATCGAGATCGTGCGTGATCAGGAACACGGTCAGCCCGAGCGTCTTTTGGAGCGAGGCGGTCAATTCATCGAACGCCGCCGCGCCGATCGGGTCGAGCCCAGCGGTCGGTTCGTCGAGGAACAGCAATTCGGGATCGAGCGCGAGCGCGCGGGCAAGCCCGGCGCGCTTCTTCATGCCGCCCGACAGTTCGGCGGGGAATTTCGGGCCGGCATCGGCGGGCAGGCCGGTCATCACGACCTTGTACGCCGCGATCTCGTCGAGCAACGCGCCGTCGAGACTGGGGTAGAATTCGCGGATCGGCACTTGCACGTTTTCGGCCACCGTCAGCGTCGAGAAAAGCGCGCCGCCCTGAAACAGCACGCCCCAGCGTTTGGTGACTTCGGTCAGTTCGGTCTCTTCGCGGTTGATTGTCGGCTGGCCGAACACTTCAACCTCGCCCTCGACCGGCGTCTGCAGGCCGATGATCGAGCGCATCAGCACCGATTTGCCGGTGCCCGATCCGCCGACCACGCCGAAAATCTCGCCGCGCCGCACCGACAGGTCGAGACCTTCGTGCACGACCTGCTCGCCGAACGCGCTCTTGAGGCCGCGCACGACGATGACCGGATCATCTTGCTTGTCGCTGCGCATCAGACCCAACCGATCGAGGTAAAGAACACGGCGAAAAAGGCGTCGAGCACGATGACGAGGAAGATCGCCTGCACCACTGCCGACGTGGTGCGCGTGCCGACCTGTTCGGCGTCGCCCTCGACCAGCATCCCCTGGAAACAGCCCGCCACCGAAATGATCAGGCCGAACACCGGTGCCTTGATCAGGCCGACGTAGAGGTCAGTGATCGGCACCACTTCGCGCAGCCGCTGGATGAAGGTGACCGGCGGAATGTCGAGCGTGATCCAGCACAGCAGCCCGCCGCCGATGATCGTGACGATCGAGGCATACATGCCGAGCAGCGGCATCATGATCACCGTCGCCAGCACGCGCGGCAGCACCAGCGCTTCCATCGGCGAGACGCCGATCGTGCGCATCGCATCGACCTCCTCGGTCAGCTTCATCGTGCCGATCTGCGCCGCGAAGGCGGAACCCGAGCGGCCGGCGACCATGATCGCGGTCATCAGCACGCCGAGTTCGCGCAGCGTGATCCGCCCGACCAGATTGATCGTCAGGAATTCCGCACCGAATTGCTGAAGCTGGACAGCACCTTGCTGGGCGATGACGATCCCGATCAGGAAGCTCATCAGCCCGACGATCGCGAGCGCGCTGACGCCGACGACTTCGAAGCGCTGCACCACCGCGTTGAAGCGGAAGCGCTTGGGGTGCGTCGCGACTTGCCAGAAAGCGATCAGCGTCGCGCCGAGGAAACCGAGCAGCCCGTAGAGCGTGCGCCCGGTCTGTTCGACCGCCGCGCCGATTTCGCCGACGACGCGCGTGATGCTGCCGACATGCGCCGGGCGCATCGCCACTGGCTGATCGGCGCTGGATACTTGTGCGAGCAGATGTTCGCCGTCGCTGTCGAGGCCGACCACTTCTGCGTCATGTTCGGCGGCGAAACGGTGGATAAGCCATGCGCCGACCGTATCCATCCGCTCGATCGCGCTCAAATCGACGCGCGCCACCGCGCCGTCGAAGGCGCGCAGGCGCTCGGGCAAGTCGCCGATCTTCGCCAGCGACAGGCTGCCGGTGAAGCGGACGGTGTCCCCATCGGTCGAGAAGGTGGCCATATCGGTCATCTATCGTCTTCTGTGCTTCAAACGGGGTGGATCGGCAAGCGTCGAGCCGCCTATGACGCTGCGATGCACCATCTATCAATCTACGATATGGACAAGACCATAACATACGCACCGACATGGACTTCGTTCCTTGTCGGCACCACCTGGTCGCGCGCGCCGTGGCGATTGCTGTTGCTGCCGATCGCGGGGGTGGCGACGCTCGGCTATGCCGTCGGCCTGATCGCGCGCGCGCGGTTGAAGGAAATCACGCATCGGCTGCTGCTCGGTGCGAGCTTACCAGAGGCGGCCGCGCGCGCGGCGGCGGAGCGCTTTGCCGACCGTGTCGCGGCGGCGGGCATCTATAGCGGTGCGCGCGCGCAGATCGCCGCCGACCGCGCCGCCGGCTGCACGATCGTCCTCGCCACCGCCTCTTATGGTTTCTACGCCGAAGCGATCGCCGCGCGGCTCGGCTTCGACGCGGTCATCGCGACCGGGGTGGTGCGCGACAAGGGTGCGATCCGCGCGCGGATTTCGGGCGAGAATTGCTATGGTTCGGCCAAGCTGCGGATGATCGAGGCATGGCTGGCGGGGCAGGGGATCGCGCGCCGCGATGCGACGATCCACTTCTATTCCGACCATGTCTCCGATGCGCCGTCGCTGGAATGGGCGGACGTCGGGATCGCGGTGAATGCGCATGGTCCGCTGCGCGTGCTGGCGGCGGAACGCGGCTGGGCGGTGGTCGATTGGGCGCGGTGAGCGCGTTCGCAGCCGCGCGCCGGATATCTGGCAGAATGTTTCGCGATCCTGACCGGACGGGCAATGATTTGTAACATTTTGTAGGGTTACGCGGCCGATTGCCGGGTTCCATATACGCAGGCAGACCTTCTGACGCGTTAGTGCATCGTCGATGGTGCGGGAGTCCAATGACCAAATCCCCCTCAATCCTTTCCAGCTGGCGGGCCGATCTGCCCGCTTCAATCGTCGTGTCGCTCGTCGCCTTGCCCTTGTGCCTGGGCGTGGCACTGGCATCGGGCGCGCCGCTCTTTTCCGGGCTGATCGCGGGCATCGTCGGCGGCATCGTCGTCGGTGTGCTGTCGCGCTCGCCGCTGTCGGTCAGCGGCCCTGCCGCCGGCCTGACCGTGATCGTGTTCGACGCGATCCAGAGCTTGCCGAGCTATCAGGTTTTCCTCGCCGCGGTCGTGCTGGCGGGCATCCTGCAGATCGCTTTCTCGGTCTCGCGCGCTGGCGTGCTCAGCGAATTCGTGCCGTCCTCGGTCATCACCGGCATGCTGGCCGCCATCGGCCTCATCCTGATCCTCAAGCAAGTGCCCTTCGCGTTCGGCTATGAAAAGGAATTCGAAGGCAGCGAGAAGTTCATCGAAGCCGACGGCGGCAATACGCTGTCGTCCTTGTGGTTCGGGCTGCTGGAGCGCGTGACGCCTGGTGCCGCGATCATCGGTGTTGCCTGCATCGTGTTCCTGTTCGCGTGGGACAAAATGAAGCCCAAGCAGGGGCCGCTCAAGCTGTTGCCGGGGCCGCTCGTCGTGGTGCTGCTCGGCGTCGTCGCGAACACGCTGTTCGCGGTCGTGTCGCCCGATCTCGCGCTGGGCGCGAAGCATCTGGTGCAAGTGCCGATCGCCAAGGGCTTCGACGGCTTCGTCGGCCTGTTCACGCTGCCCGACTTCTCGCAGATCGGCACTGCCGCGTTGTGGACCACGGCGATCACGCTGGCGATCGTCGCCAGCCTCGAATCGCTGCTGAGCGTCAAGGCGGTCGACGAAATCGATCCGCGCCGCCGTTCGACCGACAAGAATTGGGAATTGCTGGCGCAGGGGAGCGGCAACATCGTCTCGGGCATGATCGGCGGCTTGCCGGTCACCTCGGTGATCGTGCGCTCCTCGGCCAATGTGATGTCGGGCGCGGAGACCAAGGCATCGACGATCATGCACGGCCTGTGGTTGCTGCTGTCGGTCGCGCTGATCCCGGCGGTGCTCAATCTGATCCCGCTGTCGGCGCTCGCCGCGGTGCTGATCCACACGGGGTACAAGCTCGCCAACCCGGCGCTGTTCATCGAACGCTTCCGCCAGGGTTTCACGCAGTTCATCCCGTTCGTCGTCACGGTCGTGGCGATCCTGTTCACCGATCTGCTGATCGGGATCGTGATCGGTCTGGCGGTCGGCTTCGTGTTCGTCGTCGCGCGCAATTTCCGCCCGGCGATCACCTTCGCGGTGGACGGTGAGGATTGCCTGCTGCGTGCCCGCCGCAACCTGTATTTCATCCACAAATATGAACTGCAGCAAGCGCTCAACAAAGTGCCCGATGGCGCGGTGCTGGTGATCGATCTGTCGTCGACCAATTATGTCGATCTCGACAATGTCGATATCATCAACGCCTTCATCAAGGGTGCTGCCTTCCGCAACATCGACGTCCATGTCCGCGGCGATGTCGCCGAGCGGACCGCACCGATGATCAACGCGCCATCTTACGGGGTCCGTTTCGCATGAGACATTACAAGCAATTGCTGCTCGCCAACAAAGCCTGGGCGAGCGAGCTGGTCGAGGAAAATCCCGACTTCTTCTCGCGTCAGGCGGCGGGGCAGAAGCCCGATTTCCTGTGGATCGGCTGCTCCGACAGCCGTGTCAGCCCCGAACAGATGACGATGACGCCCCCGGGCGGCATGTTCATCCACCGCAACGTCGCCAATCTGGTGAATGAGGACGATCTCAACCTGATGTCGGTGCTGCAATACGCCACCGAAGTCCTGAAGATCCGCCACATCATCGTCTGCGGCCATTATGCCTGCGGCGGGCTGCAGGCGACGCTGGCCGGCGGCACGCACGGTGCGGTCGATAGCTGGCTGGCGAACGCGCGCGAGGTGCTCCACGCGCATGAGGATGAGGTGAAGGGCCAGGCCGATGACGAAACGCGCGTCAACCGGCTGGTCGAGGTGAATGTCCGCGATCAATTGGTTAAGCTTGCCCGCACGTCGCTGATCCAGGCGGCGTGGGCGCGGCAGCAGGAAGTGTTCCTGCACGGCTGGGTTTACGACATTCGCGACGGCCACATCAAACCGCTGCTCGAAATCGACGCGACCACCAACCTCGACACCGTCGCCCGGCCGGACAAGGTGCTGATGGCGAGCTGAGGGGCGGCGCGCGCGGGACAGTTTGCGAAATTACCCTGGCGCTGCCACCTATAGCCGCAAGCGAATGAACGGCGGGGGGATCATCGTGAGCGTGCTATTCGCACTTTTGGCATCGGCTACGCCAATCCAGTCGGGCAACGTCCCGCCGCCCACGCCCGCGCCGCTTCCTTCCGCCGTTTCCACAACGGACGAGTCTGCGGCGGCAATCGCAATCACGCCAACAAACGTCGAACTGACTGAAGCTGGAAAGTTCGATTTCGACGCAGCGCTTCTTTCGACTATTCGGCTTCCGTCGAATTCTGCGGTTGATCCCTCGTTCAGGGTGAAAGTCTGGTTCGGGCCATCGGGTGGCAGCCCGATTGATTGCGAACCCATCGTTCCGTCCCCGACCGCGCTCTCGAAAACGGTCTGCGAGCGGATCGTGCAATCCGCGCGGTTCGCCTTTCACCCCGGCTTTGCCCAGCCGCTCCAGCGCGGCTTTGTGATGCTGTACGTGTTCCGCTCAAGGCGAGTCCGCTCGACGCCGCGCCTTGATGCAGATGTAACGCCAGCGTACTCCCGCGTGGACCTGCACTATCCGCCTGACACGACGCCGGAATCGGCACGACTAGGCGCGACGGACGGGACGTTCGAAGTCAGCCTTACGACCGAAGATTATCCCGTGACGGCTTTGCGCGCAGACCTCCAGGGGCCCAGTACGGTCCTGCTTGGCATCGCGAGCGACGGCCGGATCGCGACGTGCAGGCCGATCCGTTCGTCGGCCACCGCGGTCCTCGACAATGCGGCGTGCACCGTCTTCGTCCGCCGAGGCCATTATCGCTTCGCCGCCCCCGCACCGAGCCCGGGCCTGCGTTATCGCACTCAAGTGATGAACTGGCGCATTCCGAATTAGCTACAGCGCCACATCCAGCGTGTGGAGCCCCAACCCGACCAACCCGCCGACCAGCGTCCCGTTGATGCGGATATATTGCAGGTCGCGCCCAACCGCGTTTTCCAACCGGCGCGTGATCGTGTTCGCGTCCCAGCCGTGGATCGTCTCCGACACCAGCCGCACGATGCCATCGCCATAATCCGCGGCCATGCCGACGACGGCGCGGCGCACGAAGCGGTTGATCGTCGCGCGCAGCTTGGGGTCGGTCTGCAGCGTCGCGCCCAATTGACGCAGCGCATCGCCGACCGGCCCGGCCAGCATCGCATCAGGATCGCGCGCGATCCGCAACATGCCGCCGCGTGCTTGCTCCCAAAGGCCATCGAGCCAGCGCTGCATCGCCGGATTGTCGATGATCTCCGCCTTCACCGCGGCGACGCGCTCGCGCATTCGCGGATCGTGGACGAGATCGTGCGCGAGGCCCGCCAGCCCTTCCTCAGCCTTGGCGCGCAAGGGGTGCTCCGGGTCCTCGGCAATGCCGGTGAGCAGGCCGTTCAGCCCATCGATCAGCTTGGTGGCGATCGTTTCATCGAGGCCGGTCCAGCGCATCATCGCGCCGGATCGTTCATGCACCATCGCGCGGATCATGTCCTCGTTCGACGCCAGCAGCCGCGCGCCCCAGCGGACGATACCGTCGAGCAGCGGTAAATGCCGGTCCTCGGCGATCGCGGCGGTCAGCGCCTGGCCGAGCAGCGGCGAGACATCGAGCGCGCGCAGCCGCTGCCCGATCCCGGCCTTGACCATCCCGCCCAGGCGCTGCTGGTCGAACGCTTCGAGCATGTGCGCGGCAAGCCCCGCCGCACCTTTGCGCAGCCTTCCGTCACCCCCGGGCGGATTGGCGAGCCAGCGCCCCGCCGCGCCCGCCATGTCCACCCGCCGCATCCGCCGTGCGACCACGCCCGGAATCAGGAAATTGTCGCGCAGGAACGCGGCGAGCGTGGTGCCGATGCGATCCTTGTTGCGCGGGATGATCGCAGTGTGCGGGATCGGCAGCCCGAGCGGATGGCGGAACAGCGCCGTCACCGCGAACCAGTCGGCCAGACCACCGACCATCGCGGCTTCGGCAAAGGCGCGCACGAAGCCGAGTGCGGGATAGGTGTGATCGAACGCGCGCGCGACGAGGAAGGTCGCCGCCATCAGCACCAGCAGCCCGCCCGCGATCCAGCGCATCCGCACCAAAGCGGCGGGCGGAGCCTCGAAGCTGCGGGGCGGGCGGGTCAGGCGAAAAGTGCGCATCGCACGACCAATCCCTGAACGCCCGGATAGTTCAAGCGCCAAGCACCGTTCACCCGCAAAGCTGCCGCAGGATCATTCTGCCGGCTGCGGCTCGTCGTCGCCGATATAGCCGATCTGCCCCGGCTTACCGCCGATCCGCGGCGGCAGCGGGCCGCCCTCGATCAGCGGGCCGTGATCGTCGCCGGGGCGATAGGTCAACAAATTGCGGCGCAGATACGGCCCGACCCGGCCTTCGATCCCCACCGCGAGGCTGAAGCTTGCCGGCACGATCACCAGCGTCAGCACGGTCGACAGGATCAGGCCACCGATCACGGTGATCCCCATCGGTACGCGCGACGATCCGTCGCCGGTCAGCGCGAGCGCGGTCGGCATCATGCCGGCGACCATTGCGACCGTGGTCATCACGATCGGCTGTGCGCGCTTGTGCCCGGCGTCGATGATCGCGGTTACCTTGTCGACGCCCTTTTCCATCTCCTCCAGCGCGAAATCGATCAGCAGGATCGAGTTCTTGGCGACAATGCCGAGCAGCATGATCAGGCCGATATAGACCGGCATCGAAATCGGCGTGTTGGTCAGCCACAGCCCGATCAGCCCGCCGAGCGGCGCGACCAGCAGCGACAGCACGTTGACGAAGGGCGGGAGCAAGCGGCGGTAGAGCAGCACCAGCACCGCGAAAAGCAGCACGATCCCCGCGACCAAGGCGATGATGAAGTTCTGGATCAGCTCGACCTGCCACTTCGATTCGCCGAGCACCAATTCCTTCACGCCGATCGGCAGGTTCTTCATGATCGGCAGGTCGTGGATTTCCTTCTGCGCCGTGCCGCTGACGACGCCGGGGGCGAGATCGGCACCGATCGTCAACTGGCGCTGCTGCGCGACGCGTTCGATCTTGGTCGGCCCGGCACCGAAGCCGATGTCGGCGACGACGCTCAGCGGCACCGTGCCGCCGCTCGATGTCTGGACTGGGATGTTCTGAATCGTCGACAGGCGCTGACGCGAATCCTGATCGAGCGCGACGCGGATCGGAATCTGCCGGTCCGAGAGCGAGAATTTCGCGCTGTTCTGATCGATATCGCCCAGCGTCGCGAGGCGGATCGCGCTCGACATCGCGGCGGTGGTCACGCCCATGCTGGCGGCGAGATCCATATGCGGCGTGATGACGATTTCGGGCCGCTTCAGATCGCCGCCGACGCGCGGGGCGACGACATCGGGCAAGCCCGACATCTGCTGGACGAGCGTCGCACCGGTGCTGGCGAGCAGGGCAGGGTCATCCCCGCCCAGCGTGACGGTCAGCGCACGCCCGCCGCCGCCCCAGCCGCTCGATGAGCGGAACGAGACGCGGGCATCGGGAATCGCCTGCAGCTCGGGCGCCAGCTTGCGCTCGAACTCGTAGCTCTTCATCGTCCGGTCGTGCTTCGGCTTGAAGTTCGCGGTGACGCGGCCATTGCCGACAAAGGTGCGGGCGTAGACGGAATCGACTTGCGGCTGCTTGCGCAGGAAGGCGGCGACGCGATCGACCACGACTTGCGTTTCGGCCAGCGTGGTGCCGGGCACCATGTCGATCTGCACCGTGCTCGAATCCGTATCGCGCAGCGGCTGGAAGGTCGCCGGGATCGTCATGAACAAATAGATGGTCAGCGCGAAGGCGACCGCGCCCGCGACCACCGCCGACCAGCGATGCAGCAGCGTCCATTTCAGCACCGCCATGTAGCGGTCCATCAGCCAACCCTCGCCATGCGAGGCCTGGCCGTGCGCCTTCAGGAAGTAAGCGGCGAGCATCGGGGTGATCAGACGCGCGACGGCAAGGCTCATCAGCACCGAGGCGACGACGGTGAGGCCGAAATTCTTGAAGAACTGGCCCGAAATGCCGGGCATCAGGCCCACGGGCAGGAACACCGCGACGATTGCCATCGTGGTGGCGAGCACGGCGAGGCCGATTTCGTCGGCGGCGTCGATCGATGCCTGATAGGCCGATTTGCCCATGCGCATGTGGCGCACGATATTCTCGATCTCCACGATCGCATCGTCGACCAGCACGCCCGCCACCAGGCTCAGCGCCATCAGCGTCATGTTGTTGAGCGTGAAGCCGAGCAGATCCATGATCCAGAAGGTCGGGATCGCCGAGAGCGGGATGGCGAGTGCCGAGATGATCGTCGAGCGCCAGTCGCGCAGGAAGACGAAGACGATCACGACCGCGAGCACCGCGCCCTCGACCATCGCCTCCATCGCCGAATCATATTGCGCCTTGGTGTATTTCACGCTGTCCGAAATGCGCTGGAAATGCACCTTTGGGTTGCGCTTTTCGAGCGCCTCCAGCTTCTTCTCCGCCTCGTGGAAGACGGTCACGTCCGACGCACCCTTGGCACGCTGGAAATCGAAGCTCAGCACTTGCGTGCCGTTCAATTGCGAGGCCGAGCGCTGTTCGGCGTAGAGATCCTGCACGCGGCCGAGATCGGCGACCTTCAACGTCCGGCCGTTGCCTGCCGCGATCTGCACCTGCCCCAGATCATAAGCGGTCTGCGCGTTGCCGAGGACGCGGACCGACTGTTCCGATCCGCCGATTTCGGCGCGGCCACCGGCGGCGTTCAAATTCACCTGCCGCAACTGCGCGTTCACCTGCGACGCGGTCAGGCCGTAGGCCGACAGCTTGGCCGGATCGAGAATGACGCGGATTTCGCGGTCGACGCCGCCGTTTCGATCGACTTGCGCGAGGCCGGAGACCGACAGCAATTCCTTCGCGACATTGTTATCGATGTACCAGCTCAGCTGTTCGACCGTCATGTCGGTGGTGATCGCGGCATAGCTCGCCAGATCCTGCCCGCTGGTGTTGGCGCGGCTGATTTGCGGTTCGAGAATGCCGTCGGGCAGGTTGCTGCGGATTTGCGAGACAGCGGAGCGCACGTCCTCGACCGCGCGATCGATCGGCGTGCCGATGTTGAGCTGGACGACGGTGGTTGAATTGCCCTCGGTCACGGTCGAATCGATTTCGTCGATACCCTGTAGCGAGCGCACCGCCGCCTCGACGCGCTGCGTGACTTGGGTTTCGAGTTCGGTCGGCGCGGCACCGGGCTGGCTGATCGAGACGATCACTACCGGGAAATCGATATCGGGCTGGTTGTTGACGTCGAGATTGCTGAAGCTGACGATCCCCGCCAGCGTCAGCATCACGAACAGGACGATAGACGGGACCGGATTACGGATCGACCAGGCCGAAATGTTCCGGAAGTTCATGCCCGCTCTACCTCTTTATATCGGCGTCCGCCTTGACCAGCGTCGGCTTTACCTTCTGACCGGCGTTGAGGAAAGCGCCAGCCGACTGGACGACCTTTTCGGTGCCGTTCAGTCCTTCGGCGATCGCCACACCGCGATCGGAAACCTCGCCGACCTTCACGCTGCGCCGCACGACCTTATCGTCCGGCCCCACAACATACACGTAATTTCCCTTGTCGTCGCTCTGGATTGCGGCGTTGGGCAATTGCGGCACGTCGGTCGATCCTGCGACGATCGCGGCGGTGGCGAAACCACCCGGGCGCAGCGCCGGATTGTACGACAAAGCGACACGCGCGATGCCCTGGCGCGTCTGCGGATCGATTACGGGCGAGACTTGCCACACTTCGCCGCTGAACGATTCACCGCCGCCGACCGGGGTGACCTGCGCGCGCGATCCGACATGCAGCCCGCGCAGATCGGCTTCGCTGACTTGCGCGCGCAGTTCCATTTGCCCGCCCTCGGCGAGGCGGAACAGCACGCCCGAACCCGAGCTGACGACCTGGCCCGGCTCCACGCTGCGGGTCAGCACGAGGCCCGCCAAAGGTGCGCGAATGTCGAGCCGGTTGTTGCGGGCGCGTGCTTCGCCGAGCGTCGCCTGCGCGACGCGAACGCGGGCGAGCGCGGCATCGCGCGTCGCGGTCCTGCGCTCGATATCGGCCTTGGACACGAAGCCGCGCTCGACCAACTGCTTTGAACGATCGAGTTCCGATTGCGCGATCGCCGCGTCGGAGCGTGCGACGTTGATCTGCGCCTCGAGCGACGCCGCCGTCTGAGTCTGCACCGAACGATCGACCAGCGCGAGCACCTGGCCCTTCGCAACCCATTGGCCGGGCTCGACCAGTACGCGCGTGATCATCCCGCCTTCGCCCGCCACGCCGACCGGCATTTCGCGCCGCGCGGCCAGCGATCCGGTCGCGGTGATCGTGCGCGCGACGGTCGAACGACCGGGGACGACGACCGATACCAGCGGGAGCTGCTCGACGGCCTTGGGCGTCTCGGTTTTCTTGCCGCCGAACATCCACGATGCCGCCAGCACGACGACCGCCACCGCCACCACGATGCCGATGATCAGGCCCCAGCGCCGCCCCTGCGGTCCGCGTTCGCCCGGCAACCCCAGGATTTCCTCATTGCCGACCGCGCGCGTCTCGTAATTCATCTGTCCCACTTCCCGACCCCTGGGCCCCGACCCCCGCTCGAAACGATTGGCGGCGCACCCTGATATTCTGCTGTGTTATCGGAATATATCACCGAGCTCAAGTAGCAGGATGCAATCGCGCGCCGCATGACGCGTTTCGGGGCCGTTCGCAAGACGATAGCCGCGAGACGCCACCGTTTCCGTGCTTTCCGATGCCATGCGACATGCAAGATATCGTCACGGTTGCGAAACAAAGCGGTTGCATTTCGGAAGGCCAGACGCGAGCGTCGCGCTGCCCGAGGGGGTTCGGAAGGTAACGAGGGAGGTCGATGATGGAACGGTCGATTCTGGGTTGGCTGCTGATCGGTCTGGTCGCCGGGGTGCTCGGCAAATGGATCATGCCGGGCAAGGATCCGGGCGGCTTCATCGTGACGATCCTGATCGGTATCGTTGGTGCCTTGCTGGCGGGCTCCATCGCGCAGGCGCTGGGCATCTCGCTCGACGGCGGCTGGGAGAATTACGGTGCGGCCACCGGCGGGGCGGTGTTGCTGCTCGCGGCCTATCGCTACGTCCTGTCGCGACGGGTTCGCTGACCGGCCGACGGTTGTTCATCGCAGGTTGCCGTGATTGCTGGCAAAGAGCCCGAGACGGCCGATCGGCCGTACCAACCGGGAGTAACTGCAATGCGTTCGAGTTTCCTTTTCCTGGCCCCCGCGCTGCTGCTCGGCGCGGCGAGCGCCGCGTCGGCACAGACCGCGCCGCTGATCGCGCCCGATGGCACGCTGCTCGACGTGTCCGCCGAGGGCCACACCGCCCGCGTCCCCGACGTGGCGACGATCCGGGCGGGTGTGACGACGCAGGGGCAGACCGCCGCGGCCGCGCTGGCGGAGAATGCCACCCGCATGACCCGCGTGCTTGCCGCGCTCAAGAAGGCAGGGGTCGCGGTGCGCGACATCCGCACCGCCAATGTCTCGCTCAGCCCGCAATATCGCTATGCCGACGGGCAGGCACCGGTCATCACCGGCTATCAGGCGAGCAACAGCGTGTCGGTGCGCTTCCGCGACGTCGCCAAATCCGGCGCGATCCTCGATGTGCTGGTGGGCGAGGGTGCCAATCAGATCGACGGGCCGAACCTGTCGATCGACCAGCCCGACGCGGCGCTCGATGAAGCGCGGGTCTCGGCGGTGAAGATCGCACGCGCGCGCGCCGAACTCTACGCCAAGGCCGCCGGTCTGACCGTCGCGCGGATCGTGTCGATTTCGGAAAGCGGATCGAACGATGGCGGGTCGCCGCCGCCGATGGTGTTCATGGCGCGCGCCAAGGCCGCCGATTCAACGCCGATCGCGGCGGGCGAAGCCGATGTGTCGGTGACCCTGACGGTGCGTTTCCTGCTAAAATAACAAAACGGGCCGCGGAGCGAGATGCTCCGCGGCCCGACTTTGTCTCGACGTGCGCGTGTTAGCGAACGGTGCCGCGACGCACCAAATTCACGATCGCGAGCAAGATGATCGCACCGATCAGCGAATAGAGGAACGTCGTGACCGTGATCGCCTGGTTGATGCCAGCGCCGAACAGGAACGATGCGATAACAGAACCGATGATGCCGACGACGATGTTAAGGATGATACCTTGCTGTCCATCGGTCCGCATTACCATGCTGGCGAGCCAACCGCAGACACCACCAACAACAAGCCAAACAATGAGACCGATCATATTGCCCTCCATTTGCCCGGGTGCTTCCGGGATACGGGGACAAGACTCACGAGCCGCGATTTTTGTTCCGGGTGCGGTTTGGGAAGAGTGCGCCGGACGACAAATGCGAAAGCGGCCCGCCGCGCTTCTGCGCGACGGGCCGCTTGATCGTTGAAGCAGTTCCCCCCCGGAACCGCCTATCCCATCATCAGTATTTCTGCTGGCGCTCGTACAGCGATTTGTAATGCTGGATACGCGTCACGCGCAGGCCGGGCATTCCGGAGCGATCGATCGCACGCTGCCAGCCGGCGAATTCCTCGACCGTCAGATTATAGCGTTCGCACACTTCATCGACCGACAGCAGTCCGCCATTCACGGCGGCGACGACTTCGGCCTTGCGCCGCACGACCCAGCGCGTCGTTTCCGGCGGCGGGAGTGTTTCCAGCGTCAGCGGCTCTCCAAGCGGGCCGATGACTTTGGCCGGGCGAATTTTCTGGTTTTCGATCATTGTTGAAACCTCATGTCGGGGCGGGGGGCCCCCTCCATTTCTATAACGGCATTTAGTCGGTGGACTTGAACGCGAGCTAAAGCGGCTCGGTAAACAGCATTTTCATATCTACGGGATCCGATCACGGGGTTCGTCGCTGCGCAGCAAGCGCGCGACGACCAGGTTGAAGGCGCCATGCGCCGGGGTGAAGCGATCGGGCAGCGCTGTGCTCGCCGTCAGCGCCGCTTGCAGCATCGCGGTCGGGCTCGCCGCCTGGCGGGCCGCCACGCCGACCATCAATACCGCCAGGTCGGGCGGCAGTGCCGTAACCGTCACATCGGCTTCGAAACGGGAAAAACTCAGGTCCACAGGCGCTTCCGGTTGGGGTGCGAACCGACTGTGTACCGCCAAGGTCCTAAAGGTCGGGTAAAGCTCGCGCAGTTTTTTGCATCCATACGCACGAACGCCTATCTGCGCGGCGATGGATGATGTGGATTTCCAATTGGGGCCGGATCTGGCGGGCAAGCGGATCGTGGTGGCGATGTCGGGCGGGGTCGATTCCTCGGTCGTGGCGGCGCTCGCCGCGCGCACCGGCGCGGAGACGATCGGCATCACGCTGCAACTCTACGATCATGGCGAGGCGGTCGGG
Organism: Sphingomonadales bacterium; assembly: GCA_027489365.1. Lineage (GTDB taxonomy): Bacteria > Pseudomonadota > Alphaproteobacteria > Sphingomonadales > Sphingomonadaceae > Sphingomonas. The sequence goes on from JAIXZV010000314.1 coordinate 15,485, forward strand.
CGCGCGGGATCGTGCTGCGCCGGTCGCGACATTCGCGATGCCCGGGCGGTGTGCGATCGGCTGGGCATCGCGCATTATGTGTTCGACCATGAAACGCGCTTCCGCGAATCGGTGATCGATCGCTTCGCCGACGAATATCTCGCCGGGCGCACGCCGATTCCCTGCATCCAGTGCAACATGGGGCCGAAGTTCACCGATCTGCTCGCCGCCGCGCGCGATCTCGGCGCGGATTGTCTGGCGACCGGCCATTATGTGCGCCGCGTGATCGGGGCAGACGGCGCGGAACTGCACCGCGCCGCCGATCCGGCGCGCGACCAGAGCTATTTCCTGTTCGCGACGACGCAAGCCCAACTCGACTATCTGCGCTTTCCGCTTGGTGCGCTGCCCAAGCCGCGCGTGCGGGAACTGGCGGCGGAACTGGGCCTCGGCGTCGCGGGCAAGCCCGACAGCCAGGACATCTGCTTCGTGCCCGACGGCGATTACGCCTCGCTGGTCAAGAAATTGCGGCCCGAGGCGGATACCAGCGGTGCCATCGTCGATGAAGCCGGACGCGTGCTGGGGCAGCACCGCGGCCTCATTCATTTCACCGTCGGGCAGCGGCGCGGGCTGGAGATCGGCGGCACGCCCGAACCGCTGTACGTGATCCGGCTCGATCCCGCGACGAATCAGGTGGTGGTGGGGCCCAAGGCGGCGCTTGCGGTCGGCGCCGCGCGACTGAGCGGCGTCAATTGGCTGGCCGGGGCCTATGCCGGGCCGATGACGGCGAAGGTCCGCTCGCTCGCCAAGCCGGTGGCGGCGCGCTTCGATGGCGACCGCGTCCGGTTCGACGCGCCCGAATATGGCGTCGCACCGGGGCAGGCCGCCGTGCTCTATGCCGGGGACCGCGTGCTGGGCGGCGGCTGGATCGAAGAAACCAGCGGCATGGTCGCCGCATTGGCCTGACGCCCGGCTGGGCAAGGTATCCAAAACCTCAGCCGCACCGTACGTACAATTCCGATCGTCCGCTTCGCACCTAAAATGGGTAGATCGGGGTCGCCAGATCGACTCGCTCTTGCGCCCGACAGGCCCGAAGGTGGGAACGTCGATGTTTCACAATGATTTTGTCAAATCGCTGTTTCACTGGAAATCCAGCGACGCGTTGCTGACCGAACAGTTTCGCACGCTGCGGCCGCAAGTGCCGACGATGTATCTGGCGATCATCATCAATATGGTGTTCCTGGCGATCGTCTCGGCCCCGGATGTCGGCAATGCGGTGTTCATCACGCCCGCGCTGGTCAGTCTGGTGATCGCTGGCCGCATGATCGTCTTGTGGCGCTCGCGCGATGCGATCGTGACCGCGACCGTGCCGGAGATGCGCGCGTTGATGAACAGCACGCTCGTGGCGGCCGGCATCGTTGCGGTCGGGCTGGTGACATGGACCGAGATCATCCAGCGCTCCGACATGGCGGCGCGGACCTATGTCGCGCTGTTCACGGCGCTGTGCACCATCTCCACTGCGGGGTGCCTGTCGAGCTTGCCGCTTGCCGCCTATATCGTCATCGGCCTGGGCACGGTCCCGATCTCGCTATCGCTGATTATGACCGGCGACATCATGCTGGCGAGCATGGGCGGCAACATCCTGCTGATCGCCCCGCTGATCGTCGCCAAGATCCACCGCCAGCAGATGCGCTTACGGCAAATGGTCGAATCGCGCAGCGTCATTGCGGCGGAGAAGCGCAAGGCCAATGAACTGGCGTATCACGATGCGCTGACCGGGCTCGCCAACCGGCGGGCTTTCCTGAATGAGATTGCGCGCGCCGCTGCGGCGCAACCGCCGATGCCGGTGGCGATGGGGATGATCGATCTCGACGGTTTCAAGATCATCAACGACACTTATGGCCACCACATCGGCGACGCTTTGCTGGTCGAGGCGGCACGGCGCTTTCAGCAACTGGACCTGGGAGACGCGCTCATCGCGCGGCTCGGCGGGGATGAATTCGCGGTGCTTCTGCGCGATGTCGTCACGCTCGAGGAGGCGCGCGACCGGATCGCGCAATTGGGCCGCGTGTTCGATCAGCCTTTTACGGTCGGCACGCACGTGCTCCGTCTGCGCGCGTCGATTGGCATGGCGCAGGATGTCACGCACGCCGACACCTCGCTGGCGCTGATCGCCCGCGCCGATCTCGCCATGTACGAGGCGAAACGCGATCGCAGTCCCGAAATCCGCCTGTTCACGCCCGACATGGAAGCGATGTACCGCCGCCGCTTGCTGGTCGAACAGGCGCTTGCCAGTTCGGAAGAGAACGATCTGATCGTGCTGCATTATCAGCCCGTGATCGACGCGGCGACGGGTCGGATCATCGCGTTCGAGGCGCTCGCGCGCTGGACCCACCCGACGCTTGGGGTCATCTCACCGGCCGAATTCATTCCGCTGGCCGAGCAGGCCGGCATGACGCGGGCGATGACCATGCACTTGCTGTCGCTGGCGCTCGATGCGGCGTCGCATTGGCCGAACACGATCGGCCTGTCGTTCAATCTGAGTGGCGCGGAACTAAATTCCCCGACGATGGCCGAACAGATTCTGGCCCTGATAAAACGGCATGGCTTCGACCCGGGCCGTCTGTCGATCGAGGTCACCGAAACGGCGTTGCTCGGCGATTTCGCGGCGGCGCGCTCGGCGCTTTCGATTCTGCAGCGCGGTGGCGTGCGCATTCTGCTCGACGATTTCGGGGCGGGCTATGCCTCGATCGGCTATCTGCGCGAGCTGCATTTCGACGGGATCAAACTCGACGGCAGCCTCATCTCGTCGCTGATGGACAGCCCGTCGGCGCGCGATCTGCTGGTTGGGGTGCTGCATTTGTGCAACGCGATCGGCGCGCCGGTGACGGCGGAAATGGTCGAAAGCGCGGCGCAGCACGAATTGCTGCGCACGCTCGGCGTACAAAAGCTGCAGGGTTATTTCCTGTCGCGCCCACTGACCGAGGAACAGGCGCTGCTGGCGTGCGACCGCGACCATCGCCTGGCCGCGTCAGCCGCCAAATCCTCGGTCGTGCTGTTCGATACCCGCGCGGTGCGGCACGTCGCCTGACGCGGCGCTTACAGGAAGAAACTGCCCTCGATCACGGTCACGCACGTGCCGCCGAGCACGACGCGCGCGCCGTCAAGCCGACAGGTCAAATGCCCGCCACGCGCGCTTGCCTGATACGCGCTGAACGAATCGCGGCCCAATCGCGCCGCCCAATAGGGCGTCATCACGGCGTGCGCCGACCCCGTCACCGGATCTTCATCGATTCCCGCACCCGGCGCGAACACGCGGCTGATCACGTCGGTGTCCTCACCCGGCGCGGTCACGATCGTGAGCACATCGACCTCGGCATCGGGGCCATTTTCGGGGTCGGCGGGCGACGGCCGACCGAGCGCCCGGAAATCGGGGTCGAGCGCGCGGATCTGCGCGGCATTTTCCAGCACGATCAGCGCATAGCGATGCGGATGCCACAGCGTCTCGACCGCCGATTCGAGCCCGAGCGCAGCGACGATATGCGGCAGCGGCTTCGGCGCAGGACCCCAGGCGGGCAGTGCCAGCTCGTACCCCTTCCCGGCGCGCGCGACCGACAGGACCCCGGCCTTGCGGGTGCGGAAGCGGACGATGTCGCGTTCCGGATCGCTCGACAGCACGAAATGCCCGCTGGCGAGCGTCGCATGGCCGCACAGGACGACTTCGGCGGTCGGCGTGAACCAGCGCAATTCGAAATCGCTCGCATCGCTCTCGTCGGGCACGAGGAAGGCGGTTTCGCTGAGATTGTTCTCCGCCGCGATTCGCTGCAGCACATCGTCCTCCAGCCACGCGGCAAGCGGCATCACCGCCGCCGGATTGCCCTCGAACGGTTTGCTGGCGAAGGCGTCGATCTGGACGATCGGAATTCTCATGCGCGTTTCCCGAACCAGGGGGGCGTGACGTCGGCTTCGATCAGCGGATTGTCGGTGTCGACATGGCCCTCGGGGTCGAGATGGATCAGCACTTCGACCTTGGGGAAGGCGCGGTGCAGCGCGCGTTCGACGCCCTCGACCACCTTGTGCGCCTCGGCGACGGTGATGTCGCCTGCCACTTCCATGTGGAATTGCGCGAAATCATGCGCGCCGGAATGGCGTGTACGAAAGTCGTGAATGCCCTTGATCCCCGGCTGGCGCGCGGCGACTTCGATGAATTCGGCGCGGCGTTCCTCAGACCATTCCTTGTCCATCAAATGGTCGATCGCGCTCGACGACGCGCGGAACGCGCCCCACGCCAGCCACAAAGCGATCACGATCCCGAAAATCGGATCTGCATCATGCCATCCGAGATATTGATCGAGCACCAGCGCGACGATCACCGATCCGTTGAGCAGCACGTCGGATTGATAATGCACATTGTCGGCGACGATCGCGACCGATCCGGTCATGCGGATGACGCTGCGCTGATAGGCGAGCAGCCCCAGCGTCGCGACGATCGCGATCAGCGATACGCCAATGCCGAACTCGGCGTCCTGCTTTGGCGCATCGCTGCCGAGCGCCTGAATCGCCCGCCAGGCAATGCCCGCGGCCGACGCGGTGATCAGCATCACCTGGAACAAGGCCGCGAGCGACTCCGCCTTGCCGTGGCCGAAGCGGTGGTCGTGGTCGGCGGGCGTTGATGCCAGGCGCACGCCGTAGAGCGTCACCGCACTCGCCAGCAGATCGAGCCCCGAATCCGCCAGGCTCCCCAGCATCGCGACCGATCCGGTGGTCCAGGCGGCCCAGGATTTGAGCGCGATCAGGAAGGTCGCCATCGCCACGCTGGCGATCGCGGCGCGGACCGCGAAGGGGATCGCGCGGCGCTGGTCTTCGGTCATGGGTACAGCAATTCCGTCGCCCAGCCACTGCCGGAGCGGGTATAGAGCGTGCGCTCATGCAGGCGATGCGCGCGATCCTGCCAGAATTCGATCGCGTTCGGCGTCACGCGGTAGCCGCCCCAATGCGGCGGGCGTGGCACGTCCTGCCCTTCGAACTTCGCTTGCATGGTGTCGAACCGCGCCTCGAAGGTCGCACGGTCGGGCATCGCGCGCGATTGGTCGGATGCCCAGGCGCCAAGCTGCGAATCGCGGCTGCGGCTGGCGAAATAGGCGTCGCTCTCGGCATCGCTCGCCAGGCTCACGCGCCCCTCGATGCGAATCTGGCGGCGCAGCGATTTCCAGTGGAACAGCAGGGCCACCGCAGCATCCTCGGTCAGATCGCGCGCCTTGCGGCTGTGGCGGTTGGTGTAGAAGACGAACCCGTCGGGTCCATGCCCCTTCAACAGCACCATCCGCGACGAGACGATGCCATGCGCATTGGCCGTGGCGAGCGCCATCGCGTTGGAGTCGTTGAGCTCGCTCGCGCGCGCCTCGGCATACCAGGTGTCGAACAGGGCAAAGGGGTCGGTCATCGGGGCGCTTTACCGCGTGGCGACGCGCGCGTCACCTGTGGTGTAGTGGCTACCGCGTTGCTATGATGTAGCCGACAGGAGAAACGTCATGGCCAGCAGAGAATCCCTCGGCGAACCGTTAGATGGAGTTGTCGACCAGCTCGTCGATTCTGGTCGATTCGACTCACGCGCCGAGGTGCTTCGGGAGGGCGTCCGTCTGGTGCTGGAGCGCGAGACCTGGCAGGATCATGCTGATGAACGGATCGCTGCCGGGATCGCAGCGGACGATGCCGATGACGTGGTGGATGGCGAGGTCTTTTTTGAAGAGCTTCTGTCCAAATATGCAGCGATGACGAAAACCGCTTGAGGCTCGTCTTTTCGAGGCCTGCGGTCGATGACTTGCGTGAAATCGATCACTGGATCGCGCACGACAATCCTTCCCGCGCAGTGACGTTCGTCCAGGAATTGCGCCAGACCTGTCGTGACTTGCTGACTTTTCCGCAGGCCTATCCGATCGACCCGCGTTATCTGCCGATCGAGATTCATCGTCGCGCGTTCGGCAGGTACATCATATTCTATCGGATCAGGCCAGACCGCTTGACGATCGTCGGCATCGTTCATTCCGCTCGGGACATCGGGGCAACTCTAAAGCATCGCCTTCGCTGACGGGAACATCTGACCTGCCCAGGAATTGAATCGTCCTCGCAACGAAGGACGTATTGATGGCCGCACGCGCCTATTGGCAGGGACAGATCCGGCTCGCTTTGGTGTCGATCCCAGTCGAAATCTATTCGGCGACCAAATCGGGCGCGCAGATCAGCTTCAAACAAATCCACGAACCCACCGGCAAGCCGATCCATTACGACAAGGTCGTCACCGGCGTCGGCCCGGTCGACCCAGACGAGATCATGAAGGGGTTCGAATATGAGAAGGGCTCGTACGTCCTGCTCGAACAGGACGAAATCGATGCGGTGAAGCTCGAATCGAAGAAGACGCTCGAACTGACGCAGTTCGTCGATGCGAGCGAGATCGACGTGCTCTATTACGAAAAGCCCTATTTCGTCGTCCCCGCCGATGATCTCGCCGAGGAAGCCTTCATCGTCCTCCGCGAGGCGCTGCGGCGCACCAAGAAGGTTGGCCTCGGGCAACTCGCGATGCGCGGGCGCGAATATGTCGTGAGCCTCAAGCCGTGCGGGCGCGGCATGGTGCTGGAGACGCTGCGCTACGCCGATGAGGTCAACAAGGCGCAAGGCTATTTCCGCGATATTCCCGACGACAAGCCCGACGACGATCTGATGGAGCTGGCCGAGGCGCTGATCGCCAAGAAGACCGCCGCGTTCCATCCGCAGGATTTCCACGACCGCTATGTCGATGCTTTGCGCGATTTGGTCGAGCGCAAGCGCAAGTCGAAGGGCGGCAAGATCATCGAGGATGCCAGCGACGACGCACCGAAAAAGGGCGGGTCGAATGTGGTCGATCTGATGGCGGCGCTGAAGAAGTCGATGGGGGCTGCGGAGGCGAAGCCTGCGGCGAAAGCGCCTGCGAAGAAGGCCCCCGTCAAGCGCACACCGGCAAAGAAGCGTGCTTAATCCCGCCTTTTTGTCATCCCCGCGAAAGCGGGGACCCATCTCGGAGCGTTCGAGATGGGTCCCCGCTTTCGCGGGGATGACAACTGAGAGGGCGGTCAGATGACCACCGACCCCCTCGCGCGCTACAACGCCAAGCGCGATTTCGCGAAGACCGCCGAACCCGCCGGTACGCTCGAACCCGGGCCCAAGGTTGGAAAGGGGGGCAACCGCTTCATCGTGCAGAAGCACGACGCATCCCGCCTCCACTGGGACTTTCGCCTTGAGGTCGATGGCGTCCTGAAAAGCTGGGCAGTCACGCGCGGACCCTCGATCGACCCCGACCAGAAGCGCCTCGCCGTCCGGACCGAGGACCATCCGCTGTCCTATGCCGATTTCGAAGGCACGATCCCGGCGGGCGAATATGGCGGCGGCACGGTGATGCTGTGGGACACCGGCACCTGGGCACCGATCGCGGGCAAGAGTGCGAAGGATCTGGAGAAAGGCCACCTCCACTTCGTGCTCGATGGCACGCGGATGAAGGGCGCGTGGATCCTGATCCGCCTCAAACCGCGCTCGGCCAAGGAAAAGGGCGAGAATTGGCTGCTGCGCAAGGTGGAGGATGCGGAGAGCGGCGGGACCGATACGTTGGTGGAGACCGGACTGACGAGTGTCTCCACTGGCCGGACGATGCTCGAGATCGCGGAGGGCGCGAAACCCAAATCCTCCCCTGCAAAGCAGGAGCGTCGGGTTGACCGCGCCCCGCGTGGTCAAGAAACGTCCGGGGGACGTTTCGACCCGACGCTGGGGACCGCTCGCGTAGCGAGGGGTGGAGGGGTAAGCGGCAAGCGCGCCGCTCGCGGAAGTACCCCTCCACCATCCGCTGAAGAAGCGGATGGTCCCCCTCCCCCGCGGGGCGGGGGAGGATTTAGGGAGCCCCAACTCTGCACCCTCGTCGACTCCGTCCCCACCGGCAGCCAATGGCTGCACGAGGTCAAATATGACGGCTACCGCGCGCTGATCGCGGTCGCGGACGGCAAGGCAAAGGTCTTTACCCGCTCCGGCCTCGACTGGACCGACAAATTCCGCGCCATCGCCAACGCAGCCGCCAAACTCCCCGTCAAAACCGCGTTGATTGACGGAGAGATCGTCGCGTTCAAGGATGGCAAACCCGATTTCTCGACGCTCAAGAACGCGATATCCGACGGCGGCGATATGACCTTCTTCGCCTTCGATCTGCTTGAGTTGGATGGCGAGGATCTGACCGGCCTCGCCAACCTAGCTCGCAAAGAACGCCTCGCCCCGCTGATCGACGGCAAGAACGCGCGCGTCCAATATTCCGACCACATCATCGGCCAGGGCGAGCAATTGTTCGAGACGATGTGCCGCGAAGGCTATGAAGGCGTGGTGTCGAAACGCGCCGACGCGCCGTATCGCGGCAAACGCACACAGGCCTGGCTCAAGGTCAAATGCACCCACCGCCAGGAATTCGTGATCGTCGGCTGGACCCCCAGCGCGAAGTCGCGCGGCTTTGCGGCGCTGCTGCTCGGGCTCAACGGCCCCGACGGGCTGGTCTACGCGGGTAAAGTCGGCACCGGTTTCGATACCGCGACGATGCTCGACCTTCAGGAGCAACTTGCGAAGATCGAGCGCAAGACCCCGACCGTCACCGCCCCCCGCGCGGCGGTGCGCGGCGCGCATTGGGTCACCCCCAAGCTCGTCGCCGAAGTGGCCTATGCCGAAACCACCCCCGACGGGGTGCTCCGCCATTCGAGTTTCCTGGGGCTGCGCGAGGATAAGAAAGCGAGCGAGGTCGTCGCCGAAACCCCCGCCGCGCTGGAAACGCCCGAAATTCACATAAAAGTCAGCAGTCGCGACCGCGTGATCTTCCCCGAATCGAACATCACCAAGGGCGAACTCGCCGATTATTATGCGGCAGTGTCGAGCATCATGCTGCCCTTCGCCGCCAACCGCCCGATCAGCCTGGTGCGCTGCCCGCAAGGCCGCGCGAAAGCGTGTTTCTTCCAGAAACACGACGCGGGTAGTTTTGGTGGGAGTTCAGGGGGCGAACACGTCCACAAGGTCGCGATCCGCGAGAAGGATGGGTCGAACGAAGACTATCTCTATGTCGATGACGCCGATGGCCTCGTCGCGTGCGTCCAGATGGGGACGATCGAATTCCACGGCTGGGGTTCCTCGGTCGCAACCCTCGAACAGCCCGACCGCATGGTGTTCGATCTCGACCCCGATGAAGACCTCGGCTTCGATGTCGTCAAAAAGGCGGCGGCCGATCTGAAGGAGCATCTCGCCGAACTCGGTCTCGTCAGCTTCGCGATGCTGTCGGGCGGGAAGGGCGTGCACGTCGTCGTCCCGCTCACGCCGCAGGCCGAATGGCCCGCAGTCAAGGATTTCGCCGACCGTTTCGCCCGCGCATTGGGCGAGGCCGAACCCGACCGCTTCGTCGCGACCATGTCCAAGGCCAAGCGCAAGGGCCGGATCTTCATCGACTGGCTGCGCAATCAACGCGGCAGCACGGCGGTGCTCCCCTATGTCGCCCGCGCCCGCCCCGGAGCACCCGTCGCGGCCCCCGTGTCCTGGACCGAACTCCGCGATATCGACACCGCAGGCCGCTGGAGCGTGCGCGACGCCGCCGAATTGGTCGCGCGCGCCGGATCGCGCGATCTGGCCGGGTGGGGCGTGGCGGATCAGGTCCTGCCCGATCTGTAATACGCGATATCCACGGTTGCACCTGCGAAGCGATTGTGGCCATGTCGCGCCGAGTTGCACCGACCCCGGGAATTTCGATTGGCCACTGCGCCTGCACCTTCGTTGCTGGACCCGGCCACGCACGCCGCGCGCTGGATCGCCGACTATCGCGCGCGCAACACAAGCGGCGACGTACTGACCGACGATCCGTCCTGGCACACGATGTTCGAGGAACTCGCCGCAGTCGCGGGCGACGATCTCGGCCAGGCGCGCGAGCGCGTCCAGCGCCATGCCGAGGATATCGGCACCGGCTTCCGCATCATCGGCGAAAGCGAGGAACGGCCCTGGCCGCTGTCGCCGATCCCGCTGATGATCGCGGCGGAGGAATGGCGCACGATCGCGGCGGGGATCGTGCAACGCGCCGATCTGCTCGAGCACGTCATCGCCGATCTCTACGGCGACGCCACGCTGGTCGAACGCGGGCTGATCCCGGCCGCGCTGGTCGGCGGATCGCCCTTCTTCCTGCGCCCGATGCAGGGGCTGGTGCCGTCGGGCGGTCATCATCTGCAATTCATCGCGGTCGATCTCGGGCGCGGGCCGGACGGCGAATGGCGCGTGCTGACGGATCATCTGCGCAGCCCGGCGGGGGCAGGCTATGCGCTCGAAAACCGCCTCGCAATCGCGCGGACGCTCGACGGGTTACAGGCACGGCTCAATGTGCAGCGCCACGCGTCCTTCTTCGCGGCATTCCGCGATGGCCTCGCCGCCGCCTGCCGCCGGGTCGAGCCGCGCATCGGGCTGCTGACGCCGGGGCGTTACTCCGCGAGCTATGCCGAACAGGCGCATCTCGCGCGCTATCTCGGCTTCCTGCTGGTCGAGGGGGGCGATCTCGCCGCGCTGGAGGACAAGCTCTATATCCGCACGATCGGCGGGCTGAAGCGGATCGATGCGCTGTGGCACCGCGTCGACCCGCGCTTGCTCGATCCGCTGGCGTTCGATTCGCATTCGCACATCGGCGTGGCGGGCTTGATCGATGCGGCGGCGGCGGGGAATGTCGTGATCGCCAATGTGCCGGGCGCGGGCGTGCTCGAATCGGCGGCGTTCGGGGCGTTCTTGCCGCGGATTTGCGTGCGCGAAACCGGCAAGGATCTGATCCTGCCCAACATCGCCACCTGGTGGTGCGGGCAGGATCAGGCGTGTGCGAGCGTGCGCGAGGATTTCGACCATCTGCTGATCGGCCCCGCGTTCGGCGTCGCCCCGCTCGGCCTGCCCGACGGCATCGCGCGACCGGGCGCGGACATCACCGGCCCCGAACGCGCCGCGCTGATCGATGACATGAGGCGCCGCCCGCAGGATTATGTCGGGCAGGAAATCGTCCGCCTCTCCACGATGCCGGTCGTCACCGATACCGGCCTCGCCGCACGGCCCTTCACCCTGCGCGTGTTCGCCGCGCGGGGTGCCGATGGCGCGTGGACCGTGCTCCCCGGCGGCTTCGCGCGGATCGCCGAACATCCCGATCCGCGCGCGTCGGTGATGGGCGAGGGGTGCTGGTCGGCCGATGTCGTGGTGCATGGCGGCGAGGAAGTCGCACCGATCTCGCTGCTGCCGCCCGCCGATACGGTGCACGTTCGCCGCAACCCCGGCACGCTGCCCAGCCGCGTCGCCGACAATTTCTTCTGGCTCGGGCGTTATCTCGAACGTGGCGAGGCGTTGCTCGGCGTGATCCGCGTGATGCTCGGCAATTCGATCGATGCCGATGCGGGTGCAGCGCTGGCGCCGGAGACGGTCGGGCGCTTGGTCGGGCTGGTGGTCAACGCAGGAGGAGCACCGCATCCGCCGTCGCTGCGCCGCTCCGATCTGTCGGCGTTCGCGCGTACCGCGATGGAGGATGGCGGCTGGCACAGCGTCCGCGCGATCAATCGCCTCGCGCGCGGCATCGGGCAGGGCTCGCGCGATCGGCTGGCCGCCGATGTCGTGCGGCTGCTCGATGCGCCTTATCCGAGCAAGGGCGGGATGCTCGATCGCGCCGGATCGCTCCAGCGCCGCTATGCCGCGCTGTCGGGCCTGTCGGCCGAACATATGGGCCGCACCGCCGCGTGGCGCTTCCACGATCTCGGCCGTCGGCTGGAGCGTGCGCAGACGGTGACGCGCGCGGTCCGCGCCTTCGGCATGGCGCAAGCGAGCCTCGACGATCTCTCCACCCTGCTCGATCTCGCCGACAGCCAGATCAGCTATCGCCAGCGTTACCTGACCGGCATCGCACGCGTCCCCGTGGTCGATCTCGTCGCGCTCGACCCCGGCAATCCGCGCTCGCTCGCCTTCCAGATCTGCCGGATTTGCGAGCATTTGGCCGCCTTGCCCGTGCTCGAAGATGACGGGATGGAGGAGCCGCAACAGGCGCAGGGCACCGTCCTGACCGCGATCGTCTCGACCGCGACTGCCGCGACGCTCGACGCGGAGATTCTGGGCGATGTCGAGCGGCGGCTGTTTCAATTGTCGGAAGCGATTGCGCGGCGGTATTTCCTGCAAGGGGCCGAGCCGTTGCGCGCGGGCGGGATGGTGCTGGCTTGAAGCACGCGACTCCACCGCTTGCATTGTCATCCCCGCGAAAGCGGGGACCCATCTCCGACCGCCCGAGCTGGGTCCCCGCTTTCGCGGGGATGACAACGGGGTGGGGATTGGCGCGCGCAAAATGATCTACGAAATCCGCCACATCACCCGTTTCGATTACGGCGCGAACGTCAAGTTCGCCCGCTGCAACCTACGCCTCAAGCCGATCCACTGGTCCGGCCAGGATCTGCTCGACTATCGCCTTACCATCTCGCCCTCAGGCCGCGTCTCCCCGGCGCGCGCGGAAGCCGGGCTCGCCAATGTCATGCGCATGGTGGTGGACGAACCGGTCCGCCACCTGACGATCGAAAGCGTGTCGCGGATCGCGGTTGATCGCCCTGTGCCGATGCCCGCGAACGGATCGCCCGCGCTGGGCCAGATCGCCGCCGCCGCGCGCGCGAGTCGCGATCCGTCGCCCGCCGGCCCGGCCAATTACCTCTTCCCCTCGCCACTGATCCCGCTCGACCGCGATATCGCCGAGTGGTGCGCGCAGGATTTGCAGCCCGATCGCCCCGCGCTCGATGCCGCGATCGCGCTCGCCCAGCGCATCCAGCACGATTTCGCCTTCGATCCCACCGCGACCTTGGTCGACACCCCCCCGCACGAGGCCTTCCTGAAGCGCGGCGGCGTGTGCCAGGATTTCGCGC
>JAIXZV010000057.1 GCA_027489365.1 Sphingomonadales bacterium
CAAAGGCTTCGGGGATCGCCGCGATCAGCTCCGCCATCTTGGGGGTGTGGTAGTCGATCCCCATCAGTTCGCAGATGACCATCACCGGTAACTTATAGGCGAATTGGGTCATCAGCTCGGCATGTTTGTCGGCGATGAAGGTGTCGGTGAGCTCCTGGCAGATTTCGCGGATGCGCGGCTCGAGCGCGCGAACGCGCTTGGCGGTGAGCGATCCGGTGACGAGGCCGCGGATGCGGGTGTGCTGCGGCGGGTCCTGCGCGATGAACACCGCGGACAGCCAGCGATAGCCGGAATTGGCGAGTACGTCGAAATCGGGGCCGTAGAACAGCTTGAGATTTTCGGAAAAATCGCCGGTGCCGAAGTCCTTGCGATTCATCAGCACGTCGCGAACATGATCGTAGCGCGACACCACCCAATAACCCAGCTTCGACCAATGGAACGGGTCGCCCTCACGGATCTCCGCGAAGATCGGATAGGGATCGGTAATCAGTTCGGGCAGCGACGGGTCGAACGGCGCGATCTCGGCGATAGCGGTCATGGCCAAATCTCTCCCCTGTTGGTGTCGGCGTGCTTATCCGGCGGTTGCGAAGGTCAGGTCCTCGGGATCTGCCTGCCGCGTCATTCGCCAGAAGGCATCGTTGCGCCACGGTGTGATCGCGATGATCCGCCCGCGCGAATTGCGGTACCAATTGTCCGCACCCGGATGCGTCCAGACGAGCTTTTCGTGCGCGGCATCGAGCTTGGCGACATAGTTGCGATACACATCCTCGCGCACCTCGACCGAGGCGGCGTCGTGCGTGATCAGCGAATCGATGATCCGCATCGCATAATGCGCCTGATTCTCGATATTGCGGATCATGCTGCCGCCATGCCCGGCACCGACATTCGGCCCCAACAGGATGAAGAAATTGGGGAAGCCGGGCACCAGCGTGCCGAGGTACGCGGCGGCATTGTCGCCGTCCCATACATCGCGAAGGACCAGCCCATCGCGGCCGATCACGTCATACGATCCGAGCACGTTGGTGGTCTGGAACCCGGTCGCCAGGATGATCGCGTCGGCCTGCACTTCCTCGCCCGATGCCGCGACGAGCGTGTCGCCACGCACCTCGGCTAGATGCTCTGGGATCAGGCGGACATGCGGCTTGCGCAGCGTGCGGAACCAGCCATTGTCGAGCAGCATCCGCTTCAGGAAGGGCGGATAATCGGGCAGCACCAGCGGCAGCAGATCCTGCCGGTCGCCCAATTGCTCCTCATAATAGCGGGTGAAGAATTGCCGGTGCCCGTCATTGACCGCGTTGATCGATCGGTTCGAATCCGCCCATTCGGGATCGCGGGTCAGCGTGCCGTGGACGCGGTCGTTGAAGGTCCACGACAGCCGTTGCTCGACCCAGTGACGGTAGAGCGGGAACACGCGCATCAGATAGCGCACACCCTCCGGCACCGCCTTGCGGAACTGCGGGAAGGGCGCGATCCATTGTTTCGAGCGCGCGAAGATCGTCATCTCGGCGACCTGATCGGCAATCGCGGGTGCCACCTGCATCCCCGACGCGCCATTGCCGATCACTGCGACGCGCTTGCCGGTCAGATCGACATCGTCGCGCCACGCCGAAGTGTGGAGCACCTCGCCAGTGAAGCTGCCGAGGCCGGGAATGTGCGGGTATTTCGGAATGTTGAGGATGCCGACCGCGCTCATCACGATATCGGCCTCATGCGTTTCGCTATGGCCGCCGCGGTCGGTGGTGGTGACGCGCCACTTGTTCTCGGCGGCGATCCATTCGGCGCGCTCGACCTTGGTGCCGAAGCAGGCGTGATCGTACAGGCCGAAGTCGCGCGCGGTGTCGAGCAGATAGGCTTCGATCTCGCCCTGCAGCGGGAAATAGTGCGACCAGTCGGCCGGCTTGCACGAGAAGGTGTAGGTCAGGTTCGGCGTGTCGACGCCGCAACCGGGGTAGCGATTTTCCCACCACGTTCCGCCGAAATCGTCATTCTTCTCGAACAGGACGTACTCGATGCCTGCGCGGCTGAGTTCGATCGCGGCGCACAGGCCGGAGATGCCGCCGCCGATGACGATCGCCTTCAACGGCCGCTTTGCGACCGCGGGCGGGGGCGGGGTGTCGAACTGCATCGAGAAGGCGACGACATCGCCATACTCCTCGGGCACCGGCTCGCTCATCGCCAGCCCAAGCATCTCGGCCAGCCGCGCGTTGCTCGGACGCGGCAGCGCGAGCGGCGCGCCGTTCGACCAGGCGAGGATCGCGTCATAGGCGGCGTCGCGGATCGTGCGCTGCACCTCGTCGCTTAAGCCCCCGCTGTCATTGTCGTCGAGGCCGCGGCCCCGGCGCGGAACGAACGGATCCTGCATCCAGCGCGGATCGTCGGTCAGCTGGACGAGGCACAGCAGCAGCGCGGGGATGTTCGCTTCCTCGACGCCCTGACGCAACAAGGCGAGATCGAGTGTTTCGTCTGGGGCTAGGCCGTGCTCGGGGCCGGTGGCTTGCATCGCCGTCATCATCCTCTCGAACGCCCACTCAAGGCAGCGACGTTACCGTCAATATTAAATATCTACTCACCAGTAGATTGAGTCAATCGCAATGGCTTGGCAGCCTTGCAATTCAGCCCGAAAACACCTCGCGCCGCACCCGCATCCCGGCCTTTTCGCGGTCCCAGGTGTCGTGCGTGATGCCTTCCTTGCGCAGATCGCCCTTGAGCACTTTCGCAGAGGGCGTCTTGGGCAGTTCTGGCAGGATGCGGATGTAGCGCGGCACCATGAAATACGGCATCTGCTCGATCAGGAAGATGGCGAGTTCCTCATGGATGATCGTGCGGCCGGGGACGGGGGCGACGACGACCATCACCTCATCCTCCGAAAACTCGCTCGGCACCGCGATCGCCGCCGCCTCTCGCACGTCGGGATGCGCGCAGACCTCGACCTCGACCTCAAACGATGAGATGTTCTCGCCGCGGCGCCGGATCGCGTCCTTCACCCGGTCGACGAAGTAATAATAGCCGTCCTCGTCGCGGCGAAAGGCGTCGCCGGTGTGGAACCAGCCATTGGCCCAGGCCTCGGCGGTGGCCTCAGGGTTGCGATTATAGCCGCTGTTCATCGCCCAGGGGCGATCGGTGCGGACCAGCATCTCGCCGATCGCGCCGACCGGCACCTCGCAATCGTTGCGATCGACCAGCCGCACCTCGACATGCGGCCGCACCTTGCCGCACGTCCCGCGCTTGACTGGATTGGCCTCCGACACGATCGGCGAGGAAATCTCGGTCATGTTGAAGATCGTGTAGATGTCGATCCCGAAGCGTTCGGTGAAGGCCGGGGCATCGTCGGTCAGCGGCACCATGAAGGCGGCGCGCACGCCGTGGTTGCGGTCGTCGGGCGACGGTTCGCATTTCATCAGGAATGTCGCCATCACGCCCGGCAGGAATACGACGGTGGCCTTGGTCTGCCGCGCGATTTCCCAGATGCG
>JAIXZV010000164.1 GCA_027489365.1 Sphingomonadales bacterium
ATCGCCGGATCGGTGCCGGCCGAGGTCGTCAGCGTGCTTGCCGTCGCGGTGAAGGTGTCCACCACAATAGCTCCCGGCGCGGCCGTCGAGGCCGCAAGGACGGTGCCCTTGGTCTGCTCGTCGCTTGCCGCCGTCCACGCATAGACGTTTGTATTGATCTCGCGAAAGGCCGCGTTGACTTGCCAGTCTTCGCCCAAGGCGACCGCTGTCGCCACGGCCGTGATCGTGGACCCGCCGAGATAGCGGTCGCTCTGGAGCGTGACCCAATCTCCAGTCTCGAGGCCGATGAACTTCGGCCCGAGCGGCAGAGAGAAGACCCGCTCAAGCCTGCCCTGCCTGCGCCGGATTTCTGCAATGCGCTGCGCCTGCGTGCCCGAAAGCACGAAGGGCAAGTCGATCGTCACATCATAGGGCCGGCCGTCTGCCGTAATGTCGGCGCTGTCCTTGCGCGGCGCCGTGCTGACGTCGGCATAACGCTGATCCCGATCAATCCAGCGGGCCACCACGGTGTTAAGCCGCTGGTTCTCATTCAGGTGCGGCGAATACTGGATCTCGCGGCCTGCGACGAAATCGGCATCCGTGATCGAGAAGACCGTCGACTGCGCTACGCCAGGGTCAATGTCGATGACGCCATCCCGATCGACCAGAAGGCCAGCCATAGACGCGGCAAGCCATTCCTCGACGTCGATCGCTGTGTCTGTCGATTCGATGACGCCGCCGGCGCGATAGCGTTTTTCGGTGCCGCCTGCCTTAAGCGTCACGTCTTCGTCGCAGATATTGGCGCGAGAGATCGCCCGTTCCGGCGGCGCCTCTTCAGCCGTCAGCCCGCGCCCGACCATGAGCTGCGTGTCGTTGTAGATGCCCCTGACCCAATTGTAGCGGATCAGATAGGCGTTTTCGCTCCACTCATAGGTGGAAGGCGTGCCCCAGACGTGTGAGCCAGAGCCGCCAGCGACCGTCGAATCCTTCCGGGGATCATAGAGCTTCGCGCCCTTGACCACCCACGAGAAGCGCGGGCGGCCGCCCGGCCAGATCGTGCGGTCCTTATTGTCGGCATAGACCACAAAAACATGAGCGCAGCCCGCCATTGTCTTGGCGCTCGTCCACTTGCCGCCCGAGTTGGACGTAATGAAGGAGGGCGGTGTCTGCCCCGTCGTGCCCGCCCGGAAGTAAACCCGGAGGCCCCAGCCGAAGCCGGAAATCACAAAAGCCGCGACGTCACCATCGCCGGTAAAGGCGTGGTATTCGTCGTTTACATACATGCCCTCAAGGCTTTGGACCTCATGGTCCGCGAGCTTGATGACCAAGACCTCGGCGCGGTTCTTTCGGGCATCGCCGGTGCCGCTGTCATGGTTCCAGCAGTCGACAAGCTGGCCGCCTGTCGCGACCATCCCGAAGACCGCCTCGCGTGGATTTTCGCCCAGCGAGAGCGTCAGCGTGTCAGCCTGGCGCTCGCCTCCCCGGCTCTGCTTCGGCGCCAGCAGCTTGCCGACGCCCCACAGCACCACTTGGGTGAGAATGAACGATCCGAGCGCCGCCCAGCTACCCGCAGCCACAAACGCGGCGCCAGCCGCCAAGAGGCTGCCGCTCGTGGCGAGCGCGGCAATGAACGCGCCAACGGGAGGCACTAGACGCCCCCCCGCTCGTTATGATTGTCTTCGTCGGCGCTCTCATTGAGAACGGGGACGGCATCTGCCTCGGAGGCCGGCGCCAACGGAAGGCCAATATTCCCCACCTGCCATGACTTCACTGCCGCCGATCGAGGCAGGCGCATCAAGCCATCGAGATCGGGGCCGATCAGGAAATCACCTTCGACCACCGTCAGGACGGTTTCATTCCCCTTCTGGGCCAATGCCAGATCGCCGCGCCGCGCGAAGGCGACGGGCTGCGCTGGCAGAAGCCGGTCGACCAATTCCTCGAAGGAACTGACCCCGGCTTCCACCAGCGCGCGCGCGGCCCCCGCCTCACTCCGATAGTTTCGGACGTCTTTCATGATGTCTTTGCCGGTCACGGCCATGGCCGCGCCATTGGCGAAGGAACAGCAGTCGTTCTCGCGCTTGCCCCACTTGAACGGCTCGCGCTGACGGATGGCGATGAAATCCAGCAGCCGAATGTCCCAGCCCTCTAGGCGCTTCACTGGAAGACCCCCGGCACAGGGTTCTTGATCTGGCCTTGGCGCAGGAACGGAAAGCCAGCATTGCCACCATTCACGCCCTGCGAGGCGCGTGTCGGCTCTTTGCCCATCCAGTAGAGTGTTACTGTCGGAGACGTCGCCATGCGCTCGAATGATGTGTCCGTGGCCGAGACCAGAAGCTGGTCATCGAGGTTTGCGATCCGGTTGCCCGAGCGGTTCAAGCCGCGCGCGCTGCCTTCCACAGAGACGAGCGCATCGGCATTGCCGCCGATCATCTCTTTGAGGTTTACCTGGTCGACGCGGCCGCGAAAAAAGACGTTTGAATCCAGCAGCGTGGTGCCATGGCTGTCGAAGATCAGCCGGCGAATGACGGCCGTCTTGCCGCGCAGGTCTTCGGCAGCGATCAGCGTGTTCACGTAGGGGTCGAAGTTCGCGAGCGCGAGCTGCATCCCGCTTTCAACGCCGCCAGCTTCCATGTTGACCGGCGAAACCGTCCCGTTATCCCCGACGCCGGTGTAAGTGTCGGACCCGATGACGAGATCGCCATAGCCGCCCCAGAAATAGGCAGGGCTGCTTGTGTAAATTGCCACAGCAGCAGTGACGATTGCCGTCCCCTCTGTCAGCGCCGTGAGCGCCGTCGAGTTGATCGTCTTCAAGGCACGATGTCCTGTTGAGCAGTGAGCTTGCCGGATGACTGACCGTCCGGCGAAAGGGCGCCGAGCTCTGTGTCCGGCATCAGCCGGGCCAGAAACGCAGGCTTGAAGAGATAGGCCGTGCCAGAGGCCGCCGAAGGGACGGCAGTCGGGACCGCCGGATCAACGTCGACCGCGAGCGTGCCGGACGAGGTGCCCCCGGTCATGCACTCGACCAAGGCCAGCTTTGTGTTTGATGACCACTTGAAGCCGATTAGGTCGCCGGCCGTCAGGACGATGCCCGAAGGGATCGTCAGCGTCACCGTCGAGCGGTCACCGCTGAATGTGTAGGTTGATGCCTCGCCGTTCCACCCGCCCGGAAAACCGCCGGCAAAGCCCGGCCGAGGCCGATAGGCATAGGGATACCAGCGGGAAGGATCGGTCGCGCGGAACTGGTGAATGGCGCCGCGCTGCCGCTTGAACCAGGCGCCCCAAAGCTGGGCGTCTAGGTCGGTCAGCGCAACCGTTTCATATTCGGCCATCCACAGCGGGAAGCCGAGTTGCACGCCGGCGTTACGCCCGGAGGCATCCGAGGCGCGAAGATCCCGGCGCTGAAGCCAAAAGCGGACGTTGCCGACCGCATAAGCCGGGAGATCATAGACCGCCATCAGGCAGAGCCGGACGCGATAGCGCGCCGCTCCCCGAGGTCGCTGATATTGGCGCGCGTGCGGGATTTCTCGCCGGCGGCGAAATTGCGGAACTCGTTTTGCGCGCGCTGCATCATGGATTCGAGGCGCGTGATGGCTGCCGGATCGGCGCCAGGCGCATTGATGACCGGCGCGAAAGTCAGGCTTTGCCCGCCGCCACGTGAAACAGCCGAGGGCACGCGCGGCACGATGTAGCCGGCCGTATTCGGGACGAAGACTTCGGGGCGCTTCTCACCGACGATGTAAGGGGTTCCCGCCGAGACAGGGCCGCCCGAGGCGCGCATCCCGCCGAAGACGTTACCCTGCCAGAAGCCGCCGGACTTGATGCCGCCGCCGCCGAGGCCGCCGATGATCGAGCCGACAATATCTCCGAGCCAGCCGCCCCCGCCGCCTCCACCGCCGCCAAAGAGCGCGCTGAAGTCGATGCTGTCGATCGCGGCCGCCAGAAGCTCGGCCAGCTTGTCGACCGCCTTGTCGAAGGCGTCCATCATCTTGGATTCGAGGATCGAGCGGAACGCTTCGCCCCAATCGCCAGTCCTAAAGCCCTGGCTCAGTGCATGCTTGATGTCTTCCTCAAGCGCGGCGCGGCGCTCGCGCGCGGAGCCGAACTTCTCGTCCATCGCTGCGGTGTCGCGGCCAAGCCGGTCGCTGACGGTATCGGATGCGCCTTCAAGGCTCTGGTCCGCATCAAACTTGGACTGCGGATCGCTTCGCCAGTTGGCGCGCGCCTTTTCAAGATCGCGAAACTTCTCGGCGGCCTTCCCTGCCGCCGCTGAAACGTCCTCAATCTCCCCGACAAGGCCGCTGTCGCCGCTGAATTTGACCGTCGCGAGCTTCGTCGCAGCCTCTTCCGCTGCCGACGCATTGCCTTCGACTTCGGCAAGGATCGGGACAAGCTGCTTCAGCATGTCGATCTGGCGGATCATGTCCGCCTTTTCCGCATCGCTATAGGCAACGCCATGGCCTGACCACGGCGTCGTGACCTTGCTGCGAAGGTCCGCGATCTCGCGCTGAATGTCAGATGCGCTTTTGGCGCCGGCGCGATCGCGTAAAACCTTGCCGTAGGCAGCGCCTTGATTGACGCCGAAGCCAAACTGCGTCCACGCCGGGTTCGTCATCAGGTCGATGACCTGAGATAGAGCCTCATAGAACGCGATCACAGCAGGCAGAAGGCGGACAAAGAGGTTGTCCTCTTGGTATTGCAGAGACTGCTTTAGCTTCGCGAGCTTGTCGGCAAGATCGCCGGTGCGCTTCACGCCCTCTTCGGCGGCGCGGCCCATATCGTCAAATTGTGCGGTGATTTTCTCGACGCCCTCGCGGCCCTGCTCAAGCAGGGGGAGCATGGGGCGGAGGCCAAGGGCATCAGCGATCTTCGCGCGCGCTGCGCGGTCGCTGACCTTGGAAATGCCATCGGCCACAAGAAGCAGCCGGTCTTTGAGGGAGTCGGCGGCCTCAATGTCTTCCTTGGAAATGCCGATCATTCCGAGCGACTTGCTTACGCCTTCGGAGCCCTTGAGGCCTGTCAGCACGGCGCCGACCTTGCTCTGAAACTCGTCGGCGCTCGCGTTGAAGGCGGTCATTTCGCCGCCGGTCGCGTTCAAAGCCTGCTGGAATTTCACGAGGTCGCCGGCTGATGTGCCGAGCCGGGTCGCCGTATCGCCCAGAGCGTCAAACCGCTCGGCCGCAGCACTGACGCGGCCAAGGACGCCCGTCACGCCGCTAACGGTAGCGAGGGCTGCCAAGCTGGCGCCCATGTTCTTGATGCCCGCGCCAATCTTTGTGAAGGCACCAGAGAGCTTCGTCTCGACCTTCACCGCCGCCTGGCCGGCCCGCTTCTCAAACTCGGCCATCCGGCGATCGGCCGCACGGACGAAGCGTTCCATCTGCTTTTCGGCGGCGGCGCTACGCGCCTCGACCACCGCGACCAGCTTCTGGACGTCTTCATTCGCCATTGCGCCAGCGGTCCATCATTTCAGGGGTGATGCCGTGAGACCCCGGCTTTGCCGGTGCCTTCGGGCCTTTGCTCGGTGTATTGGCTGCCGCGAAGCCTTCGATCGCGGCTAGGAGTTGCCAGAACGAGGTCGCGTCGACTTCGCGCGGCGAGAGCCCGATGACGGCTCCGTTTCCGTAGAGGGCTGCGGCGTCGACGCGGGTTGACTTGCCCCCGCCTCCGCCGCGTCTGCTTTTTTTGGGACGGTCTCCGCCCCTGTCATCCAGTTGGCGAGGATCGAAAGCGCCAGCATTCGCCGTTCGTCCGGCGCGCAGAGCTCAATCACATCCTTATGGAAGGCAGCGGCGTCGAGGGCCGTCTTGCCCCCGCCAATGAAGCCTTGCCGGATGATTTCGTGGATCAGATCCAGCTTGCAGCGCCCGGAGCGCAAAGCCTCGAAGGCCACCCAAGGACCATCCGGCGCGGCTTTGTCTTGAAGCCGGATGATCTCGCCGGTCCCGAGGCGGAAGATGCGAAGCTCCCCCGCCCACTCGATTTCGAGTGTCGGATCGTATGACACGCAGGCTTACGGTGACGCGGTGTAGGTCGTCGGGCCGTCGCTCTGAAGCGAAATCGAGATTTCAGCATAGGCGCTGCCATCGGCGCTCGCCGTGAGGTTCAGCGCAGACATGACGAATTTGCCGGTCCATGTCGGGCCGTTCTCGACCGCCACGCGCCAGAAGCGCGATGTCCCGGCCTCAAAAGCCGTGTTGATGTCGTTGATGTATTCCGTCGCCAGCAGGCCGGAGCCCGAGATCGAGGACATTTTGAGGCCAGGCGTGCGCTTCATCGTCGGCGCCGCGAAGGCCGTGGCACAATCGCGGATCGCGCGCTCGATCACGCCGCGCTCGTTGTTGATTTCCACGTTGTCGATGCCACAGACGAAAGCATAGACCGGGACTGCCACATCGCTGCCGAGATAGAGCGCGACCTGATAGCCCGCGCGGGTTGAAGGCTGCGCCATTCTGCTTCTCCTTAAGCGGGGCCGAGATCGGCCCGGATTGAAATCGCGACGTGCGCTGTCACGCCGTCAGGGTCTTCGAGAGCGCGGTCGCCGGTGACCTCGATGGCGCTGAACCATGTCCAGCCCGAGAGCGTCGGCTTCGCGAGATGCAGCGCGGCGCTGACCTTTTCGGCCAGGGCGCGCGCGCGTTTCATGTGAGTGCGGCCCGTATCGTCGGCCTGCGCCCAGCAGTCGATTTGCAGGGTCGTGGACGAGCCCTTCTTTTCGCGCCGCTGAAACGGGACGGAATCCGAAGGCCCGAGCGTGACCGCATCGAGCGGGCCGGAATTGTCCCGGCTGCTCGCATAGATGCGGGTGCCGACAAGCGCCGTCACCGCAGCATCGGCACGAAGGACCGCGATCACCGCCGTCTGAAGGACAGATGCGGCCGAGATCATGCCGGCGAGCCCCCGTGTTTCTTGAATGCCTTGCGGAACGCGGCAGCGAGGCGCCGCTTGATCGCCTGACGACGGGCCCTGAACATAGGCCAGAAGAACGGCTGCGCCGACTTGGCCTTGGTCCCGTATTCCACAAACCGCGCATAGAACGCCTTGCGGCCGCCCGCAGAGATCGTCGCGCGCAAAGCCTGGTCATCCATGGTGACCGTGATGCTGTCGCGGAGATCGCCTTGGTCGACCGCCACGATCCGGCGCATGGCGTCCGCGACCTCATTGGCCGCCTCTTCCACCGCCGTCCGCATTTCCCGCGTGATTGCCTTGGGCAGATTTTCCACCCAGGCTTGACGCATCTGTTTGAGAGCGGCGCGCGATTCCGCCGAGCGAAACCGCGCCACGCTATTAGGCCGAGCGGCCGAGGAAGATTATGCCGCCGGTGACGGCAGTCGTGCCGGCCGAGTTTGTCAGCTTCACGATGTCGCCGGTCGCGGCCGTCACGGTAATGCCGGCGCCGCTTGCCGTGATGACAAACAGCGAGCCGGGGCGGATGGCGATCGAGGCCGTCACTGCGGAGAAGATCGGAACCGCGTTCGTGTCGTTTCCGAGCACGACGTTGTTCGTGTTTGCCGCGTCGGCGTAGCAGATCACGCCGACCAGCTCGGCAGGCGTGAACGCGGCGCCGAACACGTCGACCAGC
The DNA here is from genome assembly GCA_027489365.1 of Sphingomonadales bacterium. GTDB lineage: Bacteria > Pseudomonadota > Alphaproteobacteria > Sphingomonadales > Sphingomonadaceae > Sphingomonas. The sequence goes on from JAIXZV010000164.1 coordinate 7,559, forward strand.
GAGCCCTTGAGGTCGTAATTCAGCGTGCCAGAAGCGGCGATGCTGAACGTGTCGGTGTAAATCTGGTCAAACTGCCCGTCCGCCAGGCCGTCGCCAAAGGTCTGCGGGTAGGCGTTGCGGAGGATGGCGCTCACTTCGCCAATGTCGGCGGCTTTCGCCAGAGCGGCGCTGATGCTCACGGTCACTGTTGCGGGCATATCAAGTCTCCTTATGTGGCCGTGCCACTGGTCAAGAGGTATTCGCGAAATGCCCGGTCGGGCGTGTTCACGATGCTTTCAATGTTGGCCGTCTGGCCTGCGTAGCCGCCCGAGACGAACACCACGCGGTCGCCCGCCGTGATCGCCTCGCTTTCAAAGCAGCGGCGCACGGTGAGGTTTCCCCGCTGCGTGCTTTCAAACTGGCCGGCCTTTAGCTTCTCGCCACCGAACTGCGGGCGATACTCGGCCCAGCATGTCCAGATAGGCGACCAGCCCTTGCGCGGGCTTCCGTCCGCGTCCGTAGTCGTGTCGCGGCGCTCAAAGCGCACACGCTCCTTCATTGCCCCGGCTGTCACAGCCCGATGCGCTCAAAAGGTGCGACTAGGGCGTCATGCGCGGCCATTAGCCGGTCGCGTTTGTCGCTTTCGCGCTCATAAAGCGCCTGGCAATGAAACAAAATTGCCGTCTTGATCGCGGACGGAACGGCAGATGCCGCGCCGTATCCCGCCACGAACTCCACCCGCACCACGTCATCCCGCTCGGTGTAGAGAGCCGGGAGAACGTAGGTCGTGGCGAGCCGCACATAGGGGCCAAGATCGTCAACGGCCATGGTGTAATTCGAGCCTGCAACCGTCTGCTCGGCATTGGCCGCGTCAGTGTATTTGACCGAGGCGATCGACGCGGCAGGCGCCAGCGGAAGCCGAAGCTTGTCGTCGCTCGGCCATTCATAGAACGAGGCCCGCCACGTCTGCGTGACAAGGCAACGGCCCAGCACGCCGGACCAGCCATCAAGCCGCGACACAGCCGCAGCGAGATAGCTGTCCAGAAGGGTGTCCTCTTCTGCCGCATCAATACGCAAATGCGCCTTGACCTCGGCAAGCGAGACCGGCGTTTCAGCCGGCGCGACAGTTCGAACGGGTGCAAGTGCCATGATGAGCGGGGCGGGATTTCTCCCGCCCCTATCCCATTACTGCGGCGGGTTCGCGGTCGGCGCGATGTTCGGGAATCGCAGATTTGCGATGCACGCCATCGGAATCGCCGAGGCGTTGGCCGATGGCGTGACCGTCACGCGGACATACCGCTTCGAGCCGACATAGCCGACCTTGCGGCACTCCGTGTCGTCCGCGAAGGTTGCGCCGGCCAGAGCCAGCGTGCCGAGAAGGGCAGAAGCCGGAACCGCAGCGGCGTCCGAAAGGTTGGGGACGTCGCCGTGATCCATCGTGACCGCGAGCGTGCAGTCCGCGTCGACGATTGTCCCGTAGATAAAGACAAACGTCAGTCCATCATACCCGCGCGTGTCGATGATCGCAGAGACCTGCGCGGTGTTGTCGCTGACCACAACCGGCGTAATGGCCGGGACGTTGTGGGTGTTGTTCATTGAGTCGCGCATCGCGTGACCTTTCTTTCGGAATGGGGAGGGGAAAGAGAAGCGGCGGGCGCTTTTGAGCACGCCCGCCGCGCCTAGCTATTAGGTGCCGAAGCGGATGAACTTCAGCGCTTCGAAATCAACCGCAGCCCCGCCGACACGCGCCGTCGAGTAGAACATGACATAGGGCTTGTTCGTGTAGGGGTCGCGCAGGGTGTTGATCCCGGCGCGCTGCACGATCTGATAAGCCTGGCTCATGTCAGCCAGCGCCAGCGAAAGCGAACCCGAAGCGAGCGCAGGCATGTCCTGGAACAGGCGCACCGGGAAGGTGAGCAGGTTCTGCGGCTGGCCGGCCTGAATGCCCGGCTGCCAGAGGTAGGAGCCCTGCTGATCCTTCAGCTTGCGGACAGCCGTGATGGCCTGCCGCGTGGCATACCATGCAGTGTTCGGGTTCACATAGGCGGGCTTCATCGCGCCGATGATGTCCAGCAAGCAATCCGGGCCGGCCGCCGTGGTCAGAAAGCCCGAGGCTGCGCCGGTGTTGACGTGTTCAAACGTGCCCCAGGCGCGCGAGGCGTCAGCCGTCGCGGCAGTGGGATACGTTGTGAAGCCGCGCGGCTTTGAAATGCCGTCGCCCGTCACGAAGGCCGCGTTCTCGGTGCGGCCGAGGATGTCGGCAGTCTTGCCGGCAAGCCAAGCCTCAACGTCGACCACGGCGTCGTCAAGAACCGTCTGCGTGGCAGCCGGGTTGGCATACTGCTCCGCCGCCTCGATGCGCCACTTGCCGAGCTGCGGCGTGTTCGTCTCCGTCCGCGCCTGCTTCTCGCTGACCCAGCCGCCGGACACGCCGGGGTTGAGGTCATAGACGCCCTCGAGCGCGCCGGTCGAGATGACCTGAACGGCCGCGAAGGCGCGCATCGGAGACGTTTCATAGGTGCGGGCGATGATCCGGCCAGACAGATCGGCCGGGACAAGATAGCCGCCGTCCGGGTCGCCGTTGACCGAAACCGCCTTGAACTCGTCCGAGGTCAGCGCGCGGTCGCCCTTGCGCAGATACGAACTGAATGCGGTCTTGTAGGCGTCATATGCCTGCGCATCGAGCGGCGAGAACGCGGCGCCGCGCGCCTGCGAGCGGGCCTTCGTTTCGGCATTGAAGATGCGAAGCTCGGCTTCGGCCTTCTTGGTCTCGGAGGCGTCGCCGCCGAACATGGCGCGATTGATCTTCGCTTCCATGGCGTCGAGGCGATCCTTGCTCAGACGCTCGACGGCTTCCTTGGCTTCCGAGGCGACGTGAAGCGCCTGGTCGATGCGGCCGAGCTTTTCCTCGGTCACAACGTCGGCGGCGCCCTTGCGCTCGATCTCTTTCAGGCGTGCGTCGTTGGTCGACTTGAACTCTTCGAAACCGCTGCCGAGAGTTTCGACCAGCTTGATGATGTCTTCTGACATGGTGGGTTGCCCTTCTAGGACTTGATGATTGACAGAACGCGGCGAATGCTCGTCGCCAACTGGCTTTCGTCCTCATCCCGAGGAACCGCAGCCTTGAACCCATGCGAGGCGATTGCCTTCGCGTGGGCATTGGAGAAGCCTGCGTCCCGCAGGAACATCTCAAATTCTCGAATGGTCTTGATCTCGTCGGCCGCCTTGACTGCCGAAATCTGCGCCGATTCCAGAGCCGGAAACGTCACGGCGCTGACCTCGAACAGGTCGATCTCTTTCAGGATGCGCGCGTTTGCCGCGCGATCGAAGGCGTCGGATTTTGTCCGGTAGCCGATCGACAGGCCGGACAGCGCGCCGCCCTTCATGTCAATGTGCGCCTCGCGCGCGATCTGCTTCTCGACAAAGAGCTTGCCCGCGACCAGCAGGCCGTGATCGTCTTCCTTCATTGACGTCCAGACGCCCAGGCGCTGCGCCGGGTTGTGATCCAGCAGCATTTTTACCTTTGCAGCCGGCCGTGCCTTCAGGCTCGCCTTGAAAGCGCCCTTCGCCACGATATCGCCGTAGGAGTCACGCTCGCCAAACACAGAGGCGTAGCCCTCGAACGTGCCGTCTTCAGACAGAGCTTTCACGTCCAGCGCGAGAGCGCAGGTGCTATGGCGCAGTGTCATGTTTGCTTTCCCGCTAGGCTGCCAGCAGCCAGAATGTGTTGTCCTGTCGCGTCACCAGCCCGCGCCGGTTTGCGCATCCTTCGGCCTCAAGTTGCCCTTTTGCCCCCATCGAAACCGACATCGAGCCGGTCGCAGAAAGCGTGCCGCGCAATTCGCCGCCGGCCGTCAGAGACGCCGCAATCTTGGCGGGCACTACCTCGTCTGGCCGTCTTGGCGACCCAGGCCACACCACCCGCCGACGCGGGGCACCCATTGCAGATCCGCCACCCGCCGAAACAGGAGGCGCGACCGTTGTGGCCGTCAGATTTGCCGCCAGTGACCCACTGGCTGACATAGAGCATTGCATCGCCCCGGCTGGGGCCTCAGTTCCTTGCGAAAAATACTCGCTGCGCCAGTAATCCGAGCCGAAATAGGTCCCGGCCATTGGCCTAGCCCGTCAGATCGTAAGTAATCGCCGTCCGATCGCCGTCGCTCTCAACTGTTGCGACGATGCGATCCTTCGTGTCCGCCACTGCGTTGCGGATCGTGATTGTGCCCGTCCCGCCGCCCGAAATCTTGCCCGCAACCGCAGCCGTAATGAGCCGCAAAGCCTCGCGAACCGTCATCCCGAGCTCCACAAGCTCGCTGTCCAGCAACTGCGCGCTAAAGGCTTCCGCTTCCAGCGTCACCGCAGGCGCGATGCTCATCGACATAGCGCCGGTCGCATAGCTCGTAATCGTCAAAGAGCCAGTTCCGCTCATCGACGTGGCCGCAAATCCAGCCGCGTTTAGCGCCGCGTCCAGCGTTCCAGAGGCCGCCATAGTCACCGCAGCCGACAGCGCGGCGACGACATTTGCCGTCAGCGCGCCAGTCGCGGCCATTGTGACCGCGCCAGACACGATCAAGGCGCCTGTTGCGGCGAGAGAACCCGTAGCCGCCACAGACATCGAGCCGTTAACGCCCATCGCACCGGCCGCCGTCAAAGCGCCCGCCGCCTGCATTTCCTTGCGGCTTGCTAGAGCGCCGTCTTTCATCGGCAGCAGCCATGCACCAGGGGCGCGATACCCGGACGGGATGCCAGCCTTGGTGTTGACTATGCCCTGCCCTGCATTCGTGTTCCGCAGTTCATGCCCGCCCCACAGATTGCGCTCGCCTGAGACTGCCCCGCCGTGATGGCGAAGCGGCATCTGCGCGATCAGAAGGCCGGACTGCTTCAGCCCCATCCGAAGTCGACCGAGCCGTAGAAGTTCGTGCTTGCCGCCGTCGCCGAGCCCGCAAAATACAGCCAAGTCAGGCAGGCGCCGTCATAGACGCGCGGCATGCTCGGCAGTTGGTTCACAAGGTCGCGCTCGCCGGCCACAGAGGCGGTCGTGATCGGCAGCGTCAGAAGCGGACGCGCCAGAACCAGAGCCATTGTGCCGGTGTTTGCCGCGCTCATCGTGACTGAGGCCACGTTGCGCACGCCGTAGTCGCCATTCGCCAGGGGCAAGAACGGCCCGTAATTGTTTGCCGCCGTGCCGCTCGTCGGGATGTGCCCGACAACCGAGGAGGCCGTCATCGAAACCGTGACCGGCAGGGTGTTGCCTGTGTTGCCGTCTTGGTCCGTGTAGTTGCACGCAAAGTTCTGCGCCGTTGCGCCGTTGACCGCCGTCAGGACGGGATAGAGCCGCAGCCCCACGCCGTTTGTGTAGCGCGGTGACGGCGTGCCCGAGAGCGTCTGCGCCGACAGCGTGTTGCAAGAGATCGTCGGCCAATAGCCCTGCATATCCACCAGCATCAGAATGCCGGGGACGCCAGTCGCCACCGCCGTGACCGACGCCACGTTGAGGATATGCTTGGTATCCGTCGAGACGTTGCCGCCATGACGAAGCCCGAAAATCTGCGTTCCGTTGCCCGTGCTTTCATCGCAGGGCGTATATGTCAGCGCCGTGCCAGCCCATGCGTTCGCTACAGGCGACCCGCCAAGGCCGGAGAAGTCATACCAGCGGCCAGCCGTGTAGGCAGAGCCGCCAGTGATCTTGTTCCAGTCATTGCGCCAGAACTTGCCGCCCGTGGTTTCGGACACAAGGTCATCCATGCTCGTGAATGGCACGCGCTACCTCCAGACGAAATCGAATTGACCGCGCAGCGTCACCGCCGTGCCGGCCTGCGCAGTGCAATAAATCAGGTTCAGATAAGCGCCCGTCTTGATCTCGGGCATCTGGCCGCGCTGCCGCAGCGTCTCAAACTCGTTAGCCGTCACGCCCTCGCGCAAGCTGACCTGCGCCAGAGGCCGGACCAGAACCAGCGCGAAGAATCCGCCCGCACCAGACGAAAGCGTCACGCTTTGAATGGAGCGAACGCCACTGTCACCGCCCTGCAGAGGCAGAAACGGCGATGCGCTGTTGCCAGCGGTCGTGCTATCGCTCGAGCTCAGGATCGTGCCGACAACAGAACCGAACAGCGCCGCCGAAGTAGAAGTCCGCCCCGACACGCCGGCCTGGTTCGTGTAGCTCACCGTCATCACCGCGTTAGCGGCCATCGGGGTCGTGATGACCCCCATCATTTGCAATCCTGCGCCGTCCGTGTAGCGCGGAAGCGTCTGTGTATTGTCCAAATCCTGCTGCGCCGTGTCGTCGCCGTCGATCAGCGGGTAGTGCATCACGTAATCGCACAGCACGAACGTCGCCGGATGCAGCGTCGTGCTTGTGCTTTGCAGCATCATGCGATGCAGGTGCTTTGTCTCGCCCGCTTGCGGGGCCGGCCCGACGTTTATCCCGTCATTGCCGCTTCCCGTAAACGGCGTGGCCGCGAACTGCGTGCCCACATAAGCGTTGTATTTGGGCGTGCCCGCGCCCATCGACATATCGCCCCAGCGGTTTGCGCTGAACGAAGCAGGCCCGCCCGTCTTGTGAATGAACGCGCAGTGAATCTTGCCGTCATCGTCCGCCGATGCGGCCAAAGCCGCGACGTTACGGAATGGCATCTTCAGCCCGCTCGTCTTCACGCTCTACCGCGCCGTCCGGGTGATCCTCACACGGCACGATGGAGCCATCCTCATCAAGTTCAAGCCGCCGGCTACAATGCGCGCAGCGGTAGATCGTCATCAGGTCAGCGTAAAATCAACTTCGCCGGCCGCAAACTGCGGCTGAATGCCTGACGAAACGGCCAGCGACGAATTAAGGGCGCCCTTGGCAATGATCTGACCGGCACCGCTGGTCAAAGTTCCGATGGCCGCGTGTGTGATTGTATTCGACCCCGACGAGCACTGCGGAAACTGGATCAGGGCCGCGTTTGTCGCCAGGTCGCCAGCTACAGTCCAGCCAGAGCCAGACCTCACAACCGAGACGCGCGCATAACCGCCATATGTGGCCTCACTCGTCGTCTGCGAGCCCGCCTCGCCAGGGTCGGCCGTGTGAAGGCTGACAAAAAGGTTGCCGTTTGCATTCCATGGCAGCGCCGTGGCGTTGAAGATCAGGTTCAGGATGTCTGTTTCGGTCGCGTTGCCAAAGCTCATTCGTCTGCCTCTGTTTCCTGCATTTCAGAAATCCGGCCCTCGGCGTCGAACGCCGTGACCGTTTTCGTCACAGTCCCGCGCTTCGGCTGCGTCACAGGCACCGTCACGCTAATCGGCGCGGCATTAACCGTCACCGCAGGCGTCGTCACATGCACTTCAGGCGCAGGCATCGACTTGATCGCCGCGATCAATTCCGTGTTTCGCGCGGCGGCTTTTCTCTCAAGATCAGCGTGCGCCTTGGCGGCTTCAGCATCTCGCGCATCGTCACGCGCCTCGACCTCGGCGCTTGTATCGGCCGCCGGCGGCGAAACATTTGTCGCCACTGGCAGCTTGTCGGCGCTCGGATCTTCAATCGGGTCGAGCCCGTCGATCTCGCGCGCCTCGTTCTGCGTGATCCACGCCGGCGATCCGCCCGAGCCAAGCGCCTTTCCGAGATAGGTCGAACGGTCCACGGCCGTGCCGCGCATCAGCGAGCGAAGGTCGAACCAGATGTCCACCGGGTCTGTCGACCCGTTCAATTCACGCTCTGCGCTCTGCTCAAACCGCGTGCACCATGGCGTCAGCGTGTGAACGACGTGCGCGATGAACATTTGCTCGGCGCTCGCATAGGTCGCCGTCTTGTCGGAGTGCCCGACCATGATCGGATTGACCCGAAACGCCCGGCAGATTTCCTCGACCTGATATTTCCGGGTCTCAAGATGCTGGGCGTCGACGCCCGTCATCGACTGAGAGACCCACTTGGCGCCGCGATCGAGGATCAGCGAGCCGCCAGAATTGGCGCCCGTCGTCGATTCCATGATCCATTTACGCAGGAAATTGAACTGCTCCGCGCTCAGACTGCCGTCGACCGTATAGATCCCGCCCGGATCGGGGCGGTTAGAGTGCAAGGTTGCATGGCGCCGCTCAGTCGCAATCGCCAGGCCAATGGCCTCCCGCGCATCGCGGATCGGGTCGCGACCGCGCCAGGTGTCCCAACTCGGCCCCCGAAAGTGCCAGACTTCATTCGCTGTCAGCTTCGCTGTCAGCGAGCCATTCGGCATCGTCACATAATAGGTGACGCTCATGTCCCGCTCGCGCACCGTCGTCACGCTGCCCGGCGGGAACGGGATCAATTCAATCACCCGGCCATCGCTGGCGCGAGACTTCAGAGCGTAGGCATTGCCGAGAACGACTGCGTGAAACAGCATCGTCTCGCGAAATTCAAAAGACGTCTGCCACTCGTTCGGCTTTGCGCCCAAGAGCGCCGCAATCGGGTGCCCATCAGCGCGAACACGCAGCCCGTCAGACGTGCGGCGGTAGAACCGCATCGTCGCTTGGGCCACGCCCTCGCTGATGACCCGCGCGCACGCAAGCACCGTTGTCACAGCCAGCGCCGTCTCTGCGCTCACGCCCTCGCCACTCAGCGACAGCGGGCGCAAAAGCCCCTCACGCGCCAAGTCGGCGGTCGTGATCGCCTTAGCCTCTGGCTTCCGGCCAAAGGGCCACCACTTGACTGCCATCAGGCCGCCAGCGTTTCCCAGAAAGACGTCCCGCCGGCTTTCGCTCCAACGGTTGCCACGCCGATCGACATAGCCAGGCTCACCATGCCGTCGATGCGGTTAGTGGCTTTGTCCTTTGCGAACATGCGATGCCCCGTCCTGTTCTGGTCATAGACCACGCTCGCCGCGCACATCGTCATGACCGGGTTAGGGTCAATCTCGATCCGCTGCTCAAGCAGGGCCGCTTCAAGTTTGTTGATGGAATCCGGCATCCAGAGCGCGACTTCGTTTGCGCCGTCCGGCCCGAACTCATCTTTGGAAATCACCCGCCGGTTAAAGCCCTGCGGGTGTGTCTCGATCGGCAGACTGACGCCGAGCTCGGCGCACTGCTCGAGCAGCATGGTCATGCCGTAGGGGTCGCCACCGATCGTCTCCGGGTTGTATCGGGCACAAAGCCCGGCCAGAGCGTCAGCAATCCACGCATACGTGATGCGCGGCCCCGGCACGGCTTCCATGTAGCCGTCCCGGACCCATACGTCATAAGGCGCCCGATCCCGCAGAGCGCGGTCTCGAAGCGTCGACTGCGGCGTCCAGAACCAAGTCTTTGACGCGAATTTCTGTTTGTCTTTCGTGCCGTCCAGCAGCCAGGTGAGCGTGAAGGCCGTCAAGTCGCCGGTCTTCGAGAGATCGAGCCCGCCATAGCAGGGGAATCCCCGCTGGCTTAGGTCGTCCGCATCCACATCACCGAGGCACGCATCCCACACCGCGCGAGAGATCGCGGCCGTGTCGCTATCGGTCCAGCAGCAGAAATTCAGCCGCAAGACCGTGTTCATATAGGCGCCGATGCCCTTGGCCTCGCGCACCTGTTTCGCCAGATAGTCCGGCTTGATCGTGACCCCTAAAAGCGGATTGGTCTTGATCCAGCAGGACGGGTCTTCGAGGGCGTCATCGCCCGGATCGAGGGCACAAACGTATCCGAAGTATTCGTCGTCTTCCTTCGTGCCGGCCGCGACCTCGCACGCATACTGATGCTCATCGAAGCAGGCAGACCGGCGATCCGATCCGCTGTTCGTGATAATGAACGTCAAGGGCTGCTCGCGCGCCTTCTGGCCCGCCTTCAGCATCCGCAAGACCGAGCCGTCACGGTGTTCGTGGAGCTCGTCCACAAGAGCGCCGTGAGGGCGCGGACCTGACTGCCCGCTTTCCGCCGAGATCGGCCGAAAGAAAGAGCCCGTCTCGATGTGCGCCAGGTTCCACACCGGGTTAGACCCGGAAGGCGTCAGGCGCTTATGCAACTGCGGCGAGTTTTCCCACATCGCGACCGCATCGCGAAACAGGATCATCGCCTGATCTTTTTTTGACGCCGCTGCGTAAACCTCGGCGCTCAATTCACCGTCAGCGACCAGCAGATAGTGGCCGATCGCCGCCGCCAGGGGCGACTTGCCGTTGCCCTTGCCCTGCTCGACATAGGCCGTGCGAAACCGCCGCTTGCCGTCGACCTTGCGCTTCCAGCCGAAAAGGCTGCCAGCGATGAACCATTGCGAAGGGTGCAGCTCGAAAGGCACCCAGCTCGATCCGGTCTGGACGCAGCAAACCAGCCGGCAGAAATCACCGAACCGCTTTGCCGACGCGAAATCCCAGACAAGGCCCCGCTTGGCCCCGGTCTTCAGATCCTTCAGGTGCCTCGCGCAAGCGTCCCGAACATGCGGGCCGGCCACGATCTCCCCTTTCGTCACCGCCTTTGCATAGGCGGTGACCGGATCGTCAGCCGAAGAACTGGTCCGCTTCGTCGCCGGGCGCTTGGCCTTCGGCTTTGATCCGGCTGCGGGCACTCGGGGTCATCCCAAATTCGGCGGCATAACGAACCATGTCCGACGCCGCCTTGTTGGCGATGCCGACCAAAGGATTCTGGATCGCGTTGCCGTTTGTAGTTTCAACCAGCAGCCCGCCCGTTTCCGGGTTGGCTGCGGCCGCGCGTGAAAGCGCCCGCTCCGCCTGAATCCAGCGGCCATATGCCTGGCAATAAGCAGCCAGCGGGCTCCGATCGACTTCGGACAGAGTTCCCGCCCGATACAGCCGCTCGGCCACCCGGCCCCATTCCATTTTGGCGTCGTCAGACAGCTCGGCCGGCGGTGTCGGGATGGAGAGCGCGTGCTTGGGCTCGGCCTTGTTGAGAGGCCGCTTTCCGGCGTTCCCAGAGACCAGTTTCAGGTGGGTAGGCTTCGGCTTGCGGCCGCGCATTTCACTAACCGACTGTAATTTCAAGGATTTCGGGGGATTTTAATCCCCGGTCGCAATTTCGCGGCGGTGTGTGCGAAACCTCAACGCCGGTGCTCAGCAGAGGGTGCCCAAACATTTACCCGCCCCCTACCCTTACGTCAGCGTCAGAACAGATTGAGCTGACCAGCGGCGCGAGCGCCCTTATTCAGATTGCAGCGGCGACACAGAAGCTGGGTGTTGCGATAGGTATGCTCACCGCCGCGTGAAATCGGCACGATGTGGTCAAGCTCTGGCGCATTGTCGGCAAACAGACCGCGCAACTTGCGAGGCGTCTTGACCTTGCAGCTTTGACACTTCCAACCGTCGCGAGTGAACACGACGAACGGGTCCACCGCGTCAGTGACCACCCCGCGCCGCCTTGCACGACGCCGGCTCTCATACTTCGGATCGCGTGTTGGCTTCCAACCCCGCGCCCTGGCGCGCTTGCGCTCCATTGAGCGCGTGCAAGCCTCAGAGCATGTGCGGGCGTTGATCCTCATATGCGCGAGTGATGCCCCACATCGCACACAGTTAGGCACGACGCGCTGCGGTCGGCGCGCTGCATAGTATGCAACCCGATACCGCTTAGCCGCCTCTTCGGCGCACTCTGGCCTGCAATACTTCCCTTGCTTGACCTTCACAGTCAGAAAGGATGCGCCACAAATCTTGCATTGACGCGGTTGCCGTTGCTCGGCACCACTGCCTGTAGCCATGTCGAACCTTACCTGTTCGCTTTGGTTAGGCCCGGCTCGGTGTTGCAAGCACCTTGTCGGGCCGAATGATTCTAGGTCGTTTGCCGTTTCTGGCAACTCATTCCAGCGGCCATCCGTCGACACCAACCCCGATGGATCGGCCTAGGTGCTCTTCCCGCTGTTTAGTCGCGGAATGATGGGTATCGCACAACGATCTCAGCGGACCTTCAAAGAGGTCGCGATTCCCGCGATGCGGCTTCTCATGGTCCGCGACAGTGGCCGGCGTCAGGACGCCTTGCCGCTCGCACATCCAGCAGAGCGGGTGCTCGGCGAGCTGGGCGAGGCGGCGTCGGCGCCAGGCTGCGGTCTTGTAGAGTGAGCGGTAAGCCAGGGCCTCGGGGCTGCGGTCGTCACGTCGAGGCTTCATAGGTATTCCGGCGTTCGCTGCGTTTGCGATATGGTGCGCGGTGTTTGTGCTGCGTGCCGGAAACACGAAACCCGGCGCACCTTTCGGGGCCGGGCTTGATATGGGCGAGCAATCCAATCGAACTGATTTACTAGGGGTAAACCGGATTATTTTCGGGCGCAAGACAGGGAATGCGAATTATTTTCGGGCGTGCTATTCACTGCGGCGACGGCAGAGGCTTCCAGCCTGCCAAATCATCGTGATCCATCATGTCACTTTCAGGGTATAGGTGGAACTTGCCCGCTTGGCCGAGTGAATTGTGGACCCCTATAATCGGCGCATTCTCGCCGAAGACGCAGTTCACAAATGCGCCCGAGCGCACGCGGCAATACTCAAAATCCGCTGGGTCCGCGTCTTCCGGTTCGACATCATCTGAATAGGGCGTGCGATAAACTAAGCATTTGCTCACCTGATCCGGGAGTCGGGCCACTCTGTCCTCGACAAAAATGCCGAGAAGGATCTTTGTTTTTCGTTCGCGAACCAGCCAAACGCCCATTGCCAAAACCTTACGCTGCCCTGTCCATCTCGGCAATCGGGCCGGCGCTCCAAGCCGTTCGGCCCATGCTCAAGACGATGACCGCTGGGCTTCTAGCCATGCCTGTGCGGCGTCTATCTCTTCAGGGCATATCGCGCCTTTGTTGCGGGGAAGGTCATATATTTGCCGCCCTTCAACCGCCCGATACATGTCTTCTCCCCGAGGCTCCATAGTCCATTCGCCGAAACCGAACGAATCTTCGGGTCTCTTGGATTGTCTCTCAGGGGTGGCTAGGAGGCCGCCATTCCGCACAGGCGAATAAATCAAATTTCTAAATGCGCGAGAACTGACGCCCATATCGCTTAGCATCTGCATCAAGCTGTCGAGGCTATCGGCCGAAAAGAAGCCATAAACCGCGCCGTCTTTCTTGTGGCTCACAAGGTATCCGACCATCCCGAGACCTTTTCTTTCAACGCCGCTTCCTAAGCCGCCCTGTCCATTTCCGCAATCGGGACGCGCTCTGTGTTGAGGCTGGAAGCTATGGCCGAGAGGCCCCGATCCTTCATGCTATAGCACAGCCCTTGGTGAATGACCGGCAGGTTAGCAGCTCGCAGGCGCTTGCGGATCGTGTTCGGAAACCCGTGCGACCTAATGGCCTTGAAGTGCGTGAACGTGACGAGGCACAGCCTCATCGTCTCATCGGCCAGGTAGCAGGCAGGCCACCAGAACGCTTCCTCTGCGCGTTGAATGCTGTCCGTCGGCGGGAGTCCCTTGCCCCATGACAGGGGCACCGGCTTGATAAGAAGGCCGGTCTTGGGATCATAGAACCCCTCCAGCTTCAACCGCTCGTGCATACCGCGCAGAATGTCGATCCGGTCTTCCTCGGTGCGGATGTATTGCGGAACGTCGGATGCGATCGTGCGGAGGCGCATCGGGGCTGACGTGCTGCGATCCATGACGCGGAACGCTTCGGTCAGGCGGTGTTGAACCATCGCCTTTGTCCAAGTGGGGCGGATAGGGGCGTAGATCATGAGCCCACCTTCATGCGATCGACAGAGTTGAGCTGAATGCTTGTGGCACCGATCTCGGCCTGGCGCTCAATCGCAGCCATTTTGGCTTCCATTGACGCCTTAAAGCGGGATAGCGATTCCTCGGCTTGGCGGGCCCGGACCTCGATCTTTCGCATGATCGCTGCCTCGGACCAGAACAGGCCGAGTTTTCGGCTCATCGTGAATTTCATGCGGCCCTCGTTTCGATGTGCGCGACGTCTTCGGCAGTCAGGCAGCAGCCGGCCTCGCCAGGGCGTGGACCCCATGCGTCAGGCCAATGGCCCCGCGCCCATGCGTCCACCCGCTTGCGGCGGTCCATGGCGTGGAGCGGCTTTGGCGCGGCAGGTTGGGCGCCCTTGGGCACGATCGGGCCTGCCATGCGCCGATCCCGGTTTCCCATGGCGATCTTGCGCCAGTAGCCCGGCGTGGACGGCAGCGCCCCGCCCGCTTTCGTGGCGAGAGCCGGCGCGACGTCGGCCATCCAGTCGCAACCTTGCGCGATCCAGCTCTCGACCTCGGCAACTAGAGGCCCGCAAAGCGAGGGCTGCAATTCGCCCAGCGCCTTGACCCCGATTGCGGCCGCGATCCGGTTTGCGAAAAGCTGGCGCTCTGACCTCCCATCGCCCTGCCCCACACCCAGACCGGGCTCTGGCGCGCGAGGATTAGCTCCCATGGTGGGAGTGATCTCTTTCTGGCTTTGGTTCTGGTTCTGGAAGATGGCAGGGTTTTGCTGTGGCAAAATCCTAGCATTTGCCAAGGCCCGGTCTTTATCTTTCAAAGCCTTAGCGTGACCGCCCTTGCTTCCAGCCTCGGCGCGAGCCAGGGACTTTCCTTCGACTTTTTCGAGGGCGCGGAGCAGCTTGGGGTGGGTCCAGCCATGATCGGTCGGCGTCAGGAACGCCATCACATCGGTGCGGATCGTTTTCCATTTCGATGCGGCTAGGCGGCAGACGCGGGCGAGCTTGGCCTCGTCGGCGGGGAGATAGCCCCCCTTGTTCCACATGGTGCAGAGAAGCAGCATGTAGGCCCCGACCTGTTCACAGGTGAGGTCTTGCGTGTCCCCGAGGAAGTCGGAGACATAAAACTCCATGTAAGGCCGGCGGCTCAAAGAATCGCCCCCCGATCGCGGATTGAGCCGGTGGCGACGTCGATGTCGACCACATCATGGCCGCTGTCTCCGCCCCTTAGCTTTGCGCAGTGGACTTCGAGATCATGCTCGCAGGCGTCCATCGCCGCGCGGTAGTCGGCAGGCGCCATCACGGCGGCCTTCTGCTTCAGATAATACGCTTCCCGATACATCAGCAGCACCGCGTCAGCGTCTTGCTCGATCGCCCCGGATTCGCGGAGGTCGGAGAGAACAGGCCGCTTGTCTTCCCGGCCCTCGACGCCGCGATTGAGCTGGCTGACGCCAAGAACCACGCAGCCGATCTCCTTCGCCATGCCCTTCATGGCGTTCGAAATGTCGGTCATTTCGGCAACCTTGTTGCCCCGGCGATCCTGATCGGTGGCGACGAGGCCGATGTGGTCGACCACGATCAAGCCGAGCCGTAACCCCTGCCGCTCTGCCTCGGCCTTCGCCTGGCGCGCGCGGGCGCGGATTTCGGAGATCTTCAGGCCGGGGCGGTCGTCAATGACCAGAGGCCAATCGGCAAACGCCGCTGCCGCGTCCGCAAGGTGGCCCTTGTTGCCGGCCAAAACCTTTGACTTGCGAATACTGGAATACCAGACCGAGGCGCCAGCATCGCGCGCGAGGTCGCACATGATGCGAGCCCCTGTCTCTGCCGCCGTCATTTCGAGCTCGAAGGCCAGCACCGCCACGCCGCGCTCGCAGGCAGTGCGGATCATGCGTGTGGCAAACAGGCTCTTGCCCATGCCGGGGCGGCCGGCGGCGACAATGAACTCGCCGGGCATGAAACCGCCCGTCCGATCGTCAATCTCCTTGACGCCGACATACACCGCATCCCGCTCCGCTGTTGAAGGGTTGAAGGCGCGGTCTAAGACCGCTTGGGCGACTTCAAGCATCGTCTGGCCCTTGGGTGCCGAGCCCGAGCGCGTCACGCCCTGCAAGGCTTCCACCGTGCGGGCAACCATATCGGCGGGCGTGTCATCGACCGGCGCGTCGACGGCATCATTGATGCTGGCGTCCATGATGGCGATCAGGCGGCGCCGCTGGGCCAGGTAGCGCATGACGTCACCCAGCGCCTCGGCATCGCCGGGACGGTGTGCAGCCATGATCGCCATTTCGTTCAAGTCGCCTTCCATGCCTGCATCCGGCAGCCCGGCCGCATCACGGATAGACCGCAAGGCAGAGATCACGCTGAAGGCCGAGACCGATCGGCCGGCGCCGCGCATACCCTCGATGATGCGCCAGACGTGCCCATAGCTCTCGAAAAAGAAATCCTCGTCCGTGATCCGGCCGAGCATCGGCAGCAGATCAGGCCGGGCCATGCCGATGCCCAAGACCGCCTGCTCGATTTCAGCGTCGTGCGGCCAGCGCGCGAGATCGGCTTCGCTCTGGTGCTGCGTGTCGGGGCTCATGCCGCCATCCGTTGCGCGCTCTGCTTCCGTTCGGCCCATGCAGCCGGTGACAGGTCGATCGCCCTCGGCCGGCGCGGAAGCGTGACTATCCACCCCCGCTCGATCGCCGTTTGCACAAGCGCGGCCACGCGGCTTTTGGATTTGAGATTCAGCACCGCCATGAGGTCTTCAAACGAAGCCCCAATGCCATGCTTCTCGATGTGCGCGGCAATCGCGTCGACCAGATCCTTTGTCCGCTGGGTGAGCGGCATCAAAGTGACGGCAGCGGCCTCGCCGCAGTGAGGGCAGATAAAATAAGGGGCGGTCATCGGCTCACCAGAAATGCGCTGACTGAAGGCGTGCGCCGTCATGGCGGCGAGGCTTTTGGACCGGCTTGCCAATGAAGCAGGCGGCGTAATGCTTGGCGCACCAGGATTGATCCCGGCCGTGCATACGGATGCGGGGCTGGCCGCATTTCTTGGCGGTGCCCAAGTTGTCCTTCTGGTCGATCCACTGGCAAAACCAGCGGTCACCTTCGACAAGTGGCGCATTCTCCGCCCGGATCACCCGCTTAGGCCGGGGCTTCGGCGGAGGCAGGGCTTTTGCCTTCCAGACGCGCGGGACGTGGTTCTTGGCAGCCGGGGCGTTTGTCTTGTGGGGCGCCGTGCCTTGGATCTTCAGGCGATGGACGCGGCCAATGATGGAATTGCGCGTGCGAGGCCGGAACATAGGCAGCGCGGCAATCTCGCTTGCCGACAGGCCCTCGCGCCACCGGAGGCGCAGCTCAGTGTCTAACTCTTCCGTCCAGCGCGCGGCGGGATCATACCTGTCCATCAGTTACCCCCAAGCGCCAGGGCCTTGGCCCGTTGGCGTGCGACATAGGATTTCGCGAAGTCTGTCTCGGCCTGACGCCGGCGCTGCTTGTGGACGATGAGGCGCGCGAGGCGCTCGGCAGCCGCGATGAATGCGTCGTCCGGCGCTTCGGGCGGCCGGGCCGATCGTGTCTTGGGCTGGCTTGCGAGAAGGGCGGCGCGTTTCATGTGAAACCCCTAGGCCGCGTCTTCCATGGCGGCCGCGCGCTCTAGGCGCTCAACCGTTTCAGGCAGCGAGAGCGACCAGTCCCATGGCAATGGTATGTGCGACCAAGAGCGCCCACGAGCGATGTCGATAATCGTGGCCCGGTGCAGCCCGTAACGACGCTCCAACTCTTCGACGCGCCGCCCGCTTCCTGGCTGCTTGATCAGCCGATAGTCGCGCCGGATCGCATGCACGTCGCTTTCTGTAATCTTGGCGCGGCCATTACGGGCGCCGACTGATGCAGTCCGGTGCACGAAACGATCGGCGTGATTTTCGACCGGCAGCGCCCACCGGAGGTTTGAATAATGGCAATTGAGGCGCGATCCATTGTTGTGCGCGACCTCATGCTTAGGAGAGGGCTTCGGACCGAGAAACGCGAGCGCAACCAGTTGATGAGCGGGCCGCGCTTTCTTCGTTCCACCTTGGTCAGTTAGGCTGTATCGGACGTATCCGTCAGCGTCGATGAATCCGCGCAAGCGGGCGCCAGTTGACACCCGGCGAACGTCGCCGCACTCAGACACTTCAAACCCCGGATAATCCTCAATCACGCGCCAAACCATCGCGCGGACATCACCCAAGGACTGGATCTGGTCCTTGGCGAAATTCGGCTTAGCCATTGATTATCCCTAATGCGTTGCGGCAGACGGAAAGAGGCTTGGGTTGAGCGCGGATTCCTCCGCAGTCCGAAGCATGGCGACGGCCGCGATGGCATCGTCGCGCAGGGCTTCCATGTTCTTTCGGGCTTGCGTCAGGCCCTCGTGATCCTGGCCTTCTGTGGCCTTGAATATCACCGCGACGGCGAGCGACTGGAGATAGCTCGATGCGCTCAAGCGACCCTCCCCGCTCGTGAATGGTCGCGCCAGAAGGCGGCCTGTGTCTCAGGCTCGAAAAAGTCGGGCTGCGTCATCCGGCCGGCCCAATAGGCAAGCACCTCGGCAACGCCGGGATAGGCCCAAGCAAACCGCATCACGGTTTCAGTCGATGGCGAATGCTCACCGTCCCGAAGGGCGCGGACGCCGCGCTCTGTCAGACCAGTGCGAAGGCCGACCACCTTGCAAGGCGCCGACCCGGCAGCCGTCAGGACCGCCGCAGACAATTCCTCGAAGGCTTGCAGCGGGAGCGCGCTCATGCGCGACCCTGCCGTAACTGTTCCGGCTGATTTCCGGCGCGACCGTTCCATAGCTTTCCCTTCATGCTGTTGGCATGGAGGGTTTGGCATTCATGGCGAAGCAGAGAGGCCCGGAGCATGTCAGCTTGGCGGCCGGACGTGTGCTGGCGGGACTTGGAATAGAAGGCCGGCGAGGCCGAAGCCCCGCCGGAGTTGGGGGGGAGATGCCCAGGAAGGGCGGCGTGACGGGCAGCAAGCCCGAATGGGGGCGCACGGTGACAGCCTTTGCCGGTCATGAATGCTCGGCCGAGGGCCGACCCTTGCCGAGCCCGGAGGCTGTCTCTCTGGTCAGTCAGACGCACGCGCGCGCCTGCGAGGAGTCGCCCGGCAGGGTTATAGGTGCCCCGCGCCAGCGCCGTTCTGCGGGATTGCAGCCGGGGGGCACTGGACGCGGGGCGATGCGCTACGGCTTGGGGTCCGCAGGCACATGGTGATTTCAGAGCGGCGGCCATCAGAGTGCCGCCTTTCGGCGCAGATCATCCACCGAACCGACTGGCGGATCTGGTATAAGCTCGGTCCCTGCCGTGGCCCGGCGAAGGTTCTCCCCTTCACGCGCGGCGCGCTTAAGCAGCACGGCAACGAAGCCGGCCGCCGCGCAGACGCCAAGGACCGATAGCGTCACGGTCATGCGGCAGCCTTGCAGTGCGCCAGCTTGTAAGCCTGAAGCGCATCGGCATGAGCCAGGCGCGAACGGGCAGACTTGCGAAGCATACCGAGATTCCAATCAATCTCGGCCTCCGTCATGTCTTCCAGACGTTTGTAGGCTGGCTCTTCACCGACCCGCCTCGGCACCGGATAGCGTTGCTGAAGGTGGCCGGAGAACAACTCTCCTTGGCCAGCATACGCAGTGTTTTCGGCTCCGCCGTCCTCAAAACGCCCCGCTAAGAATTTGCGGGCCATCATCTTCACGTGCTCGAGCGCGGCATACTCGACACGCGGGTCTGGCATTTCGCCATAAAGCCGGACGCAGGCGAGCGCGACCGATGAGGGCGAAATGACGCCGCCCTCGTCCATGCTTTCAAGAACACGGCCAATGTCGGCCATGATGCGTTCATGCTGCGACACGCGCGTCTCCGATCTGAAGGAAGAACTCGGCAGCCGCAGGCGCGAGGCGGCGAACGTCCGCCCGCATCTGTTCGGTCATGCCGGCGAAAAGGGCCGAAGGGTCTTTGTCGAAATACCCGTCCCGCTCCATGTCGATGAGGCGGCCCCAGAGCCAGAGAGCGTCATCGCGAACAACGGGCTGGCGCGGCACTGGCCGCTGCATGACCTCGCGCTTGACGGCAGCCTTTGTCGGCTCTTCGCCGCGCTCAATCATGCTGTCCAGGGTGCGGCGCACGATGCCCGGCTCAGCCTTTTCGGCGTCCCTGATCTGGCGGGCTTCGTGAATGTCTTTGCGGCTCAGCCCTGCCGCATCGGCAGTAAAACCGTTCTGTTCGGGAACGGTTTTCGGGCGGCCGCCAGTGCTGGCCTCGCCGCGCTCTTGTGCCGCGTCGTATTCGTCGGCCAGCCGGCGCTTGCACAGAAACTCAATCTCCGCCGCGTCAGCCTGAAGACGATGCGCGCGGCCAATCATTTCGTCAGACGCCTGCTTCATCTTGCTGAAGCGAGCCGCCGCCTTGGCTGCATCGTAAGCCGCCGTCGCCATCAGGCGCGCGTCGATAACCTCGGCCGCGCTCTCCGCGCCGTCCAAGGCTTGCCGCGCGCGATCGACAAGGACCGCTGCCGTCAGTGGGTTGTGAGTTGTGAGGGCGCTCATGCGGCCTCGGCAGGATAGATGTCAGGGCGCAGCACATGACGCGAGACGCCAAGCTCAGCCTCGGCCTTAAGGACAAACTCGCTAGGAAGCGGGAGGCCTTTCGCGAGGCAGTAAGAAATCCGCTGCTGAGAGATGCCGATCAGCCGGGCAAGAGGCGCCTGACCTCCCGCTTTCTCGACCAGTTTCTTGAATGCGTGTGCGCTCATGCTTTCGGTCTACAAGAGTTTTGTAGAACCGTCAACAAGAGTTTTGTAGCCCACGAGCAGGCGGAGACTTTGTAGTTTCCCGCCATGGCCATCGAGGACCGCCGCAACCGCCTTCGGAGCACCAGGACATCCCTTGGTATCAAAGGGGCCGCGCTTGCGGCTGCCGCTCAGAAGTTGGCTGACGCTGCCGGCGCCGAAATTCGCATCAGCCAGCAGTCGATCTCAGATTTCGAGAACAACGCAGGACGCAAACGAATACCGGCATGGCTCGGCTACGTTGAGCGAGCCTTGCAGGAAGAGGCGAGCCGACAAGGCGTCTCGGTTGCGGCGCCTAGTGAAGAACTGAGCGAGCTGGCGGCGCTGATGCTTGCAGTGATCTCCAAACCGGGTTCCGAGACCAAACAACCTCGCGCGCTAGCGAAAACTCTTGCTGGCGTTGCAGAAGGCTACTTTGGGCGCGGTCCAACTCGGCCGACCATAAAGCATAGTCAGGCTCCCAAGGCTCGGGTTGCGCATCCAGCAACCGCTCGATCTCGCGGACCCAATAGTTGACCAGTGAGACCGACGCAGCGCACTCAATGTCGCAGGGGCGGCATCCATAGTGACACATTGGTTTAGACAGCGCGCGGCCCATTGTTTCCTCTTTTGGGGGTTAGAACGCGCAGCGGAACAAATACCGGATAGGAAGTCAATCTCACATTCTTGTGTGTAAGCTGTGAACAATTCTGTTTAGGTGACAGGCTTTGTCATGGAGGTGTGAATGCGCGTTTTTGTTCTGTGCGCCGCTCTGGCGCTTTCCGGCTGCGCTGGCTTAAGCGAGGCCATGAAATACTCGGATATTGAGATCCAGTATGTCCGAAACGCGAACGACGAGTTTCGCATTTTCGACAAGCCAGCCGAGGGCAAGCTGATGATAACGGCATCGCTGGGCAAAGCCGCCAACCAGGGCGCGGCCTCTGGCTTCACGTTTGGCCTTGCAGACGCGCGAATGCCAAAAGGCTATTACACAGAAGCCGTGCTTCAGTTCTTTGCCCAGACTGGCCGCCCTAATTGCCAGATCGTGGACGGCTATCTGCTTATCGAGCCGCAGTGGGAATACATCTACCGTTGCCCGGCATCATGAGCGGCCCAGGCTCAATACCCGTATTTAGATTGGCCGATCTAGGGATAGGCCATGACAAAGAACGCGGAACGGTTCTAGTGCGGATAGACCTTCCCCCGAATGTTGAGCCGCCTCAGTTGGCGATCGGCCTGACGGCATCAGAGGCTCGAATACTTGCCAAGCATCTATTGGACCGGGCGGCCTTGGCGGAAAGCTAAGGCGCTCGCCTAAACCGCACCGGCACACCCAACGGCGGCCGGGATCAACCTCAATCCATTCGCATTGCATTTCGCGCGCCTCCTGACCGGAGCCTAACAGGCGCGGGCACTTTCTACAAAACTCTTGTTGACTGTCTACAAAAGTTTTGTATGCTGTCTCTCATCAAACGAGAGGGCCGCCATGAAACCCGCACTCCCCCGCCGCCATATCCAGACACCGATCGGGCTGCTTCCAGTTTTCACGCTGGAAGAGATCAAGCGGGACGCGCAGCGCGCGGCAACCGGGAAATGACCGAGCTGACCCGCATCGGTGCCGTCGTGGTCGCCATGAGCCGAGGCGAGATCACCCCGGCAAAAGCCCAAGTCAGGCTGGTGAGTGCCGGCCTCCCCCATCCCAAGGCGCTGGCTTTAGTCGAAAGCGCAGTCCGCAATCTGAAGGTGGCAACATGACCGTTGAGCGACTTTTCACGCCCGCACCCGAGACGGTCGCGGAGTTGAATGCCCGCATTACTTTCCGAAACAAAGAGGCGGAGAAGGCATCCGGCGAAGGCCGCTATTCGGACGCCCGATTCCATTGGGCAATTGCCGAGGCATATCTCCGCCGGGCCCACGAAATCATCCAGCTAGAGCGCGCTGCCAAGAAGGTGGCGGCATGAGCGGCCAGATCGACCTCGACCGTAAAACAACGCCAGTTAAGGAGCCGGCAAAGGGCTGGCGCAACAAGTGGCGCGTCCCTGCCAATGCGCAGCACGCTGACGGGCAAATCGTCGGGCCGGGCATCCATTGGGGCAAAGAGGTTTTTCCGACCAGGGAGGTCGCGGAACACGCCGCAAATCTGATCGCCGCCGACAACGCTGCCGAATGCGGACATTACCCGACACCTGAATGGCTCGGCGCTTTTCCGGTGACGTCATGACCCGCCGCCCCGATGCGATCGGCATCCTCTACACTCTCGCGGCTGCCTTGACGCTTGCCGGGATCATTCTCGCGAGCGCGCCATGAAGGCTGAAGCCTCCCTGACAAAGCGCGGCGGGATTTCAAAAGCGCGCGGCAAACGCCTCGGCATGACGTCGACCGGACAGGCGGTCCGCGATGCCGAGCGCGCGGCATACCGGGCCCAGGTCGTCAAACGCCTTGGCGCGAATCCGGCGATCGAGCGGCTGCTCGAAGCAACCGTTGCCTATGTCGAGGCTGCCGCCCAAGCGAACCGCGCGACCGCAGCATGGCAGCGCGTCGAGTTCAACGGGCGCGAATCCAAGACAACGGCCGAAGATGTTGCCGAGCTCGCCGCGCTACGCGGCGCCCAGGAGGCCGCGCACAAAGCCCTAAACCGCGCAACGGACGAAGCCGTCATCGTCCTGACAGACGGCACGCCGATCGCCCCGCTTGCCGCTCCATCCCCGACTGCAAAGCTGATCGCCGCCTGCCGGCCGTTTGCCGCGCTCGAAGCCGTGTTGAACGGACAGGCCGCGAACGGTGACGAGATCGTCTGCGAGTTCGAGACGCGCTATGGCCGCCGCGAAATCCTCTGGCGAGACATCACGCGGCTGCAGCGTGCCCTTGGGGATCTGATGTTCCCATGACGACATTCCACACGTCGACCTCCAACAAGTTCACGCCGCGCGTGCGGGGAACGATCCGCGAGCGGTTTGAGGCCAAAGTCTTCTATGAGCCAAACTGCGGGTGCTGGCTCTGGGGCGGCGACACAAACGGCTACTATGGAAGCCTTAGCGTTCGTGAAAACGGACGCCAGCGGCGCATCCTGGCGCATCGCCTTTCTTACGAACTGCACCGGGGCCCGATCCCTTCCGGCTTGGTGATTGACCACAAGTGCCGGATGCTTTTGTGCGTCAACCCGCACCATCTGGAAGCCGTAAGCCAGGCAGAGAACGTTTCTCGGGTGCCGGCGATAAGCCGTGGCAGCAAGCCCCGGCTGTTCTGCGCAAAAGGGCACGCCAAGGTTGGGCGAAACGCTGTCTATTGCAATGACGGCTATGTCAAATGCCGCATTTGCCAAGCTGAAGCACGCCGACGTTTTCGCGCGAGGCAGCGCGGGGCATGAAGCGCAAGGGCATCAGCAAAGCACTCCGCGCCCGCGTCATCCTCGCGTGGCATGGCCGCTGCGCTAAGTGCTGCCACAAGTTCGAGGCGGGCGAACGCATCGACCTGGACCATATCCACCAGTTAGCCACTGGCGGCGCGGACGACGAGAGCAATCTCCGTCCCCTCCATCCGTGGTGCCATGCCATCAAGACGCGCGAGGACGCGAAGGTGCGCGGTAAAATCCGCCGCCTCTCGGGCCAGAACAAGCCCCGCGTCAAGAAGCGCATCCCCGCGCATATCAACGGCATTCCTTCCCGCCCCTTCCGCCGCCCCGCCGCGCAACAGACAGGAGAGAGATGATGTTCCCAGAATTGGAGCCGCTGTTTCGTGAGCGGTCAGGTGCGCCGCAAGACGCGTCGATCTACCTGATCAGCGTGATCAACCCGCGCCAGATCATGCTTGAGGGCGCGGTGCCGACAGGCAAGCGCAAAAACGGTCGCCCGAAATGGGACGGCGCAAAGCCGGTGTTCAAGTGCGTGGTCACCGATGCGGAATACGATGAAGCGGTCGGGCGCATGATGGCTGGCAAGCAGAAGGAGCCCACCCCATGACCGCCCAGACGCCGGGATGGACGCCGGAGCAAGAGTTCGTGGCGGGCTACGCGCTCGCGGTTGCCAATATCATGCACACCCACGGCGATGACACGATTGCCGAGGACGTGCTGAACGAGGGCGGGATCACGCTGGCGCAGGTCAAAAGCCTTGGCCTGACCGAGTTCGACATGAAGGTCTTGCGCAAGCTGTTCCGCGAGATCGCACGCAAGAGCAAGCTGAAGGCCATTTACGCCGCACGCCGGAACCGCGCCGCGCTCGCAGCCGCAGGAGTGAAGTGATGGGAACGACAGCCGCGCGTATTGCCCGCAACAAGCAATTCATGGACGCCCTGAAAGCTACCGGAGCGCGTTGTGGGACGTGCAAGCACTTTGAGCAGCCGAGCCCACCCGGCTTTCCTAAGACGACATGGTGCAGCCTTCACAGCGATGACGGCGGCTTTCAGTTGGCCGCGACCGATGGCCTTTGCAAAGATTGGAGAGTCAAGTGACCCCCACCACCGAACTATCCCGCGCGGATGAGCCGGACCTGGAGACGGGCGAGAAGCTGTTGGCGGAATACTGGTCGCGGCTTTCCGCGTGGGAGAGTGAGCAGACCTACGAAAGTCTTGACGCATATCGCGAAGCAGAAAATCGCTGGCAGGCTTGGCGTAACGAATACACGCCCGCCGTCATCGAACTCGCCAAGGCCACCGCGCGCCGCGTCGCGGAGATGGAGGGGGAGATAGCGCGCTTGCGTCATGGCGCTCGCTACAAGATCGAGGGCATCCGGCACATTGCTACGCCTTGGGCAATCTTGGATTACGCGCAGACGCCCGCCGCGATTGTCAGCACGCACTTCACATTTTCAGAGGCGCAGGACGCTCTTGCCGCCCTCGCCCCGAGCGAACAGCGCAAGGAGGAGCGGTGATGGCCACTGAATGGATTTGTCAGGATGAAACTGCACCTCGAAATGAGAGGGGCGCGTTTATTGGGCGGCAATGCACCGATCCACACTGCGACGGCACGCTTGCATGGGACGGTAGCGACTGGACTTGCGATGGCCTGACATATGGCCGCGACGATGGCCCGTTGGTCGCCTGTGACTATTCCGCGCCATCTTTCAAAAGGACCGCCCCATGACTGACGCCCCGGCCCCGAGCGCGGAGGTGGAGAAGGCGGACCCCATCATCGAGAAGGCGATCAATAATATCCGAGCCGAACGCTCCTATCTGACATGGCAGGGACCGGCCGCGCCCGAACCGCCGTCTCTCAAAAACGCTGAAACGATGGTAAAGGCATATCACGAAGTCAGAGCCACCCTCACCGCCGAGCGCGAGAAGGTGAAGGCGCTGGAGGCGCGTGTCGCGGCCTTCACGGAAATGCACGAGCAGGGCGTCAACATCAATGCGCTCTTGGAACTAAGTCGCCGCGCCACCGCCGCAGAGGCTCAGGTGAAAGAGATGCGGGAGGCGTTGGAGCGGAGCGAAGCCGAGCGCGACCCATGCCCGTTTGCCCACAAGGACTGCAAGGTGAAGCCTGACGAGCCGTGTCCTGTTTGCGGAGACGTGAACGACTTTGACGCGCCGACCAACTGCTACAGCAGCCTTAGCCTCAGCCGGACCCGAGCCACCCTCGCCGCGACGAGGGAGGGGGCGTGACCCAAGACCTAACCGCCGCCGTGGAGAGAGTGCGGGCGTTCCTCGATGTGTGGGGCGCTGATCCGATTGTCCGGCAGTCCCGCGCAGAACTTCACGCGGCTGACCTGTTTGCATTGCTTGACGCGCTTGACGGCTTTGGCATCCCCGCAATTGAGCCAGACGACACCGTGACCGAGGCGGCGGAATGGACGGATTATGACCCCGAGTGCTGACACCCCCACCCCCCGGAGTCAAAATGACTTTGCGAGAAACTGTGGCCGCCGCGATTGAAAAAGGCGTCGGTTTCGACTGGCCGTCCGGTGAGATTGCCGACGCCGCGCTCGAAGCCATCCGCGCTGCGTGGCGACCAATCGCCTTTGTTGTCGGGATCAATGCAATCTGGCTTTGCGTCATCTACTTTGTGGAATTGGCCCCATAATGGCCCTCGCGCTTGTCTCAATCACCTTGGACGAGGCAAACGCCTTCGTGGCCGCGCATCATCGGCACCACAAGCCGGTGATCGGCCACAAGTTCAGCTTGGGCGCGGCACGCGACGGCAAGATCGTTGGTGTGGCAATCGTTGGGCGCCCGGTCGCCAGAATGCGCGACGACGGCGAAACGCTTGAAGTCACACGACTTTGCACGGACGGGACCCGCAACGCTTGCTCGTTCCTCTATGGAGCGTGCGCGCGAGCTGCGTTCGCCTTGGGTTTCAAGCGGATCGGCACATATATCTTGGCATCCGAACCTGGCGCATCGCTGACAGGCGCAGGCTGGCGGATGATTGGGGAAACGTCCGGCGGATCGTGGAGCCGAGGTAACCGCCCGCGTGTGGACAAGCATCCGACAGAGCCGAAGCTGCTTTGGGAGATTTCAGCATGATACGCGGCGAGCGCCGAGCGGTGATGTTCTGGACTTGCGCTGCCATTCTCATGGCCGCTGCGGCGGTTCTCGGGTTGGTTAGGTGGATGATGGGAGAGTGGGGATGACGTGGCAACCGATTGAGACGGCTCCGAAAGACGGGACCGATGTTCTGGCGCTGCATGAGGGCCGCACCTATCAGGCCCGCTGGCAGGATGATGCCTTCTGGTTCAGCGCATCCGCGTGGAA
>JAIXZV010000304.1 GCA_027489365.1 Sphingomonadales bacterium
CCGAGATCCCCGACGGGGTCGCGGTGCTCACCTTCGGCGGCGACGTGCAGCCTGATCGCGTCGAGATTGAGGTGGTCGGCTGGGGCCGGAACGAAGAAAGCTGGTCGATCGCCTATGAGGTGTTCCCCGGCGATCCGAACGAGCCGGAATTCTGGGACAAGGTCGATGCCTATCTGAAACGCAAATGGCACCGTGCCGATGGGCGCCCTTTCGCAATCGCGGCGGGCTGCATCGACACGGGCGGCGCTAATACGCAGGCAGTCTATAATTTCGTGAAGCCCCGAGCTCGGCGGAACATCTGGGGTATCAAAGGTGCCTCCGAGACGGGCGGGGTGCGTAAGCCCATCTGGCCGCCCACCCTGAAGCTCCAACGCACGCGAAAGACCTACAACCCGATCCAAGTCGGCACGACGTCGGCAAAGGACAGCATCCGCCAGCGGCTCCATCAGGAGGTACCTGGCTCTGGCTACATGCATTTCCCGGCCGATCGCGACCGCAACTACTTCGCGCAGCTTACCGCCGAACGCCTGATCTGGTCGAAAAGCCGAAAGTATAAGGTGTGGGACTGCCCGAAGAACCGGGCGAACGAAGCGCTCGATTGCCGAGTCTACGCCTTCGCCGCGCTGGTCGCACTGCAACAGGGTGGCTTCGCGCTCAATCGAACAGCGGACGAGGTCGGCGCGGCTTACACCATGATCGAAGTGACGATCGATAAGCCGATCGACGCGATCGTCAGCGGCGATGGCACGACGATGCCGGCTCCAGCCGAGCCGGAAACCCGGCTGGTCAAGGTCGGCGAAGCCCCGCCCCGGGCTCCGACCGGGTCACGTGCCAGCCGGCTCGCCAGATGAGGAACGCATCCATGGTCACGATTACGACCGGCATCTTCGCCGGGATGGATGACACGGTGCTCCGCGCCCAGCTCACCGCAGCCCAACTGGCGTTGATCCAGCTTCAATCGGGACAGTCCAATGTCTCGATGTCCTATGCCCAGGGCGACGGTGCGAAGTCGATCACGAAAAAGGTCGGCAGCGTGGGGGAATGTACAGCGCTGATCCTTCAACTTAAGCGGGCGTTGGGCATCGCGCCGGCGGGGCGTCGCCCGATCCGGTTCATTCGCCGGTGACCGTACAAATCCTCGATCACCGCGGCGAGCCGATGAGCCGCAAGATGAACCATGCCCAAGCGCTGGTCGGCGGCAACAACGGCGCGCCGTACGACGCGGCCGATATGTTCAGCGACCATATGGCGGGGTGGTTGCCCTACCTCACCTCCCCCGACGGAGCGCTCAATCCCTATCGCGATACCATCGTCGCGCGCACTCGTGATATCGTCCGCAACGACGGCTGGGCGGCTGGCACGATCACGCGGATCCTCGACAATGCCGTCGGCGCCAATTTTCGCCCGATTTCGAAACCCGACTTCAAGGCGTTGGCCGCCTATTCCGGCATCAACGCGTTCGACGAAAGTTGGGCGTACGACTTCGCCCAGGCGCTCGACGCGTCCTATCGGGCTTGGGCGCTCGGTCGCGGTCGCTGGTGCGATGTCAGCCGCAACCTGACCGTACCGCAGATGTTCCGCCTCGCCTTTCGGCACAAGCTGGTTGACGGAGATGCGCTCGGCCTGGTTCGCTGGATGCCCAAGCGTATCGGACGCGGACGCGCCGCCTACGCAACTGCGCTGCAGATCCTCGATCCTGACCGGCTGTCTAACCCGACGCTCAGTTTCGATCAGCGCACCATGCGCGGTGGCGTCGAAATTGATGAGGATGGTGTTGCGATCGCCTATCACATACGCCGCGCGCACCAGAACGACATCTGGTCGGCTGGCGACAGCATGACGTGGGATCGGATCGATCGCGAAACCCAGTGGGGCCGACCGATCATCGTCCACGATTATGATCACGACCAGGCGGCGACGCATCGTGGCGGCGCCGGCATCCTGACCCCGGTGCTGCACCGCTTGCGCATGCTGTTCCAGTACGACGTGGCCGAACTTGATGCGTCGCTGCTCAACGCAATTTTCAGCGCCTATATCGAAAGCCCGTTCGATAACGATTTCGTCGAAGGCGCGCTGGCTGGCGAGGACAAACTAAACGCCTACCAGTCGGAGCGGGCTGAGTTTCACAAGGAAAACCGGCTCACCATCCCCGGCTCATCTGCAGCGATGACCAAACTCTTCCCCGGCGAAAAGATGGGGCAAGTCACGGCTGCGCGGCCGAACGCCAATTTCAACAGCTTCGAGGCTGCGGTGCTGCGCAACGTCGCTTCGGCGACTGGCATGTCTGCTCAGCAGGTGTCGAACAACTGGTCGGACGTGAACTATTCGAGTCACCAGGGGGCGCTGCAGGAATTCTTCAAGACGCTCGGTCGACGTCGAGACGATTTCGCCGGTGGCTTTTGCCAGCCAGTCCGCGAAGCTTTTGTCGAAGAGGCCATGGATATGGACGAACTGCCGCTCCCCGCCGGCGCGCCCGACTTCATGGAATGCGCCGCGGCATATGCCCGCGCGCAATGGATTGGCCCGCCCCGCGGCTGGACCAACCCAGTCGACGAAGTGAAAGGCGCGGTGCTCGGCATGGATGCGGCGTTGATGGATTACGATCAGCTCTGCGCCGAGCAAGGCCTCGATGCCGACGACATGATTGCGGCGCGCAAGCACACGATCCGGCGCTTTCAGGAGGCTGGCATTCCGTTGCCGACCTGGTCGGGCATGAACCCGCAGGGCGAGCCCGCTAACAAGACCATTGCCGATCCGGAGGTGAAATGATGGATTTCGCACTCCTCGCCCAGGACCTGTTCAATACGCCGCTGGCGATCCATCCGCGCAAGGCGGAAATTGCCATGTGGTCGCTGGCTGAAAAGCTCGGCATCACGCAGCTCGTGCGCTTCGACGGCTCGCACGTACCGATGGCGATGGAGGATGATGACGCGTTCGTCTCCTCCCCATCGCGCGATCGGCGGCAGGACCCGGGCTACGACATGCTGGGCGGGCTCGGAATCATCCCGGTCACTGGCACCCTTGCGCAAAAGACCCGGTCGCTCCGCCCCTATTCGGGCATGACCGGCTATGATGGCCTGCGGCAGTCCTTCCTGACGGCGATGTGCGACGACGCGGTCAAGATGCCCGTATTCGACCTCAGCTCCGGAGGCGGCGCGGTCGCTGGCCTGTTCGACCTGGTCGACGACATCTACGCCGCGCGCGGCACCAAGCCGATCGCCGCGATCCTCAGCGAAAGCGCCTATTCGGCCGCCTACGTGCTGGCATCTGCCGTGGATCCCGGTCGCATCTACGTGCCTCGCACCGGAGGGACGGGATCGAACGGCTGCATTTGCATGCACGTCGATTATTCCAAGGCGATCGGCAATGCCGGCATGAAGGTGACCTTCATCACGTCCGAAGGTGCCGATCGCAAGGCAGATGGCCATCCCGAAATCCCGCTCAGCGCAGACGCCTATGATGCGATCAAGGCGGACGTCGATGAGATGGGCACCCTGCTGCACGAAACCGTCGGCAGAAACCGGGGGCTCGCCGCCTCTGCGGTGCGCGCGCAGCAGGCCGCCACCTTTATGGGGGCTCACGGCGTTGCTGCCGGCCTCGCCGACCACGTCATGGCACCCAGCGCCGCGATCGCCGCGCTGCTCGCCGAAATCGCCTGACCAACCGAGAAGGACCCCACATGGCTACGACCCCAACCCGGACGAGCGCCGCTCCGTTCGCACACCTCCTGTCGCTTGTCACCGGCCGCTCGCCCAAGGCGGACGACGACAAGCCTGAGGAAGGCGCTGAAGAGGATGAAACCGAAACCGGTGCCGAGGAGGACAAGCCCGAGGAGGGCGCTGAAGAGGACAAGCCCGAGGAAGGCGCCGACGAGGATAAGCCTGCGAGCGAGGGCAAGCGCGCACGCGGTGGCCGTCGCGCCGAAAAGGACGACGATGAGGAAGCCGAGAGCAAGGCCGAGTCGGACGACGACGACGAGGAAATGGCGCAGGCCCGTCGCGAAGGCTTTGCGGCGGCGCAGGCGCGCGGTCGTCGCATCTTCTCGGCGGCCGCAGCCGGCAAACGTCCTGACATGGCGGCGCACCTCGCCTTCAACGATGCGATGGGAAGCACGGCGGCGATCGCGATGCTCGAAATGGCTGCGACGGGTGCCGCACCCGCCCCGTCGGGCAGTCGCCTCGGTCGGCGCATGGCACGCGTCGTGATCCCCAACCCGGGCGCGAGCGGCGGCGCCAAGCCCGAGGAGCAGTCCTTCGGCGACATGGCGAAGGCCGCGGCCGAAAAGGCCGGCATCCGCTGAATTGACGACGGCGGCCGCACAGCCGCCACCCCTCCAAAACAGGACCTCCGACATGGTTGCACCAACTTATTACGGCGATGCGCCGTTCCAGCCCGGTATGACGACCGACGTATTCGTTCCCGATCAGTTGATCGGCGGCGACATGAAGGTCGTGACGCATGGCACCCGGACGATCACCGGCGGCGCCTATTACAAGCGCGGCACGGTGCTCGGCAAAATCACCGCCAGCGGCAAGTACACGATCGCCTTGGCGGCTGCGGGCGACGGTTCGCAGACTCCGGTGTCGCTTCTTGTCGATGATGCCGACACCACGGCCGGCGACGTCAATGGCGGCATCTATGCCATGGGCGAGTTCAACGAGAACGCCGTGATCCTTGGTGCCGGCATCACGTTGGCGGCCGCAAAGGCAGCGCTCGAGGCGCAGAACATCTACCTCAAGTCCTCTTTGGTTTCGGCCGACCCTTCCTAAGCCGACACCTCCTTTCCGTCCCGCTCGCGCGGGTAGCGCCCGCCATCGTGCGGGCTTTTTTTATGGAGCCCCACGATGGCCGATTCGATCACCTACACGACCGCCAAGCTGGTTCAGGTCGTGCCGAACCTCAAAACCAGCCAGAACTTCCTGCTCGACCGATATTTCCCCGGCATCGTCGAAGCGGACACCGAGGAAGTCGCGATCGACGTCGATATCGGTTTGCGCCGCATGGCACCGTTCTGCTCGCCGCTGGTCGAAGGCAAGCTGGTCGAGCAGCGCAAGTACCAGACCAACAAGTTCAAGCCGGCCTATATCAAGGACAAGCGCGCGCCGGATCTACGCAAGCCGGTTCGCCGCATGATCGGCGAGCGGATCGGCGGCGAACTGTCGGCCGGTGAGCGCGAGCTTGCGAACCTGCAGCTCGAAATGGCCGACCAGGTCGATATGGTCAATCGTCGCCTCGAATGGATGGCGGCCTCGGCGCTCACGACCGGCACTGTGACGATCGCCGGCGAAGGTTTCCCGACGACGGTCATCGATTTTGGCCGCTCGTCCTCGCTGACGCTGGCGCTGACCGGCGGGTCGGTTTGGGGCGGTACCCTCAACGCGCAGTCCCGCGACACCAACATCGTCGGCCAGATCACGGCATGGGCGGCGCGCGTGCTCAAGGCATCAGGTGCCCCGGTGACGGACATCGTGTTTACCAACACACCTTACCAGAAGTTTTTGACTGCGGAGGGCGTCCAAGGAGCGATCTACTTCCCGGCGAACGCCAACAGCGGCAACGACGTCAATCCCGGCTCGATTGTTGAGAAGGGCGCGGTGTTCATGGGCAAGTGGGGCCAGTTCAACCTCTGGCTCTACAATGATTGGTACATCGACCCGGTCGACAACACCGAAAAACCGATGATCGCCGACGGGACGATCGTCATGTCGGGCCCAGCTCTTATGGGCACGCGCGCATTCGGCATGATCATGGACCCGAAGTTCAACTATAAGCCGATGGCCTATGCGCCGAAGACCTGGATTATCGAGGATCCTGCGCAGCGCATCATCATGATGCAGTCGGCGCCGCTCGTAATTCCCAGTCGGGTGAACGCTTCGATCGCGATCACCGTCTGCGCACCCGCCAGCTACTAAATCCAGCCGACCGCCAATCCGCCCCAAGCGAAGGACATCCGACATGCCTGCACCTACCCCTGCCGCTCCGCTCGACCCAAAAGCGGAGCCCACGACCAAGACGTATACCGTCGCACCGCGCCGCGAAGTCGCCCACGATGGCGACAGCGGCCGGGTCGCGCCGCGAATCCTCGTTGCCGGCGACACGCTCGAATTGCCAATTCTCGACGGTGTCCGGCTCCAGGATCTCGGTTTCTTGGTGCGCGATGATGGCCAGCCG
>JAIXZV010000116.1 GCA_027489365.1 Sphingomonadales bacterium
CCCGGTGCGGGCGCCACGCCTCGGCCAGTTCGCGCGTGAGTTTTTCGCTCGGCCGCTCGGCATGACCAAGGATGCGGCCAACCTCGATCTGCACGGCGAGATCCCCGGCTGGCCAGATATCGGTGCGACCCTCGGCGAACAGCAGATAGATTTCCGCCGACCAGCGCCCGATGCCCTTGACCGCGACCAGCTTGGCGATCGCTTCCTCGTCATCGGCGGGCAGATTCGCCAGATCGAGCTCGCCGCTCGTCACCAGCGCCGACAGGCTCCGCGCATAGCCCGCTTTCTGGCGTGACAGGCCCGCCTCGCGCAATTGCTCGTCGCTGGCGCGGGTCACGCTGGCGGGGTCGGTCAGATCGCCGACGATGCCCTCCAACTTGTGCCACACGCTTTGCGCGGCCTTGGTGCTGACTTGCTGCCCGATGATCGTGCGCAGCAGCGTCGCATAGCCGCGCGCGCTGATGCGGGGCGGGGGATAGCCGACGCGGCCGATCGCCTCGGCCAGCGCCGGTTCGCGTGCCGCCAGCGCATCGAGCGCGGTCTTCAGCTGGTCTGCGCTCAATCCCATACGCTCTCTCTTGATCGGCGCCGCGTCTGGCGGCATGGCAGTGGTGTTGTCGCTACCCGAAAAGGACCGTCCATGCCCAAGCTTATCGTCGTCACCCGGGAAGGGGAAGAACGCGAGATCGATGGCGAGGCCGGCCTTTCGGTGATGGAAGTGATCCGCGACGCCGGAATCGACGAGATTCTGGCGCTGTGCGGCGGTTGCTGCTCGTGCGCGACGTGCCATGTGCATGTCGACCCGGAATTTGCGGCCAAACTGCCCAAGATGAGCGAAGACGAGAATGATTTGCTCGATTCCTCAGCCGACCGCAACGCGACCTCGCGCCTGTCGTGCCAGATCGAGCTGACCAATGCGCTTGATGGGTTGAAGGTTACGATCGCGGCAGAGGACTGACGGGCGCAGGCGGGACCGCGTTCCCGCCGGTGCGCGTAGCGTAGCGCTCGGCACGGACGGCGGGTCGCGCAAGCGGTCCCGTCCGACGGCGGCTTTGCCGACGTCCTACGCCGAGGCGTTGGACGCAAACACCCCATACCGCTCCCGCCACGCCGCGACCTCATCCTGCAGCGCGTCGGGTGCCGGCTCACCCGACAGCACCAGCCGCGCCACCGCATCTTCCGGGTGCATCAGCATCTTCTTAGATCCGTCGCTGAACCACACCGGCACCAGTTGATCGCACACGCTGTCGAGCACCGTCGCCGCCATGCCGCTCGCGATTGCGTCACTGCCGTCCAGCACCCGCACGGTGATCGCCACACCCTCGAAGCAATTCAGTGGTTCGCGCGCAAAAGTGAGCGCCACCAGCAAGCCCGAACGATCAGGGCGCGCTTCCTCGGGCAGGGTGGCGACCCGGCGCCACGCGCAGAACCAGGTCCGGCAGATGTGGGGCCGCACCGCATGAATGCCGCACCCGCCGTCCGTCAGGTGCACACACGGCACTCCGGCAGGCTTTGCGAAATCGGGCGTATTTACGGTGAGGACGGTGCAGCAAACCGTGCAATCGCCGCAGTCCCGCTCCGGCAGGACCGGACCCAGCATCATCGTCTCGAGCTCGGTCTCGCGCTGCGTCCCGGCCGGAATCACCGGAAGCGCAGCACCGCGCTCGGCGCATCCTTGCTGGTCGGGGTCGCTTTCCACGTCACGTTCTTGCGCGCGCCCGTCGTCACCGCGCCATCCTCGTTGTTCTGGCTCACGATCTCGGCATCGGTGTCGAGTGTGAAGGTGCCGTCGAGCTGGCTCGCTTGCTTGGGCGGCCCGCTGCCGCCGAGACCGGCCATATTCTTGGCCGCGTCATTTTCCTTGGCAAAGGCCGGGGCCTTGATCCGCACCGTATTGTTGGCCCGCACCTCAAGCACCACGAACGGGAAGACGATCTCCGCATCGAGATTGTACGGCCAGAGGAACGCGCGATCGAGCGTGCCCGAGATCGCATAATCGATGCTGAACTTGCCGTCGCCGAGATAGGTAACCTTGCGATAGCCGATTTCCTTCGAGAGCGCGGCGGAGATGGCGCGGTTCTTCTCGTCATTGGCACCCTTGGGCGCGGGCGCGGCCTTGGCACCGTCAGGCTTGCTATGTTTCTGCAGAGCGATTTTCTGCATCCCCGGCTCATCCTCGTCTGACGAGGTTGGGTCGGTGCCCTTGTCGGCGTCACCAGCGTCCTTCATCCCCTTGGCGAATTCGCTGCCAAGGTCGATCGCGATCACTTCGCCGACATAGGTGAAGGCGAAATGCCGGTCGGCATCAATCCGCAGCGTCGAGACGAACTTGCCCGGCGTCAGCACGCAACTCGCGAGCACAAACGGCAGCAGCAGCGCCAGCAGAGCTTTTGCGAAACGTGCCGTCATGTCCGATTCCCCGTTCAGCGCGACGCCGCCGCATAGAGCGCGATCGCCGCAGCATTCGACACGTTAAGGCTTTCCATCCGATGCGAGATCGGCAGCTTCGCAAGCTCGTCGCAATGCGACGCGGTGTTCTGCCGCATCCCTTCGCCCTCGGCCCCGAGCACGAGCGCGACACGCTGCGTGCCCATCGCCTTCTCCAGCGTCTGGTTCGCTTCGCCGGTCAGCCCGACGCGCCAGAATCCGGCCTCGGCGATTTCCTCCAGCGCGCGCGCCAGATTGACGACGCGGACCCACGGCACGATTTCGAGCGCACCCGATGCGGCGCGTGCGATCGTTCCCGATTCGGGCGGCGCATTGCGGTCGGGCGTGACGATGCCGAGGGCGTCGAACGCCGCCGCCGAACGCAGGATCGCGCCGACATTGTGCGGATCGGTCACGCCGTCGAGGATCAACAGCGGCCGTCGGTCGCCCTCACCTTGCTGCAGCAAGTCGGCCAGCCACATGTCCTCAAGCGGCTCGACTTCCGCCACCAGCCCCTGATGCGGCGCATCGCCCGGCACCAGCCGCGCGAGATCCTGCACGTCGGCGAACACGATCGGGATCACCGGTGGAATATCGAGGCTCGCCGCGGCCTCGCGCGTGACCCACATCTTGCGCACCACGCGCTCGGGATTGGCGAGTGCTGCGGTGACGGCGTGCCGCCCCCAGAAACGGGGGCGTCCAGCGGGCGCTTGCGACGGGCGATGTCCGCGACGTGCCATTATTCTTCCTCATCCGAATATGCGAAGGGGTCGGTCGTGACCGGCTTGGTCGGCAGTGGGGGCCGGGGCAGGGCCTTGTCGGCGTTCGCCGCATTCACCAGAAACGACGCCAGAATGATCGATCCCTGGCGCAGGTCATTGCCCTTCAGATGATCGAACGTGTCGACGCCTGAATGGTGCACGCGGCTGTCGTAATCGAGCGGGTCTTGGATGAACTGGAAGCCCGGCACCCCGACCGTTTGCATGAAGACGTGATCGGTCCCGCCGGTCTTGCGGATCACCACGTCCTTCGCCCCCATCGGCCCGAACGGGCTCAGCCATTCGCGGAAGATCGGGACGACGGCGGGATTGTTCTCGGCATAAATGCCGCGAATTTTGCCCGAGCCGTTGTCGAGGTTGAAATAGGCGGCAAGATCGCCCCAGCCGGGCTTGGGCGTGATCGGCCAGCGGTTCGACCATCCCTGATACAGCGCCAGACCGCTGAGCTTCGGATCGTTCGGGTTGCCGCGCGTGGCGAGGTGGCTTTCGACATAAGCGAGCGACCCGAGCAGCCCCTGTTCCTCGCCCGCCCACAGAGCGAAGCGGATCGTGCGCTTGGGCCGGATGCCGGTCTTGGCGATGATCCGTGCGGCCTCCATCACCATCGAAACGCCCGCGCCATTGTCGGCCGAGCCGTCGCCCGCCACCCACGAATCGAGATGCGCGCCCGCCATCACATAGTCCGCCTTGGGGTCGGTCCCCGGAATCTCGGCGATGATGTTATAGGCGTTGCGGTCGCTGTCATCGAACCGCACGTCGCTGGTGATCTCCAGCGTCGGGGCGGGGCCGACCTTGGCGAGCCGCGCCAGACGCCGGTAATCCTCCGCCGCGATCTGTACGCCCGGCAGTGAGGGCGTGTCGCCGACGCCGAAGGTGTAACCCTCGCCGTGGACGAGCTTGCCGTCGCGATACGACATCGTCGCCATCGCCACCGCACCTTCGGCCTTGAGGAAGGCGTCGAGCTTCTTGGCGAAATCGAGCCGCTTCATCCGCCGGTCGGCGGCGTCGGGATCATAGGTCGGCTGCTGATACTGATCGAGCTTGGCCAGTTCCTCGCCCGTATAGCGCTTGAACGGCGCCTCGGACGGTTCGGAACCGGTATCGGGCAGGGTGATCATCACGATCTTGCCCGACAGCTTGCCGCGCCATTTGTCGAAATCGCGCACCCGCTTGATCGGCGCGACGATGACGGGGGCCGAAATCGTGCCGTTCGTACCCGGGGTCCAGGCAATCGGGATCGCGGTCAATTGAATCGGGCGCGGGGAGACCATCCGCACGCTGGACGACACGATGTACCAGCCACGCCCGAAATCGAACGCATCCTTGTGGATGTTCTTCAGGCCCCATTCGGCGAACTTGGTCTGCGTCCACGCCTCGGCCAGCCGCATCGCGGGCGAATTGGTCATGCGCGGGCCGATCGTGTCGGACAGGTGCTGCGCGGTCAGCATCACTTCGCTGTGCGTCGTGCCTTCGTCGATGATGCGCGTGCTCTGCGTGCGATCGACCGACTGCGCGGCAAGCGGCGCGGCGACGATCGCGGCAGCAGCAGTGGCGAGAAGCACGAAACGGCGCATGGCGGAACCCCCGGATGGACTACGAACCGCCCGTCGGTATGCGCCACGCGCGGCGCGCGCAAGGCTATGGTGTGGTTGCGTGGCGTTATCCGTTGACACGGGCGCACGCGGTCGGCATTGGCACGCCTCGCTTTTCGGAAGCGGCCCTGATGGACAGGTGGCCGAGTGGTTAAAGGCAGCAGACTGTAAATCTGCCGGAGTTTCTCCTACGTAGGTTCGAACCCTACCCTGTCCACCATCATTACCCGCGGCCTGTGCGCTGCGGCCCCTTATTGCCAAGCGCCGAATCGCCCCGTCACTCGCCTTTGGTGTCAGTGCCAGGCGATCCAATTGCCATAGGGGTGGCAGTGCGCGAGCAAGCGCCGCTCGCCATCGGGCCAGCACGTCAGAATCAATTGCACCTGGTCGTTCGCGCGTTCGCGTTCGAAGCTGATCCGCGCGATCGGGCGATCGGGTGTGGCGCGACGCCCGGCGGCGGCGATTATCGTGTCGATCGCGGTGCGATCCGCCGCCGTCATATATTGCAGCACCATCGAATGGTAGACGACGCGGCAGGTGCGTCGCTCGTGCGGGATGGCGAGCTGTCGGGCGAGCCAGGGCACGGCATTGCCGCGGTCGATCTGCGGCGGATGCTGAATCGCCAGCGCGAGCGCATCTTCCAGACGCTGCGCGCGCTCCGGCTCATCGGCCCAGACGAAGGAGAGCAAACGCTCGCGCGTCTTCGCATCGGTCGCCGACAACGGGTTCAAATCGATCCCGCGCGCCGCCGCGACGGTGAAGGGACGGTTGATCGGCGGCGGGCCGTTCCATGCCGGGGTGACCTGCACCGGCGATGTGGCGATTCCGGCATTCACGCCGCCAAGCCGATACCCATAGCGCCCCAGATTGAGGTTGAGACCGCAACTCGCGCCGAGTTCGAGCAATTCGACCGGCATGGCAAAGCGTTGCTGCACGACCATCAGCGCCGCCGCGATCGATGCCGCCCGCCCGACCTCGTTGGTTTGCGGGGTATGCCGCATCCAGGTCGCGATGAAGGCGTCTTCGGCGGCCAGCGTTTCCGCAATCGCGCCGTCGAAATCGTCATGCTGGCCGCGATACAGCGCGCTCAGCCGGGGCCGCTTGTTGCGCCGGGCCAGCGCGTGCAGCGCCGCGTTGAAGCGCATCGCCAGCGCCGCATCGATCGGATCGCCAGGCCAGGTCTCGATCAGCCGCTGCGTGCGCGGCGCGTGGTCGAGCTGCCTTTGCCCGGCCTCCAGTACCGCAGCGACGAACGACGAGCCGAGCGCACGGACGATCCCCGCTTGATGGCGCAGTTCATCGTGGCCCAGAACAGGCGTAATCATATTCATGCCCGTGTCCTCAATCGACGTGGCAGCGGCCACAAATCTCCGCCGCCAAAATGGGGCGGGAGCACGGTTCGCGTCAGAACGCTTGCCAGTCATCGCTTGATGCGGCCGGCGCGCGGACCAGCGCCGGGATCGCGGCGGCAGGCAGGTTGCGTACCGGGCGATTCATGACGCTGCTGCCACGGCGGTTCGTCATCGCGGCCTGGCCGTCACCTACGTTGAAGCGGCTCGCGCGCTGCGACAGCCCGCTGACTTCCTCCGCCAGATTGCGCGCCGCGGCCGACGTTTCCTCGACCATTGCGGCGTTCTGCTGCGTGGCCTGATCCATCGATCCGAGTGCGCTGCTGATCTCGGTGATCGCGTTTGACTGGGTCTGGTTGTCGGTCGCGATGTCGCCCAGCAACTGGTTGACATCCGCAAAGCCGGTCGAGATTTCGGCCAAGGCGACATCGACCTTCTCGACCGCGCCGACCGCGGTGACGATATCGGTCTGCGTCGCGCTCAATTGATCGCGTGCCCGGCCCGCCTCTTCTTCGGCGCGCATCGCCAGCGCCGAGACGAGATCGGCGACCACCGCGAAGCCACGTCCGGCCTCGCCGGCACGACCCGCCTCGACCGCAGCGTTCATCGCAAGGACGCGGGTCTGGAACGCGATCTTGTCGAGCCCCTCGATGACGCTGTCGATGCCCTTGGCGCTTTCGGAGACGCGGCTCATCGCCTGCACGGCTTCGTCAGCAGTGTTGCGGCCGTCCTTGACCGTTCCCATCGCGCTTTCCGCGCGCTTTGCGGTGCGGTTGGCGGCGGTGGCGGTCTGTTTCAGGCGGCCATCCATCTGCGTGACGGCAGCGGAGGTCTGCTCCAGACTTGCCGCATTCGATTCGGTGCGACGGGCGAGGTCTTCCGACGCTTGCGCGATTTCGCTGGAACCGCTGCGGATCGTCGCGGCGGAATCCATCACCGACGCGATCAGTTCGCGCAGCGCGGCGACGGCTGCGTTGAAATTGGTCTTCACCGCAGCGTAATCGGGCGGGAAGGCGGCGTTGATCTCGGCCGTCAGATTGCCTTCGGCCAGTGCGGCGAGTTGATCGGAGACCGTGGCGACGACCATCTTCTGGTCGGCCTCGGCGCGCTTGGCGGCTTCATCAGCCAGGTTCTTGGCGATCGCGGCGTCACGGAACACCAGCACCGCGCGCGCCATGGCGCCGA
>JAIXZV010000358.1 GCA_027489365.1 Sphingomonadales bacterium
GATCTCGACGCCGACCAGATACGCGCCCGCCGCTACCCCCGCGAGCGGCGCCGTCAGAGTCGTCGCTGCGGCGACGCGGGGCAGGCACGCGATGCGGTGCGACACGCGTTGGCCTTGCCGCGGGAAGATCAACACCGCCGCCTGCGCTTGGGCGGGCACCGGCAGCGCCATGCTGAGCTGCAACTGCCCGCCGCCGTCGGAGACGACGGGTGGCGCGGCAAAACCGGGAACGATGCCCGCAGCCGTCAACGGCGATTCTGCGACGATCGCCTTGCCGTCCGGCCCGTGTTTGACGATCTTCACGACGATTTGCCCGGTGGCGATCGGTGCGGGCTGTTCGGCGGTCAGCGGCACCAGCAGCGCGGCATGGCCCTGCGCATCGAAGCCTGCGGTCACGCCAATCGCCGCCACGCCGTTGAGCAGGACCGCAAGCCCGTCCTGACCGGGATCGGGCAGGCGCACCGCCAGCGTTCCGCCGCCGACGATCGGCAGATCGGGATCCTCGGCATTGACCAGTCCGACGATCGTGATGGTCCGCGCCGGCACCGCGTAAAGCCCGATGCGGCGCACCGGCAGCACCGGCTGCACCGGCAGCGTATATTCGATCGCGATCGGCATGGCGGTGTAAAGCTGCGTCAATTGATAGGGCACATTGACGAATTCCGACCACAGCCGTGCCATCGCATCGGGCGGCAGGCTCATCGGCGCGACGAGGATTTCGTCGCGCGGCAATTGCTGGCTGCCGTCGCCGAGCCACGGAGTCGATGCGATCGCCGCGTGCAGCGTGTCGCGCGGGATATAGGGTTCGGCGTTCAGCCCGCCCACGACGAGCCCGAGCAGGCGCTGCGGATCGAGCTTCGCATCATCGCCGAAGAAGGTGATCATGTAATCGAGATCGAGTTTGAGCACTGGCGAGCTTTTCGCGCCGCCAAGCGGCCCGCGCGTCGGCAGATCGGTGTTCGATACGAACGCGTTGCGCACGGTGCGGAACAGATAGAGGTTCACGAACGGATCGCCGGTGCGCAGCGATTCCGCGCTCGGATTGAGCGTCGTCACCTGGCAGCCGGGGACCGCGTCGCCGATCAGCGCGTGGAGCCGATCGGCGATGGCGACGGTGCAGGCGGCGACCGAGAAGGGCGAACTCATGCGTTCGGCCCTCCGCGTGGTTTGCCGGTCAGTGGTGGCGGCTGGGGCCGTTGCGGCGGTGTGCGCGGGCGCGGCAGATCGATCTGGATGCGGCCGATGTCGATGTGAAGATTGGGGGCGACGGATACGGGACTGGGCGTGCGCGCGGGGCGCTGGGGCGGCGCGGTTCGGGCGGTTGCGTCGTGGCGCGACGGAGTGGCGTTGGGCGCTGGACTCGGTTGGGTGGCGAGTGCGCGGGGCGATGGTCGCGGTGGCGGCGGTGCGGGCGCGACGGCTGGGGCTGCGTGCTGGGTCATGGTGGGATTGGGTACGGCTTGCGGTGCAGCCGGCGAAGCGTGCGGCTGCGGGGCGCCAGTCCGGGATGGGGGCGGCGTGAGATCGGCTTTCGGCGCGCGGGGCGGTGCGACATCCAGGGAAGTGTGCTGCGTCACCTTGGCATTCTGCGGGGCTTGCCGTGCGGTCGATGAAGCCTGCGGCTGCGGTGCGACATTCCGGGACGCATGGGGTGTTTCGGGGACATTTGGCGCGGCGTGTGGCGCGAGCGGGACGGCGCGTGGTGGCGGTGGGGCGGTCTCTTCGGACGGGCCGGGCCGGAGGGTTTTGTCGCGTTGTGCTTTCATCGCGGCACTGGCGGCGGCGGGCATAGCGGGCGTGCGCGGTGCCGAGCGTGCCTGAGGAACGGCAGGGGCATCGGCTGCTGGCTGGGCTTCGCGGTCGGGCGGGCGGGCGTCAGGCGCGCGTGGTGCGTCGGCGGGGCGGCTGGTCGGGACCGATTTGCTTTGGCGAAGAGCGGCGCGGGGTGGCGGTGGCACGGGGCGTTCGGAGGTGCGCGCCGGAGCGGCGTTGTGCACGCGGTGTTCGATGTGCTCGGTCGCGCGCGCGACAGGGACGGGTGGTGTCGATGGGGCTTCTTCGGTGTGCGGTGGCGCAGGGGCGTCTCGTAATGGTGCTTCGGCTTCGGACGAGCGCGAGTCGGTGGGGCGCGACGGGATCGATCGACGCGGCGCTGTGCCGATCTGTTCGGGCTCGAGGGCCTCGGGCGCGGGCACGGTGGGGCGCGTTTCGCGCGTCGCAGGTTCGGTCGCGGTGGCCGTGTCGGGGTTAGCGGGCGAGTTGGCGGATGCGGGTGCGGGATCGCGGATATTCGACGCGGCCTTGGATATGCGGGCGGCGGATTCGGCGGGGGCCGCCTCGTCCACCGCGAGCGATAACGGGTTCGCGGCTCTCGGTGTGCGATGGGGTGCGAGGGCGTTCTTGTGCGGCTCTGGCGGTGTTTGCGGCGCGGGATCTGGGGGCACGTCGATGATGGACCCGATCGCATTCGGCGTATGGTTCGACGTGTTCGACACGGACGGTGCGTGCGACACGGCTGCGGGAGGGGAGGCCGCCGCCGATACGGGAAGAGTGCCAGCGTGAGAGGGCGCAGGTACGGCCCGGCCTCGCGCCTTGCGCTGGACCACGGGCGCGGAAGCTGGCGGGGCGGTGGTGGGCGTGACGGACTCGGTCGCCGGGGCTGTCGCGGCCGGGCCGGTGGCGGGTGCCGCCGCTGGGGGTGCACTGCGCGGGCCGCGCTGGGTTGGCGTCGTTTCGTGCAAGGCCGCGCCGTCGGCGATCGGGCTGTCGTCTGCCCTCGGCGGCGTGGCGCGATCGGCTTGTTGCGTGTCCTGCTGGCGGGCCGTCAACGCGGCCGGGCGCAGCGGTGACGCGATGGCGTCGCGCATCGCGGCCGCGAGACCGGCGGTGCCGGTCCGGGTGGGGTCGCCGCGCGGGGTTTGCTCTGCCGGGGCGACGGTCGTGGTCGCGTCGTGCTGGGTCGGCGCGCGCCCGGCCAGCGCGTCGCCGAGCCGCGTCACGGTCGCCTCCCCCGGCCACGCCTCGGCATGGTCTGCGGCTGGTTCGAAACGATAGCCGATGCGGCGGCCGAGCACCGTCGCGCTGCTTTGCGCGCGCGCGGCGAGGCGGGCGAGCATGTCGCTCACGACTGCACCCGCGCGAGATAGGCGCGGCGGCGCTCCTGACTGAGCGCGAGGATTGCGTCCTCGGTCCAGTGATAGGCGCGGGCGATCGCGTCGATTTCGTCGAGCAGGGCGTCGGCGGCACCCTCGATCTCACCCGCCAGCACGGCGGCGATATCGACCGGCGCGTCCCACCCCGTCTCGCAGGCCGGACAGTCGAGCGCGACGAACGGGTCGCCCGCCGGATCGATCTCCGCCATCGCCGCGCCGACCGCGTCGATCTCGCCGGGGGTGAGCGACGGCGGGACATCCGCCCCGTCGCGCGGGATCAGGCAGCGCAGCGCGAGGTCTTCGCGCGCCTGCTCCACGCTGGGAATGTCGGCGATCGCGGCGAGATCCGCGCTGTCGGCGGGGCGCACGGCGAAGCGCGTGCCGGCAATCTCGACATCGGGCAGCGCGGCGGTGGCAGGGGTGATGTCGAGCAGTGCCGCCGCCTCCATCGCGACATCGAGCGGCGCATCGCAGCGCGGGCAGCGCGCGGAAAGCTCCAGCCGGTCGCCGAACATCGCCCGGCGCAGCCCGACGATCGCGGCGTCGCGGGTGCCGAGCGGCAGCGTCGCGCAGTCGGTGAAGGACTGGTCCGCGAGCGCGAGCGCGGCCAGATAGACCCCGCGCGCGGGACCGGGGCTGTTGCGGCACACCGCTGCGGCCTCGAGCAGATCGCGGGCAGGGAGCGGTCGCATGAACATCTACAACCGGGCCGTCGCGCGACCGTCAGTAACTTGTCGGCGGCGGTACCTTGACGCTCGCATCCCGCTCCCAGCCTTCGTTCTGCAGCACCAGCGTCTGGATCGCGACGGCGTTTGCGCTGGAATCGAGCTCGGGCATCGCGGTATATTCCGACGGCCAGCAATTGTAGATGTTATAAGCGTACACCAATTGTCCGGCCGCATTGTAGAATTCCAGCGTGATGTTGCGGCGGAAATTTGCGAGGGAACTCTCCATCCCTTGGCCCGCGCGATAATTCCACACCTGGCTGGCCCAGGTTTCGAACTCCAGATCCTGCGTCATGCCACGTTCGAGCGTGATCGGTTCGAACTTGGTCTGGCCGGGCAGCACGCGATTGGTGCTGGGGTCGCCGCCCTCGCGAAAGGGCGTTGCCT
This sequence comes from Sphingomonadales bacterium, assembly GCA_027489365.1. Taxonomy (GTDB): domain Bacteria; phylum Pseudomonadota; class Alphaproteobacteria; order Sphingomonadales; family Sphingomonadaceae; genus Sphingomonas. The sequence goes on from JAIXZV010000358.1 coordinate 4,265, forward strand.
CGGTGCTGCGGCGCAGCGCGCTGCACTTGCTGAGGCCGGCGACATATTTGCCCTGCCATTTGATGCGAAACTTGAAGTTGAGATAGGGGTCGGGTGACTGACTGGTCGACGAGACGCTCGGCATATGTCGCTATCCTCCGCTCGAAGACTGTCCGGCCATCTGCTGCAGGCTGATGACGACGAATTCCGCGGGCTTCACCGGCGCGAACAGGATCAGGATGTTGACGATGCCATTGTCCATGTCCTCCGGTGTCGTCGTCGATTCGTCGCAGATCACCTGATAGGCTTGCGATGGCGTCGCCCCGACGAAGGCACCCTGCAGATAGAGCGGGTGGAGGAACGAGTTCACGCTCAGCCGGATCTGCGCCCAGAGCGACGCGTCATTCGGTTCGAACACGACCCATTGCAGCCCCTGGATCAGGCTTTGCTCCAGATACAGCGTCAGGCGGCGGACCGGGACGTATTTCCAGTCCGAGTCGGCGACGTTCGCCGCGGCGAGCGTCCGCGCGCCCCAAGCGATATTGTCATAGGTCGGGAAGGTCCGCAGCGCATTGATGCCGAGCGGGTTGATCTGCCCATTCTCCTGATCGTTCATCACATAAGCGAGCTGCTGGACACCGGCCAGGGGGGCGGTGATTCCCGCCGGAGCCTTCCACACGCCGCGATTGACGTCGGTGGTCGCATAGATGCCCGCCATCGTCCCGCTGCCGCCCAGCGCGAGCAATTGCGTGGAGAAGGGCGAGGGAATCTGGATCTGCGGCCAATAGGTCGCGGCGCTGATGATGCCGGTGCCGAACGTGCCGGGCGTGCTGGTCGCCCAGGCGACGGCGCTTGACGGCGTCGTCACCGTCGAGGGCATGTCGAGGATCGCGAAGGCCTTGCGCTGGATCGCATAGTTGAGCGTCGCGGTCGCCGAGACGAGATAGTCCGACGTCCCCATCGACTCCATGTCGGGCACAGCGATGATGTTGACGATGCGCATCGCGTCGAGCGAATAGATGCCGGTGCGGTTGGTCGAATTGCCCGCGATGTCGAACCCGGTCGGCGGCAGCCCGTCGGGATTGGCGGGCGGGGTCGCTGGCCCCAAAAGCTGCTGCGCCTGGTAATTGGTCGATTGCACCGTGAACAGCGTCGTCGGGTTGGACGTGACGCTGACCAGATAGCCTGCGAAGCCGGGATCGGGCACCCAGATCTGGACGAGCTGCGCCTGGGTTCCGGTGGAGGAGGCAAACGGCGACAGGCAACTGCGCACCTGCGCGCCCGCCAGGCTCGGCAGGCCCAGCGCACCGGCGGCGTTGGAGATCGCGCTCTGGATCGCCGCGATCAGGGTGGCGACGGTCGAGATCGCGAAGGTGACGTTGAGCGTCGCCTGCAGCGATGGCGGGGGTTTGGTCGGGTCCGGCCCCGGCGGCTGGACGATCACCGTGAAGGTGGCGTTGACCGGGTTCTTGGGGGCCGTGAACGCCAGCATCGTGCCGCTGGCGAAGGGCACCAGCACCGACGGCGTGGCGGTGAGCGTGGGCACGGCCAGCAACGCGCTGTTCTGATTGCCCGATTGCATCACTTCGATCAGCGAGTTGTTCTGGCTGAGATCGAGCGTGACGGCGGGCAGGCTCTGCGTCTGGACGACGCTGTAGCTGCTGCTCGACGCATTGCTGTTGCTCGACACCGAATACAGCGTTGCCGCCATGTTGAAGGTGTTGAGCTTGTTCGTCATGTAATCGATCGTGACGAAGATATTCTCGCCCCAGGTGCCGGGGTTTTGCGAAGCGATCTGGACGAGGTTGACGCCCGACGTCGGGGTCAGCCCCTTGCTGGCACCGCCGCCACCGCTCGACGCCGCGGGCACCGCGCCGGTCAGTTCCACCTGCGGCTGAACCGGGGGTGCCGAACTGGCGCAGACGCGGCTGATCCACGCCTCGGTCCCGCCGTTGAGGAAGAATTGCGACACCTGAAAGCTGGTGACGCTGCTCGCGTCCAGCCCGCCGAACACGCGCTGAAAATCGCCGAAATTGAGACATTGCACCGGCGTGTTCATCGGGCCGCGAGTCAAATACCCGACAAACGCCGTGATCGACGTCGCCACACCGGAAATGGTGTGCGTGCCGCTAGGCAATTCCTGAGTATATACGCCGGGGTAAGTGAGCTGAAGCGCCATTTGACTCCCTTATCCCCAAAGTCGTTATATTAATGACTCTTAAACTGAAAAACACGCCAGATCGGTGCTAAGGTTGTGCTTGACGCGACCTGCACCTGTCAATAGCATTCTTCGATATCGACTCCATCCGGCGTATCCCGTTCTTGCCTCATGGCCGGGAACGTCCGACCACATGATGTTCTACAGCGGGAGGGCGTTGTCTATGGCGGCCGATGATGATGCTTTACTGCGTCAGACGCTGGAGATCACTTTCCATGATCTTCCGGCTAGTGCGACTGTACGACTCGATTTCGCGCCGGAGGCTGGTGCTGAACTCTTGATCGCGGCGTCCGTGCCCACGATTCGCCTGGGGGCGAGTTTTGGCGGGGGCCAGATGGGGATCCAGAGCCTTAGTCTTACGCCGCGCAGATTACAGTTCGAGGTCAGCGGCGCGCCGTCCCGGCTGCCGCTGATCGTGAGCATCCACAGCGCCGCTGCGTTCGTCCATGGCTGGCTGCAAGTGCCGGGTGGCGTGCAGACGACGATCGCGAGCGCGGCGGAGCGTATCCGCTTCGTCGGTCCGAGCTATTGGGTTGTGCCGCTGATCCAGACCGTCCGTGCCGAGCCGCCGGTGTCGAGACCGGCCGCGTCGCCTGCCGCCGCGACGTCCGCGCCCGCGAAGCCGTCGCGCCCGGCTGCGGCGGCGGAACCGCCTCCCGCGGCGACCTCTTCGACCCGCACATCGGCGAGCGCGGCCGCACCGCCGCCACCACCCGCGACTTGACGAGGACGAACGGATCGAACCCGAGCAATGCTAGAAATGAAGATTTCCAACCCGGATATGTTCCGCGTCAACGGCGATGCGCGGGAATGCGTAACGTACCAGTCGTCGTATCTTGATGAAGCAGAAGGAACCCCGACATGGCCATGAGCACGATCACGATCAATTTTCAGAATGCTACGCTGACCTCGACGTCTTCGTCGATCACGGTCTCGGATGGCACCTTTTCCCTGGACACGACAAGCGCGCTCTCAATGTCCGGAACGATCAGCTTTTCCTCGCTCTACGTCACGTCCGGCGCGATCAACTTCAACGTCGAGTCGGGGACCACGTTCAACGCGCAGATCACGGCGCCGCTCAGCGCACCGAGCGGACCACCGAGCATCGAGATCACCAACTTCGCGGGCACGGTGACCGTGACCTGGCCGACGGCGACCGGTCTGCAGACCCAGCAGATCATGTCGAGCGACGCGCTGACGCTTAGCGGGTATCAGAACTAAGCCATAGAACGGAGGCCCCCGGTGGACGCGCCAATCATGATCGATTTCGCCGGGGGCACCGCCGCGACCAGCCCGGTCCGGGTGGTGCCGACCGACGCCAGTTTCGTGCTTCAAGCCAACGCCCAGACGGTGGCGGCGATCGCCGGTTTCACCAGCATCGCGGTGCTGCCCGACGGCATCAGCTTTGCGACTGCAGTGGGCGGGGTGTTCGAAGGCACGCTGACGATGGTGTTGCAATGGTCGGGAGCGGATCCGCAGATCGCGCTCGACAATCTCGTGCCCGGTGCGCACGGTGGCCCGGCGACGATCAGCTGGCCGACCGCGACCGGCGAGGAAACGCAGATTTTGTCGCCGGGGACCCCGCTGACGCTGACGGGGATCGTCGGCAGCTAAGGGACGCGCACGCTCATGCCGCAACTCGTCAGCCTTGGTGCGGTCATCTCGTGCAGCTTCGGCACCGCGCCGATGCCGATGATCGTCCCGCCCGAAGTCCCGGTGCTGACCGACATGCTGCCTGCGGCGACGATCTTCGATTTCGTGCCGCTGGAGAATATTCCATCCTTCGGCCTGTGCTCCAGCCTGGCCAACCCCGAAGTCGCCACCGCGACCGCGCTTGCCGAGGGCGTGCTGACGCCGATGCCGTGCATCCCGGTGACCACCTCGCCCTGGTTCCCCGGCGCGCCCGAAGTGTTGATGGAGGGGATGCCGGCGCTGTGCACCGGATCGATGTGCCTGTGCGACTGGCTGGGCGAGATCACGATCGACGAGCCCGGACAGGAAACGGCCTCCACCAATTCGTGACGCGGCGCCGGTGCGTCAGCTCACGGGCACCGCATCGATCACGAGCAGCAAGCGTAGGTCGCCGGTCCCGGCGATCGGTGGTGATCGATGCAGCACTTTGGCCTCCGGAGCCCAGACGCGGCCTTTGAAGATGCCGACATGGCCGACACCAAGTTGGTGCACGGCACCCGGACCATCGTCGCCGGATATCGTCCATTCCGTCCCCGGACCGTAATAGGTCGTGATCATCCGGGCGCGGACATAATCCGAGTGGAATTTCCAGCACGCGTTGGTCGCGATGCGTTCGAGCCGGATTGCCACCGTATCGGTGTCCATCACCTCCGCATAGCGTCGCGCGAGGCTGGCGATGTCGTCGACGATCGCGGCGTGCCAGTCGCGCGCGGGACCTTCGCCAAGCGCCGCGCGGACGGCGGATGCCACGGCGCCGATCTCGGCCTGAAGACGGATGGGCGCCAAGCTTTCCAGATCGTCCGGGTCGATGACGACCGGCACCGCGCGGCACCACACCGCCAACGCGGTTTCGGGTCGCAGAATCGACTGCAATCGATCGGGATCACTGCTGGTCAGTGCGGCGGTGGCGGCGCTGAAACGCGCGGTTTCGAGCATCGCGATCATGCGACCGCCTGCAAGCCCCATTGGGGAAAGGGATCGTCCTGGTCCGCCCACAGATCGGGGGTGAAGGCGGCCGCCTTGACCAGGCAGGCATCGAGCTGACGACGGATCGCGGCCTCGTCCATGCCGATCCCGATGAACACCAACTCCTGGCGGCGATCGCCCCAAATGGGGTCCCATTTATCGCCGACGGAGCGTTGGAACGCATCGCCATCGGGCCAGCGATTGCGCGGCACCGCCGCCCACCACCGGCCGAGGCCCGCGGTCAAGGTCTGCGCGCCGGCCTGCGCCAATTCCCCGACCCAATCAGGACGAGTCGCCAACCAGAAATGCCCTTTCGCGCGGATGACGCCGGGCCAGCCGCCGGTCGAAAAGGCGTGGAACTTGGCGGGATCGAACGGCGCGCGGGCGCGGTAGACGAAGCTTTCGATGCCATATTCCTCGCTCTCCGGGCGATGCTGCGCGTAACCGTAAAGCTCCTTCGCCCACAGCGGGTGGGTCTCGGCCCTTTCATCGTCGAAGAGGCCGGTATCGAGCACCGCGTCCAGCGCGACCTTGCCGAACCGCGCCTCGACGATCCGCGCGTCGGCATTGAGCGATGCGACGAGCTTCCGCACGATCGCGAGCTGTTCGGGCGAAACCATATCGGCCTTGTTGATGACGATGACGTCCGCAAACTCGATTTGCTCGACCAGCAGCGAGACCAGGCTGCGCGTGTCATCTTCGCCCAGGGATTCGCCGCGGTCGGCCAGAAAGTCGGTACTGCTATAATCGTTGAGCAAATTGGCGGCATCGACCACCGTGACCATCGTATCGAGGCGCGCGACCTGGGCGAGGCTGGCACCGTCCTCATCCACGAACGAAAAGGTCGCCGCGACGGGGAGCGGCTCGGAGATTCCGGTGCTTTCGATCACAAGCTGATCGAACCGGCCCGCTTCCGCCAGGCTGCGCACTTCCTGCAGCAAATCCTCGCGCAGCGTGCAGCAGATGCAGCCGTTGGTCATCTCGACCAGCGTATCCTCGCCGCGCGTCAGTGCGGCATCGCCGCCGCGGACGAGATCGGCATCGATGTTCACTTCCGACATATCGTTGACGATCACCGCGACGCGTCGTCCCTCGCGATTGGCGAGAATGTGGTTGAGCAATGTCGTCTTTCCCGCGCCGAGAAAGCCCGACAGTACCGTCACCGGCAGTTTCGCGTCGCGCGTCGTCGTCATGCGTCAAACCCTTCGTGCAATGATATACCGTATCATTGCACGAAGGGGGAGGGGATTGGCAAGATGTTTGATGCGGGTGTGGCGACCGACAGGCGCTGCGCCGGTTGATGGTAGCAAACGACTGGCCCCGTTCGTGGAGCCCGGGCCGGACGTGTTCGGGATGCCGGATGGCACCCCGAACACCGCACGTCGCGCTATCAGAAGGTCTTTCTGATCCCGGCGAAAAAGCCCCGGCGCGCGCCATATTGCGGCGCGCCGACGCCGACGCCCGAGCCATCGCGAATTTCGTAGATCTTGTCCCCGACGTTCACGACGTCGAAGCGGATCGATAGCCCTTTCATGAAGCCAGGGCCGTCGAAATTCTGTGCGATGCCGAAATTGGCCGTCAGGTAGGAGGGCAGTTTGCCGCCGTTCGGCACGATCCCGGCGGGGTCGTCGGCGCGCAAGCCATCGCCGTAGAGGAAGTCGACGGTCGGCACGAGCTTGCCGAGGCTGTTCGGAATCGTGACGCTGCCACCGCCCGACACCGTCCAGAACTGATTGTGGTCGGTGTAGATGTAGTGATTGCTGATATAATCCAGCTCGTCCTGCGCGAAGAAATATTGCGCCGAGATGATGTTCTTGCCCTTCTCCTGTCCGCGCGCGACATTCGCATACAGGTCGAACGGCCCATGCTCATAATTGGCGCGCAGCTCGACGCCCCAGGCATAGCCCTTGGCGTAGTTGAACGGGGACAGCACGAGCGACGATCCGAACTGGCCCTCGTCGAGCAAATTCTTCTTGATCTTATAATAAGCATCGACGCCGACGGTCAGGCCCGGCAGCACCGCTTGTTGCACGCCGCCGTCGAAATAATGTTCGCGTTCGGCGCGGACCGGATCGCCGAATTTGATCTCCGATTCCTTGGTGGTGCCGTTGAACTGCACGACGCTCGCGGTTGCGACGAGTTCTTGCGGGGGTGGCGTGAAGTTCCGCGCATAGCCGAGATGGAAGGTCGTTCCCGGTGCCGGCTTCCACACGAGGTTGGCGCGCGGGCTGACTTGTTGCTCGTTGGTGTAAGCGCGCACTGCGTCGAACCGCGCACCGTAGTTGAAGGTGAGCGTCGGGGTCAGGAGCCATTCGTCCTGCAGATAGAGGCCGTAGAGCTGGCCGACCTTGCGGCTGCTGTCGGTCAGGCTGCTCGGCTGATCGGTGGCCTGGACGGTGTTTCCGTTGACATCGGTCGTGGTCGGAAAGAATTGCGACGTGACCGACGAGCGGGTGCGTTCGTTCTGGAAGAACAGGCCGAAGCGGATCGTGTGCTTGTCGGAAAGCTTGTATCCGCCGTCGGCCTGCACGCCGAGCACGAGGCTGGACAGCACCGACCGGTCGTTAAAGCCGTTGAAGATGATGTCGCCGCCTTGCGGATCGGGCCGATATCGCGTTTCCGAATAGCGCACGAAGGGCGCGATCTGGAAGTTGAGGTCACCCCCGGCATATTGATACGCCGCGACGCCGTAATGCGTATTCTCGATCTGGTTCTGGTCGAGCGCTGCCGAATCGAAGGTCGACCGGCCGTTGAGCACGAACTGCGGATCCTGCCCCGGATTGTTCGGGATCTGGAATTTCCCGATCGCCGTGCCGCCGAACACCGTGATTCTGCTGGTGTCCGACAGAATGTCCGACACATAGCCGAACAGGCGATATTGCCGGGTGCGGTCGTGGATCGCGTCCTGCGCCGGGGTGGGGTTTTCGACGCCGAGATCGTTCTGCAGATAGCTGCCCGAGACGAAATAATTGATCCGCCCGGTGCTGCCATGCAGCGTTGCGCTCGGCTGGAGCGTCAGGCGGCTGCCGCCGTAAAAGCCGATGTCGCCGCCATTATCGAACGCACCGCTGCGCGTCGTCAGATTGACGACACCCGAGGTACGATAGCCATATTGCGCGGGCAGCGTGCCGGTGATCAGCGAAATCGAATCGGCGATGCGCGGGTCGAAGGTCTGCCCGAACCCTGAGATGCTCTCGGGCACGATCACGCCGTTGAGGCGATATTGCACGTTGGCGTGTTCGTTGCGGACGTGGATGGCGCCATAGCTGTCGAGCGTGACCCCTGGCGCCTGCGTCAGCACCTGCGTCAGATTGCGATCGGCACCGCCCGGCTGATTGTCGAGTGCCTTGCGCGTAAAGATGTAATCGCTGGCACCAAGCGCGGGAAGAATGGCATCGCGCGCCTGATCGAGCTTGCGGGCGGTCACGACGATGTCGGTATCGCTGGTCGCGGTCGATGCTGGCGGCTGCGCTGCGCTGTCGGAGGATGGCGCGGGGGAGGCCGGTGGTGCCGTCTGGGCTTGCGCGCAGGCGGGAAGCAGGGCGGCGAAGGCCGCGCCCGTCAAAAGCAGATTTCGCATGTAGTGTAGCTCCAAGAACCTTGAAGGTGCCGCTGTTGTTGCAGGCACCAGAGCGGGGCGCCGTGCGGCCCCCGTTGCGACGATCGTGAAGGTTACGCGAGCGTCGGTGGTCCTCGACTGTTCCAGGAATGCGACCGTTGCGGCGGCATCCGCTGCCACAGCGGTGTGGCGGAATACCAGGCGGCAACGTCCAACGGGCGGTGGAGTTCGAACCGCGTCGCCGGCACCATCGCGTCTGCGAGC
>JAIXZV010000255.1 GCA_027489365.1 Sphingomonadales bacterium
CCACACGCCCAGCCCCGCCAGCACGAGCTGGAGCAAGGCGAGCGCCGCAGCAAACCACAAAGCGGCAAGACCGGCTTCTGCTAACATCGTGCGCCGATCATTGTTTCAGGGATTTCGTCTCGTGCATCTTGCCCGCCATTTCGGGCGGCATGTATTTCTCGTCATGCTTGGCCAGCAGATTGGTCGCGGTAAAGCTGCCGTCTGGGTTGAACGATCCTTCGGCGACGACGCCCGATTTCTCACGGAACAGGTCGGGCGCGATGCCACGGAAGGCAACGGGGACGGTGGCGAGCCCGTCGGTCACGACGAAGCGCATCGAAACGCCATCGGGCATCCGCTGGATCGATTGCGCCGCAACCATCCCGCCAAGGCGTACCGCGCGCCCCAGCGGCAGCCCCTCTTTCTTCACATCGGAGGGCGCGTAGAAGAACGCCGCCTGATCCTTGAGCGCGGACAGCGCGAGGACGCTCGCCCCGCCGACCGCCACGACGGCGAGGATCCCCAACGTCAGCCGCTGATGCTTGGCCTTCACTTCTTCTCGACCTTTCGCATCGCGAGATAGCTCCACAGCGCGAGCCCAGCCGAGGCCACCCCGGTCAGCACATAAGCGGCGGTCACGAACGGCCAGGGGTTCACGCCATCGCCTCCACGCTGTTGGCCATACGCCGCATCCGCGCCTCGGCCTTGGTGCGCGCGAGGATGGTGCGCATCCGCATCAGCACGATGCCCGCGAACAGCAAGGTGAAGCCGCTGAGCGTGAACCACAGCGGCCACAGGATCGACGGATCGATGCTCGATTTGGTGATGCCGATGCTCTGCCCCTGGTGCAGCGTGTTCCACCACACCACCGAATAGCGGATGATCGGCAGCAGGATCGATCCGGCAATGCCGTAGATCGCCGGGATTCGCCCGTCCCCGCCGCGATCGTCATCGGCGCGGACCAGCGCCATGAAACCGAGATAGACGAAGAACAGCAGCAACATCGAGGTCAGCCGTCCGTCCCATTGCCACCACGTGCCCCAGGTCGGACGCCCCCAGATTGACCCGGTCGCCAGACACAAGGCCGCGAACACCGCGCCCGGCAAGGCGATCGCGCGCGCCGCGATCATCGCCAGCGGATGCCGCCAGATCAGGAACACCAGCGAGGAGATCGCAATGCCGCTCCACCCGCCCATGCCGAGCCAGGCGGTCGGCACGTGGATGTAGAGGATACGAACCGTTTCGCCCTGCAGATAATCCGCCGGCGTCTGCGATAGGCCACCCCAGGCACCGTACGCCAACAGCAGCACGCCAGCCCAGAACAGCAGAGGCGTCAACGGCCTGGCGATTTTGAGGAAACGCGCCGGATTCGCGAGGGCATGAAAGCTTGGCACGGGGCCATGGATACGATGGATTTTCGCGGGAATCTACTGGCGGTTTGTGTCCGGTTGTTTCTGGCCGCGCTTATTCGGCGGCGCGAAGCGTGTCCCCGGCATAATCGACATCTTCGGGCAGCGCCCACAGCAAATCATGCTTGGTCAACACCCGCCCGTCATGCGCGCGCACCTCGATCGGCGCGATCGGGCGCATGTCGCGCGCATCGACCAGCACCGGGCTCGCACGGTAGCCCGTCTCCCACCGCTCGCCCCATTGCCGCAGCGCGAGCATCGTCGGCAGCAGCGCAGAGCCCTTTTCGGTGAGCTGATAATGGATCTTGCGTCGGTCGGCAGGCATCGCGGTACGCGTCAGGATGCCGTGATCGACCAGCCGCCCCAGCCGGTTGGCCAGAATGTTGCGCGCGATGCCGAGTTCGGACTGGAATTCCTCGAAATGGTGCAGGCCATTAAAGGCCGCACGCAAGATCATGAAACTCCAGCGTTCTCCCATCGCCTCCAGCGCGGCGGGAAGGCTGCAGAGTGCCAGATCCCGCAAGGGTTCGCGGAGCTTTCCGTCCATAATCTGTCACCTTATCGCAATTTCGCAGGGCATGGGAATGAAATATACGTTTTCACTTGCAACTCGCATGTGCAGCATTTAGGTAGTGATCCGCAACTGAATAATTGGAGCCTCCCCCATGATCCGCCCGCTTTCGCTCGCTGCCGCCGCCATCGTGTCCGCCGCTCTGCTGAGCCCGGTCGCTGCCACTGCCGGTGAGGCACCCTATTATGCCGCGACTCCAGTGACCGCGCCTGCCAAGACGACGCTGATCACCAGCGGCACGGTATGGAAGTGGCACACGACCGCCTTTACCGCGAACAAGGCGACCCAGCGCGACGCGATCATGTGCGAACTGGTCGCCAAGAGCACCGGCAAGCTGGCATCCTTCACCGCCGGCGGCCAGGAATTCGACGCCGCGTCGCTCGAAAAGTGCAACGCGCGCGCCAAGTAAGGCTCGTCTCTCAGGCGTATCGGCCCCTTCCGCACCCGCGCGGGAGGGGCTTTTTCTTGGGTGTTGCGCGCAAATATGTTGCAAAGCAGCGCCCCGCGACGCCATCTTGAGCGCGATATGTTGCGTCAGTACGAACTCGTCGATCGCGTCCTTGATTACGATCCAAACGCCAATGAGGCGCTGCTCAACCGCGCCTACGTCTTTTCGATGCAGGCGCACGGCAGCCAGAAGCGCGCCAATGGCGATCCCTATTTCAGCCATCCGATTGAAGTCGCGGGCATTCTGACCGATCTTCACCTCGACGACGAGACGATCGCGACCGCGATTCTGCACGACACGATCGAGGACACCGTCGCCACGCCCGAGGAGATCACGCGGCTGTTCGGGCCGAGCGTGGCGCGGCTGGTCGACGGCGTGACCAAGCTCAGCAAGATCGAGGCGCAGACCGAAAACGAGCGCGCGGCGGAGAATTTGCGCAAATTCCTGCTGGCGATGTCCGACGACATTCGCGTGCTGCTGGTGAAACTCGCCGATCGGCTGCACAACATGCGCACGCTGCACTTCATCAAGAATGAGGAAAAGCGCCGCCGCATCGCGCGCGAGACCATGGACATCTATGCCCCGCTCGCCGAGCGGATCGGCATGTACGAATTCATGAAGGAGATGCAGACGCTCGCCTTCGCGCAGCTCGAACCCGAAGCCTATGAATCGATCACCCGCCGCCTCTCGCAGTTGAAGGAAGGCGGCGGCGACCGCATCGCCAAGATCGGCTCCGGGCTGAAACTGCTGCTGTCCCGCGCCGGGATCGAAGCCGAGATTTCGGGCCGCGAGAAGCATCCCTATTCGATCTGGCGCAAGATGGCCGAGCGGCACATCAGCTTCGAGCAACTCTCCGACATCATGGCCTTCCGCGCGATCGTCCCGACCGAGGAAGCATGTTACGCAGCACTCGGCACGATCCACCGCCGCTGGCCGATGGTGCCGGGGCGCTTCAAGGACTATATCTCAACGCCCAAGCGCAACGGTTACCGCTCGCTCCACACCTCGGTGATTCACGCCGACAATACCCGCGTCGAAATCCAGATCCGCACCGCGGCGATGCACGAGGAAGCCGAGATCGGCCTGGCCGCGCACTGGGCCTACAAGCAGAACAAGGTCCGTCCCGACACACAGCACAGCTGGATCACCGATCTGGTCGAAATCCTCGATACTGCCGAGAGCCCCGAGGAACTGCTCGAACATACCAAGATGGCGATGTACCAGGATCGCATCTTCGCCTTCACCCCCAAAGGCGAGCTGCACCAATTGCCCAAGGGTGCCTCGCCAATCGACTTCGCCTATGCCGTCCACACCGATCTCGGCGATCAGGCGGTCGGGGCCAAGATCAACGGCCGCGTCGTCCCGCTGCGCACCGTCATCGAGAACGGCGATCAAGTGCAGATCCTGCGATCGAAGGCGCAGGAGCCGCAGCCCGGCTGGATGAACTTCGCGATCACCGGCAAGGCCCGCGCCGCGATCCGCCGGCATCTGCGGCAGAAAGAACGCGACGAGACCCAGGCGCTCGGGCGCAAGATGTACGACGAACTCGTCTCGCGCCTGCCCGCGCCGCTCGCCGCCAATGCGATGGCGATGGCGATGCAGCGGCTCAAGGTCCCCGACGAAGCGGCCTTGCTGGAGGCGATTGCGCGCCGCCGCATTCCCGATCGCGCGGTGATGGAGGCGCTGATGCCGGGATCGGCCGGGGCCGATGCGTTGCGCGATCTGCCGCCGCAATCCTCCGCCATCTCGATCCGCGGGCTGACCGCGGGCGTCGCGTTCGATCTCGCCGAATGCTGTCACCCCGTTCCCGGCGACCGCATCGTGGGCTTGCGCCGCCCCGATGTCGGGATCGAAGTGCATACGATCGATTGCCCGGTGCTCGCCTCGGCCGACGATGCCGATTGGGTCGATCTGTCGTGGGGCGACAAGACCGAGGGCGCGACCGCGCGCATCTCGCTCGAGGTCAAGAACGAACCCGGCGCGCTGGGGACGATCGCGACGATCATCGGCGCGCAAAAGGCCAATATCGTCAACCTCCGGCTCGACAATCGCGACACCGGATATCACACCAACACGATCGATCTGGAAGTGCACGACGTGCACCACCTGATGCACGTCATCGGTGCCTTGCGCGCAGCCGACGCCGTCAACGGGGTGGCGCGGGTCTGAGCGCGCGCTGTCGCTGCAAACCCAACACAACTTCATCATGACGCGCACGATCCGATTCGCTATGGCCCGTGCATGACCCGTCCTGCGCTCTCCGTCGTCATCCCCTGTTACAATGAAGCGGCGTGCCTCGACGTGCTGCACAACCGCGTGTCGGCGGCGGCGCGTGCGGCGGTGGGTGACGCTTACGAGATCCTTTTCATCAACGATGGATCGAAGGACGATAGCTGGCCGGTGATGCAGCGCCTCGCCGCGACCGATCCGCGGCTGGTGGTGATCAACCTGTCGCGCAACCACGGCCACCAACTCGCACTGACCGCCGGGCTCGACCTGTGCTCGGGCGCGCAGATCCTGATCATCGACGCCGATCTGCAGGACCCGCCCGAATTATTGGCCGATATGCGCGCGGCGATGCGTGCGGCTAGTGCCGACGTCGTCTATGCCGTGCGCCGCTCACGCGAGGGCGAGACCTTGTTCAAGAAAGCGACCGCCGCCGCTTTCTACCGCTTGCTCGACCGCGTCACCGATACCGCGATCCCGCTCGATACCGGCGATTTCCGGCTGATGAGCCGGCGCGCGCTCGATGCGTTCCTGGCGATGCCCGAACAGGCACGCTTCATCCGCGGGATGGTCGCCTGGGTCGGCTTCAAGCAAATCCCCTTCCCCTATGATCGCGCCGAGCGCCACGCGGGCGAAACCAATTATCCGCTCGCCAAGATGATCCGCCTGGCACTCGATGCGGTCACCGGCTTTTCGACCGCCCCCTTGCGCTTCGCCAGCCATCTCGGCCTCGCACTGACGGCAGCGTCGCTTTTGCTGTTCCTCTACATCGCGGTCGGCTTCTTCAGCGGCAGCGCGGTCGCGGGCTGGACCTCGACGATGCTGGTCGTCGTGCTGCTCGGCGCGTTCCAAATGTTCGTGCTCGGCATGATCGGCGAATATCTGGGACGCCTCTATGTCGAATCGAAGCGCCGCCCGCTCTATCTGGTGGCCGATGTGGTCGGGCCGGTGCAGGGCCATGCGACGCTGGGGTTTCGCGCCGAGCCCGTCGTCGAAACGGCACCCGACGAGGCCGTTACCGCGTCGGAAGGTTAGGCTAAGGTTAGGCATAAACGCGTCGCAGCAACGGCGTTTTTCTCGACGAGAAGGGCTGCGATATCAAAGAGCTATTGCCATTCGCGCGCCATAGCATGGCGCGCCGCCTGTAGGACAGCCGTGCGGGCGCGGCCTACGGCCCCTTGGGCGATGCAAGCGTCACGATCGAGACACCGGGCGACAACGGCACCCTGCCGACCAGATGCCGCTCAAGCCGGAAAATCCGCTCGAACAGCGCGTTGAGCGCAGGGTGCGGGGGCGAATCGTCGCTGTCGTCCTTGCCGCGCAACCGCCCCGCGATCCGCGCCGCAGCCGCCAGCGGAAAGAGCAGCGAATTGAACCAGCGCAGGCCATTGTGCTTCAGGCCCGCCTTGCCGATCGCCGCGGCGAGCGTCGCCTTCGAATAACGCCGGTGGTGATGATTGACCACGTCGTGCGCGCTCCACAGCCATTGGTGCGCGGGCACCGCGATCAGGATCTTGCCGCCGGGCTTCAGACAGTCGCCCATCGCCTTCAGCGCCGCGACATCGTCCTCAATATGTTCGACCACGTCGAGCACCGCGATCAGATCATAGGCCCCGCGCTCGATCCCCGGCAGTTCGGGCAGCGGCGCGGCACCGACCGGCTTGCCGAGCCGTTCGCTGGCAATCGCACGCGCGGCGGGATCGATCTCGATCGCTTCGACCGAACCGAATGCTGCCAGCATCGGCAGATTGTGCCCGGTGCCGCAGCCGATCTCCAAGATCCGCGCGTCCTTGGGAAGATTGCCCTCCCGCGTCAGATAATCGGCGAGGATGTCGCGCCGCGCACGGTACCACCAATGCGTCGAATCATGCGCCGCCATGCGATCGTAGACGATACGGTCCATCAGGCGTGACTCATCATATTCGGGACCATTATTTGAAAACCAACTGGCGGTTGAGGAAGAACGTAAACACCGTCGCGCACGCGACTGCGGGCAGCAACGGCACCATCGGGGAATAGCCGAGCTTGGCCGTGCCGATCCAGGTGATCAGCCCGTTGAGCGCGACGCCCGACGCCTGCACGGCGACGAATTTGACGTGGCGCAGCGGATCGGGATCGCGCGTGGCGTGTCCCTTGAAGCTCCAGCGGCTGTGCAGGAAAAAGCCCGCCGTCACCGCGACGGCAAAGGCGAAGGGCACGGCATAGACCGCGTGCCGCTGTTCGAACACATAATGCGTCAGCGGCCAATAGACCGCGATGTAGATCAGCGTGGTGATCCCGCCCGAGATGCCGAAGCGCAGCACCTCGCCGAGCATCCCGCTCGCGCGCATCTGTTCCATTTGGCGGTGAAATGCCGTCACGTTTTGGCCTCTATGGGCGCTTGCCCTTTACGAATGCGCCAGTAGAGCGCGATGATGGTCGAGGGAAGCGTTTTGCACGGATACAGCCGGTACACGCGCGCACTGGAGCGCGACTGGGTTTCGCTCACCCTGCTCGCCTGGTTCGGCGTGACGGTGTATTTCGTGGCCCAACGCTGGACCGGAATCCATTTCCTCCAGCTCGGCGACACCGACGACAATATGCGCCTGATGCAGGTGCGCGCCTGGCTCGGCGGGCAGGGTTGGTACGATCTGCGCCAATATCGCCTGAACCCGCCCGGCGGTTTCGACATGCACTGGAGCCGGATCGTCGATTTGCCGATCGCCGGCCTGATCCTGCTGCTGCGCCCGTTCGTAGGCGCGCGCGAGGCGGAGATGCTGGCGTGCGGCATCGCGCCCTTATTGCCGCTGGTGATCACTTTCCTCGGCATCGGCGTCACCGTGCGGCGGCTGGTCAGCCCGTACGCCTGGCCGGTCGCGATCGTGCTGTTGCTGTGCTGCTCCGCCACGCTGCTGATGTATATGCCCGAGCGGATCGACCATCACGGCTGGCAGCTCGCGATGCTGAGCCTGACCGTGGCGGGCCTGTCCGACCCCAAGGGAGTGCGCGGCGGCGCGATCGTCGGGCTGGCCAGCGCGGTATCGCTGTCGATCGGCCTCGAAATGCTGCCCTATGCCGCGATCGCAGGCGCGATCCTGACATTGCGCTGGGTATGGGACCGGGCCGAGGCGCCGCGCCTGACGCTCTATGCGCTGACACTCGGTGCGGGCAGCGCGCTCGGCTATGCGCTGTTCGCCTCCTACGCCAACGCGGTGCTGCGCTGCGATGCGCTGACGCCGGTGTGGCTGAGCGTGATGGTCGTCGCGGGCGCATTGCTGTTCGCGATGGCCTGGGCGAACCCGCAGAATCGCTGCGTCCGGCTGGCGCTCGCGGTCGCGGCTGGGGCGGTGATCGTGATCGGCTTCGCCCTCGTTTTCCCGCAATGCCTCGGTCGGCCCGAACAGGCCTCGCCCGAGCTGCAGAAGAACTGGCTCAACATGATCCGCGAGGCGCGGCCGATCTATTCGCACCCGTTCCGCATCGCCTTCCCGGTCGCGGTGTTGCCGGTGGTCGGCGTGATCGGGGCTGCGGTGGCGACGTGGCGCGCACGCGGGACGGCGCTTGGTCTGGCGTGGGGCACGGTACTGTTGTTCGTCACCGGCGCCGCCTTGCTGCTGTTGTGGCAGGCGCGCGCTGGCCCAGCCGCGCAGATGCTCGCGGTGCCCGGCGCGGTTGCGCTCGGGTGGATGCTGGTGCCGTGGTTCCAGCGCCGCAATTCGGCGCTGGTGCGCGTGCTCGGCACGGTCGCGGTGATCCTGCTGATCGGATCGGGGCTGTTCGCGGGACTCGCGATCCGGTTCCTGCCGATCGACCGCCCCGACAAGCGCACGCAGATCGTCGACCGCGCCAGCGGCAATTGCCCGACGATGACCGCGCTGCGTCCGCTCGACCGTTACCCGGCGCAGACGATCTTCAGCTTCGTCGATCTGGGGCCGCGGATCATCACGATCACGCATCACAATGCCGTGGCCGGGCCGTATCACCGCAATGGCGACGCGATCCTCGACGTGCAGCACGCCTTTTCGGGCACGCCGGAGAATTTCCGGGCGATCGCCAAGCGCCACGGCGCAACGCTGCTGTTGGTCTGCCCCAACATGGCCGAATCAACGATCTACCGCGCCCGCGCGCCCGGCGGCTTCTACAGCCAGCTCGCGCATCGCAAGACGTTCGACTGGCTCGAACCGCTGCCGATGCCAAAGAAGTCGCCGCTGCGCCTCTGGCAGATCAAATAGCGCGCAGCGCAGTACCCGCTTCTTCTCCGCGCCTCTGCGCCTCTGCGCGAACAAAAAGATTGGGTTCGCGCAGAGGCGCAGAGGCGCAGAGGAGAAAATCTGACCTGCGGTCGGCTACGCGAGGCTGATCCGCACCCCGTCGATCACGAACTGCACCGCCAGCGCCGCGAGCAGCACGCCGAGCAGCCGGGTGATCACAGCTTCGATCTTCGCCCCCAGCACGCGCATGATCGGCCCCGCCGCGAGCAGCGCCGCCAGCGTCAGCAGCAGGATCGTCGCGAGCGCGCCGAGGATGACGACCGAGCGTTCGAGCCCCTCATTGCGGCTCATCAGCAGCATGACCGACGCGATCGAGCCCGGCCCGGCGATCATCGGCATCGCCATCGGGAAGATCGACACGTCCTCAACCTCAGGCGTCGCGGCGACTTTGGCGGCGCGGTCCTCGCGCCGTTCGGTGCGCTTTTCGAACACCATTTCGAGCGCGATCAGGAACAGCATGATCCCGCCCGCAATCCGGAACGACGCCAGGCTGATCCCGAGGCCCTTGAGCAACGCCTCCCCGAACAACGCGAACACGAACAGAATCGCAGCGGACACCAGCACCGCGCGCAGCGCCATCGCCCGGCGATGCGCCACGCTCGCCCCGCTGGTGAGCCCGGCAAAGATCGGCGCGCACCCCGGCGGATCGATCACCACGAAAAAGGTGATGAGCGAGGAGATGTAGAGTTCGATCACAACTCCGCCGCGCCCACGACGCCCTCGCGCCGCTCGGCGGAGACCAGCGTGTTGCGCAGCAGGCAGGCGATCGTCATCGGGCCGACCCCGCCCGGCACCGGCGTGACCGCGCTCGCGACGCCCATCGCGCCGACGAAATCGACATCGCCGACGAGGCCAGCCTCGGTACGGTTGATGCCGACGTCGATCACGGTCGCGCCCGGCTTGATCCATTCGCCCTTGATCATCTGCGCGCGGCCCACCGCCGCGACGACGATATCGGCGCGCTTGACCACGCTCGACAGATCGCGCGTCCGCGAATGCGCGACCGTCACGGTGCAGCTCTCGGCGATCAGCAATTGCGCCATCGGCTTGCCGACGATGTTCGAGCGGCCGATCACCACCGCATCGAGCCCGCTCAGATCGCCAAGCTGGTCCTTGAGCAGCATCACGCAGCCGAGCGGCGTGCATGGCACGAACCCCGCCATCCCCGTAGCCAGCCGACCGGCATTGACCGGGTGGAAGCCGTCGACATCCTTGCCCGGGTCGATCCGGATCAACACCGCACGCTCGTCGATATGGCCCGGCAGCGGCAGTTGCACGAGGATGCCGTCGATCGCGGGATCGGCGTTGAGCGCATCGACCAGATCGATCAGCGCATCCTGCGGCACGTCGGCGGGCAAGCGATGCTCGACGCTGACCATCCCGGCCTCGCGCGTCGCGCGGCCCTTGTTGCGGACATAAACCGCCGAGGCGGGGTCCTCGCCGACCAGCACCACCGCCAGCCCCGGCGCGCGTCCGGCCTTCTCGACGAACGCCGCGACCCGCTGCGCAACCCGTCCGCGCAGGCCAACTGCAAACGCCTTGCCGTCGATGATCGTGGCCGTCATGTCGCCTTCCCCCTATCTTGCGCGGCGAACCCTACGCCACACACCTCACCCGGCGCTTGACACCATCTGGTAGAGCCAAGGCAAGACCGCACCGCTAATAATCCGGATCAGGATCAGGACGATCAAGGGTGCGAAATCGAGCGTGCCGGTATCGGGCAGCATCCGGCGGATCGGCCGGTACACCGGCTCGGTCACGGTGTTGAGGCCGTTCCACATGCTGCGGACGAACTCGTTATAGGTGTTGATCACGTTGAACGAGATCAGGATCGACAGGATGAACTGGACGAAGATGATCCACCACGCGACATCCAGCAGAATCTGGACGATGTTGAGGATCATGACAAAGAAAGAGGCCAAAACACTCTCCAGTGGATTAAGAGATTAATACACGACAGGATGTAGGTACGGCAAGGCTCAGCGTCACCGCCGCACCAGCGTGCCAGCGCCGCGCTTGGTGAAGATTTCCAGCAGCATCGCGTGCGGCACGCGCCCGTCGAGAATGACCGCAGCATCGACCCCGCCCTCGACCGCCTGGACGCAGGTTTCGAGCTTGGGGATCATGCCGCCGCTGATCGTCCCATCGGCGCGCAGGCGTGCCACATCGGCAGGCACGAGATCGGTCAGCAATTCCCCGCTCTTGTCGAGCACGCCCACCACATCGGTCAACATGAACAATCGCTCCGCACCCA
>JAIXZV010000165.1 GCA_027489365.1 Sphingomonadales bacterium
ATCGGCGCGGTCGCAGGCAATGCCAAGGTCGGCAACCGTGTGAATTTGCTGACCAAATTCCAGGCGGTCGAATATATCACCGCGCAGAATCTCGAACGGCGTGCGCTCGCGCGGTTGGACGCGATGACGGTGGTGCCGGGCGCGGTCGGTGCGTGGCGGCTGTCGGCGATCCGGCAGGTCGGCGGTTACCCCGACGATACGCTGGCCGAGGATCAGGATCTGACGATCGCGATCCAGCGTGCCGGGTGGAAGGTGACGTACGACCAGTATGCGCTCGCCTGGACCGAATCGCCCGAGACGATGAAGGGCCTGGCCAAGCAACGCTTCCGCTGGGCGTTCGGCACGCTGCAATGCCTGTGGAAGCATGGGAGCATCATGGGCACGGGGCGGCCTGCGGGCCTCGCGCGCATCGGCTTGCCGCAGGCGGTCCTGTTCCAGATCGTGTTCGCGGCGATCTCCCCGATCATCGATCTCGCGCTGATCGTCAGCTTCGTGACGACCTATCTCGCGGTGCAGGCGCATGGCTGGGCGCAGACGCAGGGCGATCTGGAGAAGATGCTGCTCTACTGGCTGGTCTTCACCGCGATCGACCTGCTCGCCGCGACGATCGCCTTCGCGCTGGAACGGCGCGAGAATTGGCGGCTGCTGTGGCTGCTGATCCCGCAGCGGATCGGGTACCGCCAGATCATGTATTATGTCGTGCTGAAGGCGATTGCGCAGGCGCTGCGTGGCCCGCGCGTCGGGTGGGGGAAATTGGTGCGCACGGGGCGGGTGCAGGCGGGGTAGGGGCTGGGTTGCGTAAGAGTCCCTAAAGTTAGGCTAGTGTGCGTGTCTGCGGCGTCGAGGAGGCTCGCTTTGCGGCTCAGGTCCGGTGCATGTCTATTCACCCGTTCGTTTCGAGCGAAGTCGAGAAACAGGCGACTAGCGTTGCGCGAGGGTTTCTCGACTTCGCTCGAAACGAACGGATGGGGTGTGATCCGCCACCCCACCACTCCCGTTCGCCCTGAGCCTGTCGAAGGGCACCTCTCCAAACGCGCACCGCCAGCGTGCGGCGAGCAGGGCTTCGACAAGCTCAGCCCGAACGGATTGAGGTGATCGCACCTACGAGAGAGGAACTCTAAAGTCACAAGAGTTACACCATCGGCAAGCCCCTCCCCTTCAGGGGAGGGGTTGGGGTGGGGCCTCTCCACGGATGCGTTGGTCTCGGTGAGACTGAGACGCCCCACCCCCAGCCCCTCCCCTGAAGGGGAGGGGAGTCCGTTGAACGTCAGCGTGCGCTAAAGTCACACGAGTCACACCATCGGCGCTGTTTTCGAGCGCGCGGTCGGCGGAGGATCGACGGTTTGAAAGAGCGGACTGGCCGAAGCTGACAGATTGGGGGTGTGTAGGACAGGGAGATGGTGGGGATTGGCTGCAGTCATTCATGCAGGATTAGGTCGGCGCTCTCCGTAGCATAGCTAGCGCGAAGATCGTCAAAGCGCGGGTGCCACTCGCCAAGGCCGTGCAAAGCCTTCAGAGCGTTTTCAAGGCGTACGGGAGCAACAACTGTGCGGAGTTTCAGCGCGGCCTCTTCTGTGGCGGTTGCGGGGCGCGTCATCGATCTGTCGCGGGCCTCCACGTAGGTCTGTCCCCCAACGCCGACCTTGAACCACGGCTGAGGAATCTTCACGATATTCTCCGATCGATTGCCGATTATCTGCCAATCTCCGTGATATAGCTTTGCGTCTAGCGTGAGAGCGGCGAACTGCAGCGGTGCATCGTCGACGTCGGCCGGACGCGCTTCCGCCGAAACTACCTTATCGAAAATGACGACGTATAGTTCGCCCTTCCAGTCGCCAGCCAATTGGCCAATGCCGTATCGTTCTCCGTCCAGTGGGATGATAAAGACATCGCCCAGCACGACCTTTTTGCCCACACACGCCTCCCTTATGGAGTGGGTTTGATCGATATCGCCATTGTCCGCAACTGGTCGAAGACAATCACTCCACCACCAAATCCACCCGCTCTCCCGCCAGCACATCCCCCGCAACGCGCAGTAAAACCCCATCGGCATCGCGCCCCACGATCGTCGCCGTCCGACGCGCGCCCGGCGCAAGCTCCACCCCGCCCGCCGCCACGACGCGCCCCGCCTCAAGCAGCACCACGTGATCTGCGACGCTGCGCACTTCGTCGGCGTCGTGCGTGACGTAGAGCATCGGCAGGCGGAAATCGGCCTTGAGCCGCTGGATATAGGCGAGAATCTCGGCTTTCCGCGCGCCGTCGAGCGCGGCGAGGGGTTCGTCGAGCAGCAGCAGGTCGGGCTGGCTGAGCAGCGCGCGGCCGAGCGCGACGCGTTGTCGCTCGCCGCCCGACAGATCGGCGACGCCGCGCGCGAGGAGGTGGCCGATGTCGAGCACGTCCACGACATGGTCGAAGGCGATGCGGTGGGGCAGGGGCGCGCGTTTGAGGCCGTAGCGGAGATTGCCCTCGACCTTCAGATGCGGGAACAGCCGCGCATCCTGAAACACCCAGCCGATCCGGCGCGCGGGTGGGCGCACGAACACGCCCGCCGCGGTGTCGGTGAGCACTCGTTCGCCCAGCACGATCCGTCCCCGCGTGACCGCGCCCGATCCGGCGATCGCGGCGAGCGTCGCGCTCTTGCCCGCGCCCGAGGGGCCGAACAGCGCGGTTATGCCGTCCGTCGGTCCTTCGAACGCGACATCGAGCGTGAAGGCGGCCATCCGCCGCTCGACTGCGACCGAGATCATGCGCCCGCCCGCTTGCGGCCAAAAGCGAGCAGCGCCTCCGACAGCAAAAGCGCGGCAATCGCGACGGTGAAGGAGATGCCCGCGAGCCGCAGCGCGACCGCCTCGCCGCCGGGTTGCTGGAGCGCGGCATAGATGGCGAGCGCGAGCGTTTGCGTCTCGCCCGGAATGTTGGCGGCGAAGGTGATGACCGCGCCGAATTCGCCGAGCGCCGCGGCAAAGCCGATCACCGCGGCGGCGATCAGGCCGGGGGCGGCGAGCGGCAGCGTCACGCTGAACATCCGGTCCCAGAAGCCAGCACCAAGGCTCGCCGCGACATCATCGAGCCGTGCGTCGACGCTCTCGATCGCCTGTCGGCAGGCGCGCAGCATCAGCGGGAAGGCCATGACGCCCGCCGCCAGCGCCGCGCCGTTGGCGGTGAAGATCAGCCGGATGCCGACGCTCGCCAGCGCCTTGCCGAGGGGTGCGTCCGCGCCGAACAGCAGGATCAGTACCAGCCCGACCACCACGGGGGGCAGGAACAGCGAAGAATGCAGCACCGCATCGACCAGCGTCCGCCCGGGAAAGCGCGTCCGCGCCATCGTCCAGCCGACCGCCAGTGCAATCGGCAGTCCGACCAGCACGGCACGCCCCGCGACCGAGACGCTGAGTGCGAGCACGCTCCATTCCTCGGGGGTCAACATGCGCTGCTCAGAAGGTCCGGAAGCCGAAGCGGCGGAAGATCGCCTCGGCCTCGGCGCTGTTGAGATAGGTCGCAAAGCCGCGCGCCGCTGGCCCCGCGCCGCGCACGATCCCGGCGGGATAGTCGATCGGCGGGTGGCTGGCTTCGGGGAAGATACCGATGATCTTCACGCCGCGTTCGGCGCGGGCGTCGGTTTCGTAGACCATTCCGAGTGGGGCGGCGTGGCGCGCGACATAGGAAAGGGCGACACGGACGTTGTCGGCGCTGGCGAGCTTGCCCTGCACGCTGGGCCAGACGCCGAGCCGGGTGAGCGCGGCCTTGGCGTAGAGCCCTGCGGGGACGTACGCGGGATCGCCCACCGCGAGCCGACCGGTCGGCCCGAGCGCCTTGGCGAGCGGGAAGTTCGGGGCGATCCGCAGGGTGGTGCGGCTGTCGGCTGGCGCGATCAGCACGAGCCGACCGCGAAGCAGGTCGCGCCGGCTCCCGGGCACGAGGAAGCCCGCGCGCGCGACATGATCCATCCACTGCTTGTCGGCCGAGACGAACAGATCCGCCCGCGCGCCCGCCTCGATCTGCCTGGCGAGCAGGTTCGAGGCGGCGAAGGAGAAGCGCACTGGTTCGCCGGTTCGCGTGGTGTAGGCTTTACCGACCGCTTGCAGCGCGTCGGACAGCGAAGCGGCGGCGAAGACGGTGAGGGGGGCAGGGCGCGCAACTGCGGGCCCGGTCAGCAGCACGCCGAGCAGGGCGTACAGCGCCAGCAATTGCGATCGGCCTGTCTTCACATTCGGTACCTCGCTATATCGCGAAGTATATAGTCCGAGCAGCGGGCGCAACCGCCCGCCGCGCCTCAAAGACCAGCTGGAAGCAGTGTCACTTGGGCGCGGGGCATTGCCCAATTACGATGGTTCGCAGCACGAACGCAGGAATCGCGGTCTGCGCTGCCACCTTTGCGGTGGCACCGGAAAACAGCGGTGAAACCGCCGCGATTCCGATCACGGTTCCGGCCGGAACCTCGCGTGATGCGGTGCTTGATCCGGTCAGTCGCACGGTGGTGTCACCAAGCGTCAGGTATAGCGGGCGAAGCGTCAGCTTGCCATTGACCCCGAGGCCGCCAGTGGAGCGCGCCTCGGCGACTTGCCCGCGCGCTGCGGTACCCTTGGGGATCACGATTCGGCCATCGACGACGACATCGCCGCTGGTCATTAGATCGATCGGATCGCCAGTGTGCGCCGTCTTGCTCGACAAGGGAGCTGTCGTGACCAGCGGTATTGCCAAGCCTTCCGACAAGGTAGCGGGAGCCGGACACGTCGCATCCGCCGCCATCATCATCGCTAAGAATGCCGCGATCATTGTGCCGGGGCCGCTGTCGGCGTGGCGCGATGCGGCGTCGGTAACAGTTCGATCGCGACATCTTCGGAGACAAAGCCGGTCAGAATCTCG
>JAIXZV010000417.1 GCA_027489365.1 Sphingomonadales bacterium
CCGGCAAAGCCGCCGATGACCTGGATGGCGGCCCCGACTTCGCGAATTATCGGCTGCAGGTCTGCACTGTAGACGCGCAGGATATCCTGGCCCAGCAGCACCAGTTCCGCGCGAGCGGCGGCGATCCAGCCGGGAATGACGGATGGCTGGCCGGTCAGCCATGCCTGCAGCTCGCCATAAACTGTACGAATGCCGGCTGCGGCTTCGGTAAGTCCAGCAAGCCAGCCGTTGGCCAGTGGCTCTTGGCTCCCGGTCAGCAGTCGGTAGACGTCGACCACGACGGAGCGAAGAAAGCCGAAACCGCGCGTAGCGAGGTCGACAACCGCTACGCGGTTCGCGGCGATCCACGTCGCGAACGCTTGGAGGTCGGCTGCCGACTGCGGGCCCAGGGCTTCGAGTAGTGCTCGCTGGACGGATTTCAGCGACAAGATCAGTCCCTGCCAAGCAGAGTCTACCTCGACGGCGATTTTGCCCTGGCTTTCGGAAACAAACAGGCCGAGACGGTAGATCTCTTCCATTTCCTTCCTGATGCCAGCGCTTCCCTTTTCAAGTAGCGGCAACAGCTTTATTGCATCGTCTTCACCAGTGATTCTTTGCAGCGCAAAAGTCCGGCCGGCTGAATTCGGCAACGAAGCAAGACCATCGGCAACCAGAGGGATGAGCTGGCTCATCGTCAGCAGCTCGCCGTTGGGACCGCGTAGTGCGACGCCCAACGCCTTGAAAACGCTGGCTTGCTCGCTCTCGGGGTCTTGGAGGGCGGTGACATAGGCGTCGGTCAGGCCGGACAGAGCGCCGGACAGGTCGTCGACTTCGATGCCGGTTTTGCGCGCGACAGCCGCGAATGCGGAATACTGGCCAACGCCTCCGCGGAAGCCGCTGGACTGCGTAATGCGCTGCAGCTTTGCGGTTTCATCCGCGCTGTCGCGGAGGGACACGGCCAAGCCGGCACCTGCAGCCGCACCGGCGGCAAGGCTCGCTAGGCCGGTGCGGAGGGTAATCCGTGCCGCTGCCCGGGCGGCGCCAAGAAGCGCACCGCGCAGTCGGCCGGCGGTGGAGGTGGATGCTGAAAGACCGGTCGCGAGCGGGCCGGTTGCCGTGGCCATCGCGGAAATCGTCGATGCTGCGCCAGGCGGCGGCAGCGCAGACGTAAAGGCGGACATAGCTGTGGCAGCTGCCCCAGCGCTGGTCGTTATCGAACGCAAGGCAGCATTGATTGCGACCAGCACGGTTTCGAGGCGCGTGGCTGAAATGACCAGGCGATCGACTGCGTCGGTGACGCGCTTCAGCGCGGCGATGGCGGCGGCGTCACCGGTGATGCGGATGACTATCGTGCCAGCGGAGCCGACGGCGGCGACGCGGGCAAGTGCATCCGCGATGTCGTCGAGAAGCCTGGCGACGCGGGCACCACGGACGGCTGCCCGACCAAGGGCGGTAGCGAGACTTCCGACCGCTGCCGCACCAGTTGCGCGGATCGTCGTCAGATCGGCGGCGATGCGAGCGAGATCCGTAGACAGCGCGGATGCGCCGGTGGCCCGCAGATCGATCGATGCCGACGCGGATCGCAGGGCGGTGACGGCGGTGGCGATGCGCGAAAGAGAGGATTCGACAGCTGGCGCGCCGGTAGCAGTGACGTCGATTGCGATTGGCGAGCGAATGCCAGCCATCGCTGCGACCAGTTTGCCCACGGCGGTAGACAGCGCACTGATTTTGCCAGTCGCGCCGCTGGCTGCGGTGTCAAGGCCGCCGATGGCGGGCCCAGCACTGGAGCGGACGGCGGCCAGGCCGGCAGAAACGGCAGACAGATCGCGCGCGATGGCGGCCAGGCCGGGCGCTTCGACCTCAATCTTTCCTGCGGCGCTCTTTAATGCCGTGGCGGCCGCAGCTGCTGTGTTGAGGTCGGAAGTCAGGCCGGCGACTTTCGCCATCGCGCGGGTCGTCGCGGCCTCGATGTCGCCAAGCGCCGTTTTGATGCGATCGAGCGCAGTCGTCACGGAGCCGACGCCACTGGCGTCAAACTCAAACGAAAGCTTCTGCGAACTCGATCCAGTAGCCATTTTATTGCTCTCCGCTCAAGGACTTGAGCATTTTCTTGACGCCGTCGTCCTTGCCGTGGTGGGCGACCCTGCTTGCGACGATTGATCTGGCCATAACGAGATCCTGCCGGCGTGCTTCCAGGGTTGCGAAACTGGCAATTTGGCGGGGTGTGTATTCCCATGTCGCCGATGGAGGATGGCCGGCGGCGATCAGTGCATGAATTGCCGCCGCCAGGCTGCTTAGTATCCCGCCTTCGGATCTGCGCCCCGAGCGCCGGCCGCCGCGACCAGGCCTTCGAGGCGCTGCGTGAAACCCTCAACGCCGTCTGGCAGCGTCTCCTCCACCACGGCGGAAAGCAGGGACAGCTGGTCGCCGACGGCCAGACCGGCAGCAGCAGTTTCGGCGGCCTGGTCGCCGCTGGACCCGGTACCGGCCGCCAGAATGGCAGCGATGGCGTCGGGTGCGGCGTCGGCGATCGCGTCGGCGGTTAGGGAACCACCGGCGAAGGCGGTGAGCAGCGTCGGGAAGCGGCGCAGGAGGCCGACCAGTGCGGCAGCGGAAACGCCTGTGACGGCCACGTCTGTTCCCCTCACGGGCACAGTGCGGCCGGCTGGCGCGATATCGAGCAAGGATGCCATGATCTTCATATCTCCAATCAGATCAACGGGTTGGGAGGATTAGAGGGTGGATTCGCGCCCAATCTGGAAGCCTGACGGCTGGGTGCCGTCCGGGTAGGCGCGGCCGGTCAACTCGATCGTGCCGAAGTCGCTCTCGCTGATGAGCGCGCGGGCGGACGCGGGGCGCAGCTCAACGTCGTGCAGCTCAACCAAGCTCTTGACCCCGACGGCGTTGATCCCGCGAACAATGAGCCGGCCGCGGATGCCGGTACCGTCGGCGATGCCGGACTGGTGGCCCTGGGTGATCGCGGCGGCGTCGTAGCCGATGGTCAGGTCGCCGGAAAGCCCGGCGGGGATGGCGACGATTTCGACCATGCCGTCCGGGCCGTCGACCTTATAATGATTGCCCATGACCCAGGAGCCGGTGCCCGTGGCG
>JAIXZV010000004.1 GCA_027489365.1 Sphingomonadales bacterium
GGAGGAAATCAACTCCTTCGGCCTTCTCTTCGTCAAAGGCGAGTGGCGCGACGTTCCAGACGGGACGCCGAAGATCGCCGGAAACGATCACTTTGAGATTGAGGCTGACGCGCCGGAGCCTGTTGCCGAGCCGCAGCCCGAAGCCATCACCGACCTTGATCCCCCGCCCGCCCCCGTGAAGCGCGGACGAAAGGCAAAGACCAATGGCTGACCCGTCAACGCCGATGACCAGCACGGAACAGGCGCAATACGTCCTGTCTCTGCTTGGCGAAATCGGCGCTGCGGAAGAGGCTGATGCGAACGACGCCGATCTGGTGAAGCGGTATCTGCAAGGCGCTTACAACGCCTGGTACATGCGCGGGAAGGCGACATGGCCGTTCGAGGCTCTGCCGCCCGAAGCGCTGAACTTCCTAGGCGTAGTTGTCGCGCGCGTCCGTCCGCATTTTCAGGGGGCCGACCCCATGAAGGTGCCGGCGGAAGAGCGCATGGCTGAAATGCTGTTCAACATCGACAATCCGCTGCCTGAGATGACCGGCGAGACGCAGGCGGACTATTTCTGATGGGTGCGCCGACCGTCATTCCGCTTGAGCCTAACTATGCGGTCAGCCGCATGATGGGGCAGAGCGTGGCGGCGTTCGTCAATGTGTTCGCGCATCAGGAACCCGGCAAGCAGACCTTCACCGCGCTCGGCTATCCCGGCGAGGTACTGATTGCGCAGATGGGTTCGCCTTTTCGCGGTATCTACAATGACGAGCGCCCCGGCGGGCTGGTTTACGCCGTGGTGGGTACGTCATTCGGTACGCTGGACGCCAATGGCACGCTGACCACGATTGGCACGGTTTCCGGCGACGATCTGGTTGAGTGGTAAGCCAACGCTTACCAGATCGCGATTGTCGGCGGCGGAAAGCTCTATGTGCTGGACGTTCCGACAAACGTGTTTTCTCAGGTGACGCAGACGGCGAGCGGCGATGCGCTGCCGACTGTCACGTCCCTCGCAATGGTCAACTCGACGGGCATACTGGCGACGGCTGACAGTGACCGCTGGTACTACACCGACCTGGACGACTTCCGGTCGATCCGTTCGCTTTCGAGCGCGCGGGCTGAAAGCCGTCCTGATCCGTTGATTGCTGTTCGTGTGATTAAGGGCGAACCGTGGTTTTTCGGCACGCGGACGATTGAGCCTTACTCGAACACTGGCGAAGCGAACTTTCCGTTCAGCCGCCGCCCGGTGAATGACGATTTCGGCGCCGTAGCGCGCGACACCATCAAGAACTTCGACAACTCGGTCATGTTCCTCGCCAAGGACGCCTATGCGGGCGGTCTGGCTGTGGTGCGTGCGCAGGGCTACCAGATGGTTCGCGTTACGGGCCACGCCATCGAGCGGCTGCTTGAGATGTGCAGTCACCCTGAGCGCGCCCGGGCGCTGACATGGGCGATTGAAGGCCACAAGTTTTACACGCTGATCACCGAAGAGGGCAGCGTGACGTATGACGCCGCGACGCAGCTCTGGCACGCGACGGCGTATGGGAATTGGAGCCATGGCGCAGCGCCTCCGCCCTCGCGGTGGATGTGCCAGGCATGGGTCAACGGCGCAAACTGGTTTGGCGACTCCGTTGGCAAGCTGACGCGGGCCTCGTTTGACGCGGTGGATAGCGCAGGCGATCCGCTGATTTATGAGGTTGTCACGCCATATACGGGCGCAGTGGGCCGCAAGGTCGGCACCTATGCGCTGGAATGCGATCTGGAAGTGGGTCTGGGCACGCCAAGCACGGCGGCGCAGATCACAATGCAGAAGATTTCCGAAGGCGGGAAGGTTGTGTCGGCCCCGCGCGCCCGGTCGATGGGCAAGCAGGGCAAGTGGGCCACGCGGGTGCGTTGGTCGCGGCTTGGCACGTCTCGGGACGCAGCGTTTCGCATCCGGGTTGAGGGCGCGCGCATGAAGCTGGTGCAGCTTTACGCCGAAGTTGAGCCGAGAGGGCGCGGATGACAGCGGCGACCGTCAACGGCATTCCGACACTTGGCGGGCAGGACTTTGCGGCCCTTGAGCAGAACGAGCAGAACGTCATCCGGGCGATGTGGCGCAGGCTCCGCAAGCTGGACGCCGTGCTGACGATTGATCCGATCACGACGGCGGACGCGACGAACCTCGCGACGGCGATTACGCTGGCAAACGACACGAAAGCCAAGGTCAACGAAATCATCGCGGCCCTTGCCGAGCGGACGACGCTCTGATGCTGCGAAAGGCCCGCGCGACCGACATGGGGGCTTTGATCTCCATGGCGCGGCGGTTTTACGAGGCCAGCGACTATGGCGGGCCGTTCGATGCCGCCCGCGCTGAAGAGACATGGGCCAACGTGCTGGCTGCGGCTGACACGAACGGCGTGTGGATGTTTGACGACGCCTCCGGGGTGATCTGGTTCGAGATGTACCAAAGCCCCGTCAGCGCCGATCTGTTGGCGTCTGAGCGCATTTTGTGGGTGTGCCCGACAAAGCGCGGCACCGGGCAGGGCAAGGCGCTGATCCAGCAATACGAGGCGGATGCGAAGGCGCGCGGCGCCTGCATGGCCTCGGTATCGAGACACGCGAACAATGAGGCGGCGGGGGCGTTCTACGAGCGCGCCGGCTGGAAGGTTTCTGACGTGCTATACGCAAAGGTGCTTTGACATGCCGGTCTTTTCAGCCGTCATCGGCGCAAACGCGGCCAAGAAGGCAGCGAAGGCGCAGGAGAATGCGTCTAATAAGGCGCTGGCGCTCCAGAAGGAGCAGTTCGACCAGACCCGCGCGGACCTTGCGCCGTATCGTGCGGTCGGCGCCCCGGCGCTCACGGCCTACATGAACAGCATCGGTCTGGGCGGTGATGCTGGCAAGGCATCGGCGCTCTCCATGTTCCGAGATACCAATCCCGGCTACAATTTCCAGCTTCAGGAAGGCACGCGGGCGCGCGATTACAGCGCAGCAGCACGCGGCGCGCTTTCGTCAGGTGGGTACGCCAAGGAACTGACCGCGTTTGGTCAGGGCCTCGCGGATAGCACCTACGGCACATGGCAGGATCGCCTGAACGGGCTTGTCACGACCGGACAGAACGCGGCGGCACAGACGGGCAGCTTTGCGGCCAACTACGCCAATCAGGGTGGGCAGTTGATCCAGGCCGCGGGCAACGCGCGCGCGAGCGGCATCATGGGCGCGGCGA
>JAIXZV010000279.1 GCA_027489365.1 Sphingomonadales bacterium
AAGATCAGCAGCGGCACGGCGAGCGGCAGCATCACCAGCCCCGCGACCGACCCCGCCCCGCGCAAGCCCGCGACCAGCGCCGAGGTCGCGACCGCCAGCGCCGCCAGCCCCGGTGTGCCGATCAACAACCCCAGCTCGACCGCCCCCAGCGTCCGCGCGTCCAGCCCGAGCAAGCCAGCGGCAACCACCGTCGCCAGCATCAGCGGCGGCCCGAAGCCGAGCCAGTGCGCGACGATCTTCGCCGCCGCCACGCTCGGCATCGACAGCCCGCGCACCGCCAGCTGATCGAGCACGCCACTGTCCAGATCCGGCCCGACCAACCGCTCGACCGGCATCAACGCCGCGAGCAACGCCGCCGCCCAGATAACCCCGCCGCCGATCCGCGCGAGCAAGGCGGTGTCCGGCCCGACCGCGAAGGGGAAGAGGATCGTGACCAGCAGGAAGAAAGCGAGCGCATTGGCGACCCCGCCGCTCGCCCAGGCGATTCGTACATCGCGCGCGATCAGGGTCAGCATGAAGCGCCCCCACGCCGTTCGCCCTGAGCCTGTCGAAGGGCCGCCAGCCGCATAGGCTGCCCCTGCGGAGACGAGTGCTTCGACAAGCTCAGCACGAACGGGCGGGCGTGGGCGGAGCGCGTCACAACACGATCTCGACCGCATCCGGCAACGCGATCGGCGTGTGCGTTGCGACCAGCACCGCGCCGCCGCCCGCGCGGTGATCGGCGATCAGCCGTTCGAGCATTGCGACGCTCGCCACGTCGAGCCCGTTGGCGGGTTCGTCGAGCAGCCACAGCGGTGCTTCGCTCGCCACCACGCGCGCGAGTGCAGCGCGGCGACGCTGGCCGGTCGAGAGCAAGCGCACCGGCACCTCGGCGATATGCGAAAGGCTGACCGCCTCCAGCGCGCGCGTCACCCGGCCACGCGCATCCGGCTCGCCGTCGAGCGTCGCCCAGAAGACGAGCGCGTCGAACAACTGCAGGGCTGGATCAAGCGCCGCCGCCTCGGCCATCAGCGCCCGTACCGGCGACCCGCTAACCTCCCCGGCGGCTGGCCGAAGTAATCCAGCGGCGACGCGGATCAAGCTCGACTTGCCCACTCCGTTCGGCCCCAACACCAACGCTGCGCCGCCTCCGGCAATCGCGAACGACAGCCGCTCGAACAGCGTCCGCCCGCTGCGGACGCAGGTCACGTCGCGAAACGTCAACGCGTCGCTCACCCCTCCACGCTCGCTTCCAGCGCGTGCATGTCGGCGTCCGACAGGCCGAAATGATGACCGATCTCGTGGATCGTTACATGCGCCACCAGTGCGCTCAGCCCGACCCCGCTATCGACCCATTCGTCCAGGATCGCACGACGATACAAATGGATGCGGTCGGGCGGCGTACCTGAATCCATCGACGATTTTTCGCCCAGCGGTCGGCCATGATAGACCCCGCTCAGCTCGAACGGATCCGCGATGCCCAAAGCATCGAGTGTCTCGTCATCGGCGAAATCCTCGACGATCAGCACCACATCGCCCAGATGCGCGCGGAATGCGTCCGGCAGGCCCGCGATCGTCGCCCGCGCGATCGCTTCGATCATGTCGGCAGTCGGCGGGAGTTGATCGGGCGGCACCATCCGCTAAGCCATACGGCCAAGGCGCGCGGTGCGCCAGCAGGCCCGCGCGCGGACGCGCGCAACTAGGAGAGCGCCCCCGTGACCGTTGAACCGCTGAGCGACGAAGACCGCGCCGAGGCGCTCGATACGCTCGACGAATGGGACTATGACGAAGCGCGCGACGCGATCACGCGCACCTTCACCTTCGGCGATTTCAGCGAAGCGTTCGGCTTCATGGCGCGCGTCGCCTTGCTCGCCGAAAAGGCCGATCATCACCCCGAATGGTCGAACGTGTGGAACCGCGTCGACATCGCGCTCACCACGCACGATGCCGGCGGCCTGTCGCACAAGGACGTGGCGCTGGCCGAGGCGATCGACGCTATCGTCGGCTAAGACCCGTGTTCCTGCGAAGGCAGGAACCCAGGGATGCGGAGGGAAGCGCCCGTAACCCTGGGCTCCTGCCTGCGCAGGAGCACAAATGGTCAGTTTGCTTCAACCACCCCGCGCCGCATCATCTTGCGCATCCGTCCGGGCATCCAGCGCGCGGCAAAGGCCATGCGGTCGGCGGTCTTGCCGACATAGGTGTGCACCTTGTCGCCGTGCACCGCATCCCACGCGGCTTGCGCGACCGCATCGACGGCGGTCAGTTCAAGCCCGGCGTTAGTGACGACCTGCTTGATCGAGTAGTTGCTGCTGCCCGCCGGGGCCGCGAGCAGCGGCGTGTCGATGAAGCTCGGCACCAGATCGCGCACCTTCACGCCCGCGCCATACCATTCGCCGTCGAGCGCCTCGGTCAGCGAGCGCACGCCGAACTTGGTCGCGGAATAGACCGACAGGCCCGACGATCCGTAGATCGCCGAGGCGGAAGCGGTGTTGAGCAGGCACGATCCGGGCGTCTTCGCGAGGTACGCGAACCCGATCTTCGCGCCGTTGAGCACGCCGACCAGATTGATCGCGACGACACGGTCGAGATCCTCGAAGCTCATGTCGATCAGCGGCCCGCCCGTGCCGATCCCGGCATTGTTGAACAACACGTCGAGCCGCCCGCCGGTCGTGGCGGTGAAGGCGTCGAGATTCGCGACCCACGCCTCGCGGTCGCGCACGTCCATCGTGTAGGTGGTGGCCATGCCCGCCGGCAGCATCGCCGCAGTCTCGCTCAAGCCCCTCGCGTTGACGTCGGCCAAGCCAACGCGCCAGCCCTTGGCGGCGAACAGCTTGGCGGTCGCCTGGCCGATGCCCGATCCGCCGCCGGTGATGAAAATCGCTTTTTGCTCAACCATGTCGCTACCCCTTTGACGCGTGCGGTACCGTGCTCCACTGTCGCCGTCGATGCTACCATCGCACGACATCGGCCCGGCGGTCACCTTCGATCGCGTGACCAAACGCTATGGCGGCGGCGTGATTGCCGTGAATGCTGTGTCCGTAGCGATTGCCGGTGGCAGTTTCGTGGCGCTGGTCGGCTCATCGGGCTCGGGCAAATCGACGTTGCTCAAGATGATTAACCGTCTGATCGAGCCGAGCGAAGGCGTCGTGCGGATCGGCGGGGACGCGGCGTCGGCGGCAGCTCCCTACGCGTTGCGCCGCCGGATCGGCTATGTGTTCCAGAATATCGGCCTGTTTCCGCATATGACCGTGGCCGAGAACATCGCGATCGGCCTACGGCTGGCGGGCGAGAAGGCAAACAGCACCCGCGTCGCCGACTTGCTCGATCTGGTCGATTTGCCGCAGGATTTTGCAAGCCGGATGCCCGATGCCTTGTCGGGTGGCCAGCGCCA
>JAIXZV010000245.1 GCA_027489365.1 Sphingomonadales bacterium
ACGCCAGCAGCAGCGTGAAGGACGGGATCAGCAGCCAGAACGAGATGTTGTTCATCCGCGGGAATGCCATGTCGGGCGCGCCGATCATGATCGGCACGAACCAGTTGCCGAAGCCGCCGATCATCGCCGGCATGACCATGAAGAACACCATGATCAGGCCGTGCGCGGTGATCAGCACGTTCCACAGATGAATCGAATGATCGAGGCCTTGTTCACCGCCGGGCAGAAAGCTCGCCCAATAGCCGAGGTATTGAATGTTCGGCTCGGCCAGTTCGGCGCGCATCAGACCCGAAATCGCACCACCGATAATCCCCGCGAAGATCGCGAAGATCAGGTAGAGCGTGCCGATGTCCTTGTGGTTGGTCGACATGAACCAGCGCGCGAAGAACGACATCTGATGGTCGTCATGCGCGTGGACGTCGTGATGCGCCTCGAAGGCGGCGGGGCTGAGGGCGGTGTCGGTCATGGCTTATTGTCCAGCGGAGGCGTTGGCGGGCAGCGCGTTGGCGGCGGCCGTATCGGCAGCGGTCGGTGCGGCGGGTTCGGATCCGGTGGCGGGCGCCGGTGCTGCAGCGGCACCGGGCATCGTGCCGCCCTTTGCCTTCACCCATTGCGCGAACACTTCAGGCTTCACGGCCTGCACCGTGATCGGCATATAGCCGTGGCGCGCGCCGCACAGTTCGGAGCAGACGCCGAAATAGACGCCGGGCTTGTCGATCGTGAAGCTGGTTTCGTTCAAGCGGCCGGGGATGGCGTCGAGCTTGATCCAGAAGGCCGCGATCGCCCAGCTGTGAATCACGTCGTTCGACGTCGTGATCAAGCGGATCGGCACACCAACCGGCAGCACGACCCGATTGTCGGTCGCGAGCAGGCGGGGACCGTCTGCGGCAGTGCGGGCGCGTTCGCCCTTGCCGACTTCATTGGCTTCCTTGAGCATGTTCGAGGTGACCTCGAACCCGCCATGATCGGGATATTGATACGTCCAATACCATTGGTTGCCGATCGCCTTCAGTGTGACGGCGTTCTTCGGCGCAGGCTTATACTGTGCCTGCAGCAGGCCGATCGACGGCAGCGCGAGGCCGAGCAGGATCAGCACCGGGACACCCGTCCACAACACTTCGAGCACGGTGTTGTGCGACGTCTTGGACGCCACCGGGTTTGCTGCGCGACGGTAGCGCACCACGACCCAGCCGAGCAGGATCAAAACGAACACCGAGATGAACGTAATAACCGGCAATAGCAGCCAGTTGTGGAACCACGCGGCCTGATTGCCCGTGTGCGTAACCTGGCGTTGCAGGCCGAGTTCGCCGACGACCGGCTGACCGACCTTGGGATCGATCTCCATCGCCGGTGCGCCATCGACGGCGAGCATCGGATCGGTCGAAGCGGCGGGGGCAGCAGCAGGAGCAGCGGCCGGCGCGGCAGCAACCGGATTGGCGACCGTCACCGTCGGTGCGGCCTCGATCGGTTTCGATACAGGAGCAATCGGCGCAGGTTGCGGCGCGGCGTTTGCCGTACCGGCACTGAGCATCGCGAGGCCCGCGGCCAGCGCGATCGATTTGATCCCGATCATTCGCATCTTTCCGTTCTACCCTTGGACTCTCGCACCGACGAACGTTGTCGGCCGGGGCGGGGATACGCCCTTTATAGCGGCCCTATACGCAGGGTGCCCCTTCGTCTCAAGTCGAACGTGCGGCATTTTTTGTGCAATCGTTGCGTCGCACCATCCACACTTCTAATCAGGCCCCCCATCCGCAGGACGCTTTGCAATGCCCACCCTCCTTAATGATGACGACGTTCTGGCCGAATTCCGTAGCGCCGAAGCGCTGCTGGAAGGGCATTTCATCCTGTCCTCGGGCTTGCGCTCCTCACGCTATCTGCAATGCGCGCGCGTGCTGATGGATCCGGCGCGCGGGGCCCGTCTTGCCGCGGCGTTGGTCGCGCGACTCCCGGCCGACGTACGGGAAAGCATCGCAGCGGTGGTATCCCCCGCGATGGGCGGCGTCATCGCCGGACATGAGATGGCGCGTGCGCTGGGCGTGTCGGCGATGTTCCTGGAACGGCCCGATGGCGTGTTCGAACTGCGTCGCGGCTTCCGGCTCGAACCGGGCATGAAGGTGTTGATGATGGAGGATGTGGTCACCACCGGCCTCTCCTCCAAAGAGGCGATCGCGGCGATCGCGCGTGCCGGCGGCGAGACGATCGCGGCGGCGGCGCTGGTCGATCGGTCGAACGGCACGGCCGATCTGGGCGTGCCCTTCTATCCGCTGATTCGCCTCGACGTGCCGACCTATGCGGCGGATGCGTTGCCGCCCGAACTCGCGGCGATTCCAGCGATCAAGCCCGGGAGCCGTGCGGCGTGACGGGTCACCTGCGCCTTGGCGTCAACATCGACCATGTCGCGACGGTGCGGAATGCGCGTGGTTCGGGCTATCCCGATCCGGTGCGCGCGGCGTTGCTGGCGGCGGAGGCGGGTGCAGACGGCATCACCGCGCATCTGCGCGAGGACCGGCGGCATATCACCGACGACGACATCGCGCGGCTGTCGGCCGAACTGACGATCCCGCTCAATTTCGAAATGGCGGCGACCGACGAGATGCTGGCGATCGCGCTGCGCCACCGGCCGCACGCCGCGTGCATCGTTCCCGAAAAGCGCGAGGAGCGCACCACCGAAGGCGGGCTCGACGCTGCCGGGCAGCACAATCATCTGACGCCGCTGGTGTCGGCGCTGCGCGACGCAAACATCCGCGTCTCGCTCTTCATCGAACCCGATGCGCGCCAGATCGAGGCGGCGATCCGGCTCGGCGCGCCGGTGGTGGAGCTGCACACCGGGCGCTACGCCGATCTGTCGGGCGAAGCGCAGGTCGCGGAGGTGCGTCGCCTCGCCGATGCCGCCGCGCTTGCCGCCAAGAACGGGATCGAAGTCCATGCCGGACACGGCCTGACGCTCGCCAATGTCGCACCGATCGCGGCGATTCCGCAGGTACGCGAGTTGAACATCGGCCACAGCCTGATCGCCGACGCGATCTTCATGGGCCTGGGCGATGCGGTCCGCGCGATGCGCGCAGCGATGGATGTGGCGCGGTGATTGAAGGAAGAAATTTGGTTCGCGCGGAGACGCGGAGACGCGGAGGAGAAAAAAGCAAAGTGCGCTGCGCGCGGCCCGCATCAGCTCCAGCGCGCCGTTTCGGACGCCGCGCGCAGCGCAACCCATTTCCTTTTCTTTCTTCTTCTCCGCGTCTCCGCGCCTCCGCGCGAACCAACCTTCTTCTTTTTCGTCAAAGCACCCAGCCATGATCATCGGACTCGGTTCCGACCTGTGCAATATCGAGCGGATCCAGGCGTCGCTCGACCGTTTCGGCGCGCGCTTCGAACAACGCGTGTTCACCGAGGTCGAACAGGCCAAGGCGGCGCGGCGCCCGTTCACCAAGGCGGGGACGCTGGCCAAGCGCTTCGCTGCCAAGGAAGCCTTTTCCAAAGCAGTCGGAACCGGTTTC
This sequence comes from Sphingomonadales bacterium, assembly GCA_027489365.1. Classification (GTDB taxonomy): domain Bacteria; phylum Pseudomonadota; class Alphaproteobacteria; order Sphingomonadales; family Sphingomonadaceae; genus Sphingomonas. The sequence continues at coordinate 3,498 of JAIXZV010000245.1, forward strand.
AAGCGCGGCGTGTTCATGAAGGATATCGGGGTCGTCAATGCACCATCGGGCGCGCCGACCTTGGCCCTGACCGGCGGGGCCAAGGCGAGACTTGACGCGTTAACGCCCGACGGCCACGTCGCGCGGGTACATTTGACGATGACCGACGATCATCCGTGGGCACAGGCGTTCGTGATCATCGAAGCGCTGGTGATGGGCGATACGGCGCACGAGGATGCAATATGAGCGAGGATTTGGCCCTGGATAAAGACGAGATCGGTACGCCCGGCGACAAGACTGTTCCGGCGTCGGACACGACGGCCCCAGCCGCCAGGCGGCCGGGCACCGACTGGGCATCCGAGCTGCGCGGTATCTTCTGGCTGATCCTGGCGGTGCTGGGCTTCCACACCTTCATCGCCAAGCCCTTCTACATTCCGTCCGAATCGATGCTGCCGGGCTTGCTGGTCGGCGATCAGCTGGTGGTGAGCAAATATCCTTATGGCTGGTCGTTCGTGTCCCCGACCTTCCACTTGCTGCCCTTCATCAACGGGCGCTTGCTCGGCCGGATGCCGGAGCGCGGCGACGTCGTGATCGTCACGCCGCCGGGCACCAAGACCGACTATATCAAGCGCTTGATCGGCCTGCCGGGCGACCGGCTGGAGGTGCGAAATGGCGTCGTGATCCTGAACGGCGTGCCGGTAAAGCGCGGCCCGCTGCACTATGTCGACGTGCCATATTATGGCGGGATGCCGCAGCCAGCCCCGGAAACCGGGCTGACCTGCGATCTCGGCCCCGACGCGCTGCGCACCGCGCCCGATGGCAGCGCAATCTGTCACATGCCACTGGTCACCGAAACGCTGCCCAACGGGCGGCATTACGAAACGGTCGAGCTGGGCGAGACCGCCGCCGACACCTACGGCCCGATCGTGATCCCGCCCAAACACGTCTTCATGATGGGCGACAATCGCGATCGCAGCGCCGACAGCCGCGTACCGCTCGACCAGGGCGGGCTCGGCGGACCGGTGCCGTGGGAATATCTCGGCGGGCGTGCGGAATTCATCACGTTCTCGAAAACCGGCCTGGGTAGCTGGAATCCGCTGACCTGGGGCGAATCGTTCCGTGGCGGCCGGGCCGGCACCTCGCTGCACGCGGCACGCGACAAATGAGCGAAACCAACGGCGCAGAGATCGTCACCGAACCCGCACCGAACGAGCTGCGCGATCCGTTCGTGCGGCAGGAACTAAAGCGCGCCACCGTCTGGCTCGGGCTGGCGGGGGCGATCGCTTTGGTCGTGCTGCTGATTCAGCCCTTGCTGATCATTTTTGCAGGGCTGGTGTTCGCGTCGATGCTCGATGGCGGGGTGCGCCTGCTCGGGCGCGTGTTGCCGATCGGGCGGCCGTGGCGCCTGGCGATCGTTGTCCTCCTGACGATCGTGTTCATCGGCGTCGTCTTCTATCTGACCGGCGCAGGGATTGCGCAACAGGTCGAACAATTGCGCGCGACGCTGACGACGCAGGCGACCAAGCTGATCGACTGGGCGTCGAGCATCGGCATCATGCCGGGCAAGGCCGATCTCAACGGCATGGCGCAGCAAGCGCTGGGCTCATTCGGCAAGATCACGTCCTATCTCGGTGTCGCTTTCGGTGCGCTCGCCAGCCTTATCATGGTGCTCGTGATCGGCCTGTTCATCGCGATGGAACCACGCCTGTACGAAAGCGGGCTGCAATGGATGATCCCGCGCGACATGCGCCCGCGCTTTTCGGGCACGATCGAGGCGATGACCTTCACGATGCGGCGGCTGCTCGCCGGGCGCCTGTTCGGCATGGCGCTGGAAGGCGTGATGACCGGCGTGGCGCTGGCGATCTTCGGCGTGCCGATGGCGCTGGTGCTCGGCATCATCACCGGCATCCTCGCCTTCATCCCCAATATCGGCGCGATCACCAGTGGGATCTTGATGGTCGCGGTCGGATTCAGCGCGGGGATGCACACCGGCTTTGCCGCGATCGGCATCTATTTCTTCATCCAGACGCTCGATGGCTATGTCATCATCCCGATGGTGGCCAAGCGCACGGTCGATTTGCCGCCCGCGCTTACGCTGTCGTCGCAGATTCTGGCGGGAACGCTGTTCGGTCTGCTCGGCCTGACGCTCGCCGATCCGCTGACCGCGATGATCAAGGTCGCGCTCGAACGCAGTTCCGAGGCGGAGGCCGACGCGGAGGCATGACCCCGGTCCTCTATGATTATTGGCGTTCGTCCGCGGCCTACCGCGTGCGGATCGTGCTCAATCTGAAGCAGGTGGCGTATGAGAGCGTCGCGGTCGACCTGACCAAAGGGGCTCAGCGCTCGGCCGAGTTCCTGGCGCGCAATCCGCAGGGTCTTGTCCCTGCGCTCGATATCGGCACGACGGTGCTGACGCAGAGTCTGGCGATCATCGACTATCTCGATGCGACGTATGAGCGCGTGCCCATGGTGTCGTCCGATCCGGTCGCGCGTTCGCATATCCTGGCGCAGGCGCTGGTGATCGCCGCCGACATCCACCCGATCGACAATCTGCGCGTGCTCAACCGGTTGACCGCGCAATTCGGCGCGGATCAAACGGCGCGCGATGCGTGGTATACGCACTGGATCATCGAGGGGCTGACCGCGCTGGAGGCGATGACCGCCGACCTGCCGGGGCCGTTCCTGGGCGGCGATGCGCCCAATCTCGCCGACGTCTGCCTCGTTCCGCAACTCTACAATGCGCGGCGTTTCGCGGTGCCGCTGGAGCCGTTCCCGCGGCTGACGCGTGCTGACGCCGCCGCCGCCGAATGGCCCGAAATCGCCGCCGCCCACCCCGACCGGGTCAAACCCGCGGCCTGATTCGCGGACGCTTTCGGGTGAATTGCCCCGCCACACTTCTGCCGCTAAGGGGCGGCAGGGCGACGCGATCGGGTATTTCCCGATCAGCCGAACGAGCGGACAGACGCACCACGTGGACATTTTGAAGACTGAAGCGGGAGTGGCCGGGACGCCGGGCGAGCCATCCGCGCGCGTACCGCTGTCGCCAAACGCGGGCCCTGCAACGAGCGCGGATCTGGCCGGGCTGGTGCCGATGCCGCGGATGAAGCGCCGCTGGCCAACCTATTTCGGTGCGCTCGTCACCTTGGTGATGATCGTGTGGCTCGGGCTCAAGCTGCGCGCGATGGGGGTCGATTCGTGGGTGTCGGCGATGCCGACCAGCCCGTTGTTCTACGTCTTTTTCATCCTGCTCTATTTTTCGCCCGTCGTCGGCGACTTCATCATCTTCCGCAAATTATGGGGGATTCCGGCGAGCGGTTTCGCCGCGCTGATCAAGAAACGCATCGCCAACGACGTGCTCAATTATTCGGGCGAGGCCTATTTCTACGCCTGGGCGCGGCAGCG
>JAIXZV010000134.1 GCA_027489365.1 Sphingomonadales bacterium
AGGGCGCGCCGCGCCGCTGGCCGCCAAGACCGCGCTGGATGCCGACGATCGCGGCCATCGCACGCGCGGCGGCGAGGTGACGGTGGTGCGCCGCAACGACGGCAAGCTGCAAGTGCGCAGCGCGCAACCCGGCAAGCTGACCCGGCAATGCGAACAGGCGTTCCTCTCGGCGCTCTCGGCAACCGCGAACGTGCGGCTGTCGGCGGCGGCCGCGGGGGCATCGGTCGCGGCCTTCTATCGCCGCCGCCGCAAGAACCCGGCGTTCGCGCGCGAAATGCGGCTCGCGCTGGAAATGGGCTATGAACGCGTCGAGGCGGCGGTGATGGAAGCGGCACTCGCAGACAGTTACCGCGACGATGCCTGGCGCCACAACGACCCCCCGCCCGTGCCGCCGCTGACCTTCGATCAGGCCATGCAAGTGCTGCAGCTCCACCAGAAGGAAGTGCGGCTGCAGGCCGAACCGCCGCACATCAAGCGCCGCCGGGGTGAATCGCAGGACGCGCGCAGTTACCGGCTGGGCGCGATGTGGGAGGCCGAACGCGCGCGCGACCGCGAGGATTACGAAGTGCGCAAAGCGGCGCGGCGCGAGGGGCGGGGGGTGTCGCCGCACGAGCCAGAGGCGCCGGTGCTGCCGGATTTGTCGCAGGTACGGCCAAGGCGCACGGGGAAAGCGTAGCTGTCCCCGAGACGCCGCAGGGCCGGCCGGCGGGGGCGAAGCGTTCGGGGGACGGTGGGGGATTTATTCCCGCGTCTTGGTCAGGGAGGAGGCGGTGAACATCACTTCAGGCCTTGCTCGCCCCCACGGTGCCAGCCTACGACGCGGGGCAGGGAGACCATAATGTCCATTCTGGAAGATTTTACGGGCGGCGATGTCGGTCGCGCGCTCGCTCTCTTGTCGCAGGAGGAGCACAGCCGCCTCGAAGCGCGCGCTAGTGTCCGGAACGACCGACTGTATCTACGCTGCTATGGTCGCGACAAGGGCGTCCGTGCGACCCCAGAGGAGGTTGTACGGCAGCTCTGGCTCGACCGGCTGGTCAACCAATACGACTATCCCCTGACTCGTATCCGGGTCGAAGAGCCGATTGTGCTCGGACGCGATGCGACCAAGCGGGCAGATATCGTGATTACCGACGCTGATCGGCCAGATACTTTCTATGCGATAATCGAGGTCAAGCAGGTCAAGGCGCGCGACGGCAAGGAGCAATTGCGGACCTACACCAACGCGACTGGCGCGCCGCTTGCGGTGTGGAGCCGCGGAGCGGAAACGATCACATGGAACCGCAAAGACCCTAATTTCTTTGTCGAAATTCCCGAATTCCCAAGCGCCTCACAGACGATCGAGTCTGTAGTCAATCAACCTTGGACGATCGATGATCTAATCGCGAAGGAAGAAGCGCGTGCTGCCAAGCGCGAAAAGGCGCGTACGCTTCGCGATCTGGTCGTCGATCTGGAAAACGAAGTCCTCGCAAATGCCGGTGTCGATGTGTTCGAGGAGGTCTTCAAGCTCATTTTCATCAAGCTCTATGATGAGATGGAGTGCTATCGCGGCAGCTACAAACATTTGCAGTTCCGCAACAACGATACCGCATCGCTGGTACGCCAGAAGCTGACCGGACTGTTTGACCGCGCCAAGAAAAAATGGCCGGGCGTTTTCGCCGAGGATGAGCGCATTCGTCTCAGTGCCGAACATCTCCAGATTTGCGTCGGCAGTCTGGAGGATTGGAAGCTGTTCAATTCCAACCTCGACGTGATCGATGATGCCTTCGAATATCTCGTCAGCAAGACGTCCAAGGGCGAGAAGGGCCAGTATTTTACGCCGCGTTGGGTGATCGACATGTGCGTTAAGATGCTCAACCCGAACGAGAACGAGAGCGTTATCGACACGGCGGCTGGGTCAGCCGGATTCACCGTCCACACGATTTTTCACGTCTGGCGGGCGATCATGGATCAGCTTGGGTTGCCGCAGTCACACCTTTTTACGATGGAGGCGAAGCCACCGCGCTGTGGCGACTACGTCCGCGATCAAGTCTTTGCGATTGATTTCGACGAAAAGAGTGTTCGCGTCGCACGCTGCCTAAACCTGATCGCTGGTGACGGCGAAACCAACGTTCTCCACCTTAACTCGCTCGACTGGAAGCACTGGGCCGACACCGCGCGCGATGACGACTGGAACGACTCTTATAGCGAGGGTTGGAAACGGTTACGTCGCAAGCGGATCGGGACGGATGATCGCAATTACCAGTTCGACGTGGTGATGGCGAACCCGCCTTTTGCCGGGGACATCAAGCAGTCCGCGATCCTCGCGACGTACGAAATGGCGCATAAGACCAATGGGCGGCTGGAAAGCGCTGTCGGTCGTGATTTGCTTTTCATCGAACGCAATCTCGACATGTTGCGCCCTGGCGGCCGCATGGCGGTCGTGCTGCCGCAGGGCCGCTTCAACAATGCAGGCGATAAGCGCCTGCGCGATTACATCATGCAGCGTGCCCGCGTGCTAGCGGTCGTTGGGCTCCACCCCAACAGCTTCAAACCGCATACTGGCACCAAAACCAGCGTGCTATTCGTGCAGAAATGGAATGACGATCCGAAGGCTGGGCCGCTTTGCCCCCGGCGCGAGGATTACGACATTTTTTTCGCCACGCAGCAGGTGGCGAGCAAGGATAATTCGGGCGAGAAAATCTACGTTCGCGGCGCAGATGGCGCCCCGATGCGCGATTCACACCAGCACTTCGTTGTCGCGCAGGATTTGTTCGATCACGAAGGAATAACCGGGCCTGGCATTGCCGAGGCCTTTGCAGAGTTCGCGAAGGGACAAGACCTCAGTTTTCGCTAGGCCCCTTTGACAGCGCCCGCTTCGCGGGTCTGTCGGAGGGGCTGGAGATTTCGGTGGTGGCATGTAGTGCGGCACTCTCAGAAAATCCGACAAATCGGATCGACAGCACGTATTTCCAGAAGGGCAGCTTAGAAGCCGACGCGCTGCTCAGATCTCGGAATCACGCGACAGTCGCAGACCTCAGCACATCGGTACTTAGTTTCGGTGCTTATGCCTTAACAAATGACGTGACCTATCAGGATGATGGGGTTCCCTTTCTGCGGTGCGCAGACCTTCGAGGGGGTTTCGTATCTTTCGGGGCCACGTTGCACAT
>JAIXZV010000062.1 GCA_027489365.1 Sphingomonadales bacterium
ACCAGCGCGGCATGGAGGCCGAGCAGGACATGTTCGCGCCGGAACCTGCCCCCCGCAAACTGTCGATGCCGCGCGCGCTCGCCATGCCCGATTCGCGCCCCGGCCCGGTGATCGCGGATCGGCAGATGACCCCTGTCACCGTCGCCAAGCCACGCGCCAAACAGACCAGCCTCGATTTCGGCGACACGTCATCGCTGCCATCGCTCGATCTGCTGAAGACCGCCCCGCCTGCGGTCGGCGGACCGATCGACAAGGTCGCGCTCGATCGCAACGCGCGGCTGCTTGAGACGGTGCTGAGCGATTTCCACGTCAAGGGATCGATCATCAACGTACGGCCCGGCCCGGTCGTCACGATGTATGAACTCGAACCCGCCGCCGGGATTAAGGCCAACCGCGTGATCCAATTGGCCGATGATATCGCCCGCAATATGTCGGCGGTCTCGGCGCGCGTCGCGACCATCCCCGGTCGGACCGTGATCGGCATCGAATTACCCAACGCTCGGCGCGAGACGGTGGGCTTGCGCGAACTGATCGACGCGCTCGACGATCAGCCGGGCGCGCTGTCGCTGGTGCTCGGCAAGAACATCGCGGGTGACCCGGTGATCGCCGATCTCGCGCCGATGCCGCATCTGCTGGTCGCGGGCACGACCGGCTCGGGCAAGTCGGTCGGGCTCAACTGCATGATCCTGTCGCTGCTCTATCGGCTACGCCCCGATCAGTGCCGGATGATCATGATCGATCCGAAGATGCTCGAACTGAGCATGTATGACGACATCCCGCATCTGCTCTCCCCCGTCGTCACCGATCCGGCCAAGGCGGTGCGCGCGCTGAAATGGGCGGTCGAGCAGATGGAGGATCGCTACCGCCAGATGTCCTCGGTCGGCGTGCGCAGCCTCGCCAGCTTCAACGACAAGGTCCGCGCCGCCAAAGCCAAGGGCCAACCGCTCGGGCGCAAGGTGCAAACGGGTTATGAACCCGTCACCGGCGCGCCGATCTATGAGGAGGAAACGCTCGATTATCAGGTGCTGCCGCAGATCGTCGTGATCATCGACGAGCTCGCCGATCTGATGATGACGGCGGGCAAGGAAGTCGAATTCCTGATCCAACGCCTGGCGCAAAAGGCGCGCGCGGCGGGCATCCATTTGATCATGGCGACGCAGCGCCCCTCGGTCGATGTCATTACCGGCGTGATCAAGGCGAATCTCCCGACGCGAATCAGCTTTCACGTCACCTCGAAGATCGATTCGCGCACCATCCTGGGCGAACAGGGCGCCGAACAGCTGCTCGGCAAGGGCGACATGCTCTATATGCCCGGCGGCAAGGGTATCGTGCGCGTCCACGGGCCGTTCGTGTTGGACGATGAAGTGCGCGCCGTCACCGATCACTGGCGCGCGCAAGGCCGCCCCGATTACAACACTTCGGTCACCGAAGAGCCCGCCGACGGCTTCGCGCTCGACGGCGCGCCAATCGGCGAGGATTCGGCCGAGGACCAGCAATATCGCGCGGCGATCCAATTGGTCGTCGAAAGCCAGAAGGCCTCGACCTCGTGGGTGCAGCGCCAGTTGCGCGTCGGCTATAACAGTGCGGCGCGGCTGATCGAGCGGATGGAAAAAGACGGTATCGTCAGCCGTCCCGACCATGTCGGCCGTCGCGAGGTCCTGCGCGATCGCGACGGCAACCCATTGTAGGCGCAGGCGTTCACAAGCTGTTCAAACGCAATACTGCTTTTTGCGACTTCATTTTCGGAGAAAACGCCATGCGCCTGCGCATCCCCGCGCTGATCGCGCTCCCTGCCCTGCTCGCCACGTCGGTCGCAGTGAGCGCCGCCCCCTCAAGCGATCTGACCGCAGTGCAGCGGCATCTGCAAAGCGTCGAAAGCATGACCGCTGCCTTCACCCAGACCGACCGCACCGGAAAGGTGCTGGGCGGCATGCTGACCTTGAAGAAGCCCGGCAAGATCCGTTTCCAATATGAAAAAGGCGTGCCGATCCTGATCGTCGGTGATGGCAAATCGCTGTGGTTCCTGGATTATTCGGTCGGGCAGAAGCAACGCTGGCCGATCGGCAATTCGCCGCTCGGTGTCCTGCTCGATCCGTCGCGCGACATGAGCAAGATTGCCACCGTGGTGGCGACCGACAATCCGGGCGTCATCACGATCGATGCGGCCGACCCCAAGCACCCCGAATATGGCCGGATCAGCCTGGTCTTCGCGCGCAATGCCGCGGCCCCCGGCGGATTGATGCTGCAAGGCTGGGTCGCGCTCGATTCGCAGAACAACCGAACGACGATTCGCTTGTCGGGGCAGCGCTTCAACGCACCCGTCAGCGACGGAGCGTTCAAATGGCGCGATCCGGTGCCCAATTCGGGCCGAAAGTAAGCGTCATTCATATTGGCGACAGGTTTGGACCGCTAGAGACGGGATCGCGGATGGGAGCGTTTCGGGATTTCCCCCTGTTGCCCGAACATTCCCTTCCCGCCTGCGTGACGAACGCTAGGTCGGCCCTCGCTCCATGCCCCCGGAGCGGGGGCCTTTTCCTGTCTAGCGCGTCGCCTCGACATATTGCGACAGCTCGGGCGCATGATCGAACCGCGCGGCATGGGTGTCGAGGAAACCGAGCACGGCATCCGGATCGCGGTAGAAGGAGTGCGCGGCCTTGGCAAAGCCAGCTTGCTCCATCGCGCGCAGCAGCTCGCGGCGCGAATAAATGTAGCGATGGCCGTGATCGTAAAAGGTCGAATTGATCAGGTCGCAATCGACCGTTCCATCCGCCGCGCCCACACCCATCCAGTCCAGATCGGGTGTCGTTATGCGGATGACGCCATTGGGCGCGAGGATTCGTCGGCATTCGCGTAACAGTCGCACGCCTTCGGGCTTGGGGACATGTTCGAGGACTTCTTCGAGCAGGATCAAGTCGAAGGAGGCATCGGCAAATGGAAGCGACTGGGCCAGATCGACGTAGGAATCCGCGCGTGGATCGAGATCCACGGTCAAACCATTTTGGATCGTGTTGCCGCCGCCGCCAAGGTTCAGCAAGCGCGGCACACCCGCAGGAGCGGTCCAATTGCGCCGGTATCCGCCGGAAACGGCCGGGCCGACCAACCGCCATATCGATGGAACCTTGGTACCGACATAGCGTGCCGCCGCGTGAACTGCGCCATAGCGGCTGCTGTAATGTCTGAATTTGGCCGCCAAGCCGGCCGGCGGGGAATCGGTCGGACGGAACACGTCTTTCAAAGTCGACATCGTTGCCCCTTCACGTTGCGCACGCTGCAGCGTCTGCGACAAATCGTACGCGATACCGCCATAACCACAAGATGTGGTTGGTGACGCTGGCGCAGCGCCACGCGGCTCGATAGAGCGTCATGATGTCATCGTCGCTCAAGATCGTGTCCTGGAACATCAATTCCGTTCGCTTCCGGATCGAAATCGTCGAAAAATTCCTGCGCGAAGTGGCCCCCGATATCCTGTGCCTGCAGGAAACCAAGGTGGTCGATCAGGATTTCCCGACCGCATCGTTCCGCGCGCTCGGCTATCGCCACATCGTGCTGCACGGGCAAAAGATGCACCACGGCGTCGCGATCCTGTCGAAAGTGCCGCTGACCGAGGACGACCGGCTTGACTGGCAGGCGAATCGCGAGGCGCGGCATGTCGGCGTCCGGCTGGCGAGCGGGATGCGGATCGAGAATGTCTATG
>JAIXZV010000051.1 GCA_027489365.1 Sphingomonadales bacterium
GGGCTCGCGCTATCAAATCGATCCGCACGTGGAGGCCGGGCGCCCACCCCTACCCCTCCCGCAAGCGGGAGGGGGGAGATATTACGGATAGCTCACCGTCTTCGGGATCGCCGGGATCGGGATCCATTCCTTGTCGTCGCCCACCACCTTGGGGAATTCGCCGGCGGTCCAGGCGCGCTTGGCTTCGGCGATGCGATCCTGCCGCGAGGAGACGAAGTTCCACCAGACGTGGCGCGGCGTTTTGAAGTCCTCCCCGCCGCACAGCATCGCGCGTGCGCCGGTGGCGGAGCGCAGCGTCGCGGCCACGCCGGGCTTGAGCACGTAGAGCGTCATCGGTTCCAGCGTCATACCGTCGAGCGTCGCTTCGCCGAGCGCGATGTAGATCGCGCGCTCATCGGCGGATGCATCGATCGGCACGCTGCCACCGGCATCGAGCACGATGTCGGCATAGATCGTCTCGGCATAGGTGGTGGTCGGCGCGGTGACGCCCCACACGCTGCCCATCACGACGCGCGCGCGGGCGCCGGGGGTTTCGACCGTCGGCAGATCGGCCTTGGCGACATGTTCGAAGGCCGGGTCCATTTCCTCGTCCGCCTCGGGCATGGCGAGCCAGGTCTGGATGCCCGACAGCAGCGGGCCAACGGCGCGCTCGGCGCTGGGCGAGCGTTCGGAGTGGACGATGCCGTGCCCGGCGGTCATCAGATTGACCGCGCCGGGTTCGATCACCGCCACGCTGCCGACCGAATCGCGGTGTGCGATCGCGCCTTCGAACAGATAGGTGACGGTGGCGAGATTGATGTGCGGGTGCGGGCGCACGTCGATGCCGGTGCCGACGCTGAGCCGCGCCGGGCCCATCTGATCGAAGAAGATGAACGGCCCGACCATCGTGCGCGGCCGCGACGGCAGCGTGCGGTGGACCTTGAAGCCGCCCAGATCATGGGTGACCGGGGTGATCGTCTGCAGGATCAGATCGTCATTGGTCATGGGATAGCCTCCATCCGGTCGAGCAGTTCGGCCAGGTCTTCGGGGAAATAGGGTTCGTCGAACGCGATCAGTTCATCGCGCGAAAACCATTGCCAGCGCGTCATCACGCGCTGTTCGAGCGCGGTGTGGCCGCCGGTGTCGATCTCGGCGGAGTCGGCCCGGACGAGGAAATAGCGTTCGTCGGCGCTGACCGGCACGCTTTCGATCGTGATGAAGTCGACTTGGCGTTGCAGGATTTCCGGTCCGGGGTCGCGATCGAGCCCGGTTTCCTCGCGCAATTCACGCCGCGCGGCCTCAGCATAGCTTTCGCCCGGATCGAGCGCGCCGCCGGGCGTGCACCAGAAGGGCGGGCGGTCGTCGGGGGTGAAGCGGAACAGCAGCACGCGATCCTCCGCGTCGACGAGGAGAATACGCGCGGCTGGGCGCGGGGCGCGCGTCATTCGCCGGGCGCGGTCGCGCGGATCGCCAGCGCGTGGATGCGTGTCGCGAGCAGATCGGCGAGCGCGGTGTTCACCAGCCGCTGCCGCGCGACGCGGTTGAGGCCGACGAACTTTTCGCTCTCGACCGTCACCGAGAAATGCGATTCACCCGTCCCGTCATCGCCCATATGCCCGGCGTGCTGCGCACTGTCGTTGGAGATGTGGAGCTTGGTGGGCAAAAGTGCTGCGTCGAGGCGCTCGCGCATTTCGTCGACGATCGGGCGGGGGGCGGTGGCGGGCTGGTTCATCGCGCCTATATAAGCCGTTTTTGGATTTGAGGGAGCCGCGTTGGCACGCGAAGACGACAAGAAACGCGAAAAGCCCTCGCCCCGCTTCCACGGCCGGGTCGAGGGGACGGGACGCGTGTGTGCGGAGCCGGGCTGCGACGCCGCAGGCGAGTTCCGCGCGCCACCGGCCGAGGGTGCGGGCTATGGGGCTGAGGGACCGCGACCGTATCGCTGGTTCTGCCTCGATCACGTCCGCGCCTTCAATGCGCGCTACAATTTCTTCAGCGGCATGAGCGCGGAGGAAATCCACGCGCAGCAGCGGCCGTTTTCGGGGTGGGAGCGTGAAACGCGCGCCTTCGCGCATTCGGGGGCCGACGCGCCGCCGAAATGGGCCGATTTCACCGATCCGCTCGACGCGATCGGCGCGCGCTTCCGCCGCGCGGGCGCTGGGTCGGGGGCGGGCGAGGAGCAGCGCAAGGACGGGCGTCCGCTCTCGGCGCTCGACCGACGTTCGCTCAAGGTGTTGGGGCTGGCGATCGATAGCGACCGACGCGGCCTGCGCACGCGCTATGCCGAACTGGTGCGCAAGTATCACCCGGACCGCAACGGCGGCGACCGCAGCTTCGAGGCGAAGCTGCAGGACGTGATCGCTGCCTATACGCAGTTGAAGGGGGCGGCTGCCTTCGCCTGACCTCAGGCTTCCCTGGTCTCGACGATGCCGAGGTGATGATAGTGGCGGTGCAGCCGCCGTAGCGCCGGGGTGACCAGCACGCCGTGCATCAGGATCGAGCCTGCGATGATCAGCCCGAGCGTTGCCCACAGGCTTGTCTGCTGTTCGAACGCGGCGTGGTTGAAGCCGTAGCTGAGGTAATAGACCGACCCCAGACCGCGGATGCCGAAAAAGGCGATGATGCCGAGTTCGAGCCGGGGGCGCTTCACCCCGATCAGACTGATCCACCCGGCGAGCGGGCGGATGACGAGCAGCATGACGCCTGCGAACGCCGCTTCCTTCCAGCCTACGGGGGCGAGCAGGCCCGCCGCCAGCATCCCGCCGAACAGCAGCAGGAGCAGCATCATTAGCAGCCGTTCCGATTCATCGGCGAAATCGTGCAGGCGCTTGTTGAAATCATGTCCGCGCGCCGACTGGCGGATCGTCAGGCCTGCGACGAACACCGCGAGAAAGCCATAGCCATGCGCGAATTCGGTCAGCGCATAGACCAGGAACGTCGCGCCGAGTGCGATGAAGCCGTCGCCGGTCCGCGATAGCGCTGTCCCGGCGGGCATCCGGTAGATGATCCAGCCGATCAAACGGCCAAGGCCCGCGCCGAACACCAGCCCGGCCCCGAGCTTCCACAACACGTCATCGAGCACCCAATGCGTCAGCACCGCGCCGCTAAGGCTGCCCGCCGCCGCGATCGCGATGGCGAGGTGGATGAACGGGAAGGCAAGCGCGTCGTTGAGGCCCGCTTCGCTGGTCAGCGCGAACTTGGCCTCGGCTTCCTCCTCATTCTCGTCATGTTCGATCTGCACGTCGCCCGCGAGCACTGGATCGGTCGGCGCGAGCGATCCGGCGAACAGCAAGGCGGTGGCGAGGCCAAGGCCGAGGAAGTGATAGCCGAGCAGCACGACGAGCACGATCGTCAGCGGAATGGCGATGCCAAGCAGCCGCCACGGGACGTTCCAGCTTGTCCACGCGACGATCCGTTCGATCTTGAGCCCGCCGCCCATCAGCGACACGATCACGATCATCTCGGTGGCGCGTTCGACCAGCTTCGGAGTCTTCTCCGGGTGCGGTGCCCAGGCCGAGAAAGGCGGGAAGGAGAAGAGCACGACGCCGATCGCAACGCAGACGATCGGCAGCGACAGAGGCAGCTTTTTCAGGACGAACGGCAGCCACGCGATCATCAGGATCATCGCACCCAAAGCGAACAGGATCGGGATGTATTGCGCCTCGAACTGTGCGGCGTGGCCTGTCAGGCTGGTGGCTTCGGACAGAGAGAGAATCAACGGCACTTCCGATCGGTGCGCGCGGCACGGATGCGTGCAGCGCTGCCCTCTCAACCGATCGCGGGCGGAAACGTGCCATTGGGGGGTGTGGAGGAGGGCGATGATGTCCTCCCCCGCCAGGGGGAGGTGGCGCCGAAGGCGACGGAGGGGGAGGTCAGCGAGCCGCTCGGATGATGGCCGGTCGGCGAGCGGCCCATCCTGGCCGCGATAGAGTGGGAGCCGAATTGCAGGGGGCGTTCCCGACCTCCCCCTCCGTCTCGCTGCGCTCGCCACCTCCCCC
>JAIXZV010000261.1 GCA_027489365.1 Sphingomonadales bacterium
GATCGAGATCGTGCCGAAGAGCTGGGAGAAGACGTTCTTCAACTGGATGGAGAATATCCAGCCTTGGTGTGTCTCGCGCCAGCTTTGGTGGGGGCACCGGATTCCGGCGTGGTTCACGGCAGGCGATGCGCTGGAGACCATTGATGGTCAGGTACTTGTGGCCAACACCTCAGATACAACTGGAAAAGCTTTCATAGCAGAGACGGAAGCAGAAGCTATTCATCAGGCAACGGGACACGCAGGGCTAAAGCGGGTCTGCGTTTATGATAGTTTTGGTCAAGTCGCTGAAGTTGCGGCGCATCTGGGAGCAGATAAATTTAATGAGACGATTTACGCTATAGTTCGCGACCCAGACGTCCTCGACACCTGGTTCTCCTCGGCTTTGTGGCCGTTCGCGACGATGGGCTGGCCCGACTCTTCTTCTCCCTCTCCCCGCTCGCGGGGAGAGGGTCGGGGAGAGGGGGACGCTGCCAAAGGCGGTTCGCTCGTTACTCCAGCACAGCCCCTCTCCCCGACCCTCTCCCCTGAAGGGGAGAGGGAGAGCCCCCGCGCGCGGCAATTGGGCGGCCGCTACCCCAATGACGTGCTCATCTCGGGCTTCGACATCCTGTTCTTCTGGGATGCGCGGATGATGATGCAGGGCATCCACTTCATGAAGGATGTGCCCTTCAAGAAGCTCTACCTCCACGGCCTCGTCCGCGCGGCCGACGGGGCGAAGATGTCCAAGTCGAAGGGCAATGTCGTCAACCCGCTCGGGCTGATCGACAAATATGGCGCGGATGCGTTGCGCTTCTTCATGGCGGCGATGGAGAGCCAGGGCCGCGACATCAAGATGGATGAGCGCCGCGTCGAGGGCTATCGCAACTTCGCGACCAAGCTGTGGAACGCGTGCCGTTTCGCGCAATCGAACGGCATCGGCGCGAGCAGCTCGGCGATTGCGCCGGAGGCGACGCTCGCGGTCAACAAATGGATCATCGCCGAGACGATCGGCTGCGTCCAGGCGGTCGACCTCGCGCTCGCCGACCTGCGCTTCGATGGCGCGGCGAACGCGGTGTATCAGTTCGTGTGGAGCCGCTTCTGCGACTGGTATCTCGAGCTGATCAAGCCGGTGCTTACCCCCGTTCGTGCTGAGCCGGTCGAAGCACTGCCTTCTTCCGGCGAGGAAAGTGCAGCCCTTCGACAAGCTCAGGGCGAACGGGCGGGGGGTGCCGAGGCCGACGAAACCCGGGCCGTTGCCGGTTGGGTGATCGACCAGATTCTCGTGGTGCTGCACCCGTTCATGCCGTTCATCACGGAAGAATTGTGGCACGCGATGGGCCCGCGCGAGAACGATCTGATCGTCGCGAAATGGCCGATGGCGGATGCTCAGTCGATCGATCCGGCGGCGAGCAAGGAAATCGACTGGCTTATCCGGCTGGTGAGCGAAGTGCGTGCCGCGCGCAACGAACTCGGCATTGCGCCGGGCGTGCGCATGGCGGCGCACGTTCTGGACGCTTCGGCCGACACGGCTGCCCGGAT
Organism: Sphingomonadales bacterium; assembly: GCA_027489365.1. Lineage (GTDB taxonomy): Bacteria > Pseudomonadota > Alphaproteobacteria > Sphingomonadales > Sphingomonadaceae > Sphingomonas. Next base: position 1,519 of record JAIXZV010000261.1, read on the forward strand.
CGAGCGCCAGACGGCGGCGATTGCACGGCTCGCGCGGATCGATCTTGCGACCGGCGCTGCGCCGGTTGGCGGGGCGTTGCAGGTGGTGGTCGACGAAACGACCTTCGTCCTCCCGCTGGAAGGCGTGATCGACATCGCCGCCGAACGCGCGCGCCTGACCAAGGGCATCGAGGCGGCGGCGAAGGAGCGGGATGCGCTGGCCGGGCGGCTGGGCAACCCCAGCTTCGTCGAGCGCGCCAAGCCCGAGGCGGTGGAGAAGGCGCGGGCCGATCATGCCGACAAGGCCGCTGAGGCCGAGCGGCTGAGCGCGGCGCTGGCGCGGTTGGGGTGACGTGCCGCTGTGCTCCTGCGCAGGCAGGAGCCCAGGGTCGCGAGCGCTGGCTCCAGTAACCCTGGGCTCCTGCCTGCGCAGGAGCACGGCAGCGCGAAATGAATGACGACGGCAGGACGGAGCAGGCAAGAATGGCATCTCGACCCACCCGCCCCGGCCAGCGCGACCTCACCACCGGGCCGATCGGCCTGACGTTGCTCGCCTTCGCGCTGCCGACGCTCGGCTCGAACATCCTGCAATCGCTCAACGGGTCGATCAACACGATCTGGGTCGGGCGCTTTCTGGGCGAAGGCGCGGTCGCGGCCACCGCGAACGCCAACACGATCATGTTCCTGATGTTCGCTGCGGTGTTCGGTTTCGGCATGGCCTCGACCATCCTGATCGGCCAGTCGATGGGGCGGCGCGATGTCGAGGCCGCGCGGCGGGCATTCGGCGGGTCGATCGGCATCGTGATGAGCGGCGCGGTGGTGATCGCGACGCTGGGGTGGATCTTCGCGCCGGATATTCTGCGCGTGCTGGCGACGCCGTCGGCCGCGACGCCGCTTGCGCTATCCTATCTGCGCGTGATCTTTCTCGGGCTGCCCGCTTCGCTGCTGCTGGTGCTGCTCAGCATGGCGCTGCGCGGGGTTGGCGATTCGGTGACGCCCTTGTGGTTCACCGTGCTGAGCGTTGCGCTCGACAGTGGACTCAACCCGATCTTCATTCGCGGCCTTTTCGGGATGCCGGAGATGGGGATTGCCGGGTCGGCCACCGCGACGCTGATCGCGGCGCACGTCTCGGCGCTCGGGCTGCTCGTCTATATCTACGCGCGCGATTTGCCGATCCGGTTGCGCGGGCATGAGATTAGCTGGCTGATCCCGAGCGCCGCGCTGGCGCGGACGATCATCGCGAAGGGCTTGCCGATGGGCGCGCAGATGCTCGTTGTGTCGCTGGCGGCGTTGATGATGACCGGCCTCGTCAACCGCTACGGCGTCGACACCAGCGCGGCGTACGGCGTTTCGATGCAATTGTGGGGCTATATCCAGATGCCCGCGCTCGCGGTCGGCGCGGCGGTCAGCAGCATGGCGGCGCAGAATATCGGCGCGGGGCTGTGGGACCGCGTTGACCGCATCACGCGCGCTGGCATTCTGTTCAGCGCGCTCATCACCACGACGATGGTGGTGGCGATCATCGCGTTCGATCGGCCGGTGATGGGGGTGTTTTTGGGCAGCGAGAGCCCGGCGATCCCGATCGCGCGGCATATCCAGGTGCTGGCGAGCTGGAACTTCATCGTGTTCGGCATGACGATGGTGCTGTTTTCGACCGTGCGCGCGAATGGTGCGGTGTGGGGGCCGCTGACGATGCTGATCGTGTCGCTCTTCCCGGTGCGTTTAGGGTTCGCGCTGGCGTTTGAGGGTAGCCTCGGCGCGGATTCGCTGTGGTGGAGCTTCCCGCTCGGCTCGCTCGCCAATCTCGCGATGGCGGCGTGGTATTATCGTTATGGCGGATGGCGGACGCAGCGGATGGTGGTGCCGACCGAAGCCCCGGCCGAACATGGGGGAGACGGTGAACCGGTCGGGCGCCTGCACCCGGCGGGTTAAGCGATCAGCTCGGGTGCGGGAACCATCACTTCGATGATCCCCGCCGCAACGCGCGCAGTGACGGGCGTGGTGGCGAGCACTTCGCCGTCGATCGAGATCGGCAGCGGCGGCTCGGTGCGGATGCGCAGCGATGTGCCGATGATTTCCTGGGTCGTCTCATGCCGCGCTTCGAGGCGGAGCAGCGAGGCGGCCCAATTCTTGACGAGCCGGCGCTTTACATGCCCGGTCACCGCCTGAACGACGATCACGCCGTTATCGACCGAGGCCTGGTCATTGACCTCGGTGCCGCCGTGATACGGCCCGTTGGAGATCCGCACTTCGACCGCGGCGATGCGGCGCTCGGTAGGGCCTTCCCCGACGATCAGCGTAAACGGCTTGAAGCGCAAAAATTCCCATGCCGCCCAGCCGAGATAGCCGGCGCGCCCGAGATATTTCTTGAGGTCGTGCGGAATACGCTGCGCGATTTGCGGGGCGATACCGATCGCGGCCCCATTGGCGAAATAATCATCGTCGATCATGCCGAGATCGATCCGCTTGAAATGTCCGCCCGCGATGACCCCGATCGCCCCGTCGATGTCGAGCGGCACGCCGAGCGTGCGCGCAAAGCTGTTCGCGGTGCCGAGCGGCAGGACCGCCAGCGCGACATCGGTCGAAACGAGCTTGTCGACCAGCCCGCTGCCCGTCCCGTCGCCGCCGCCCAGGATCATCAGATCTGGCTTCTTTGCCAGTGCCGTATCCATCGTCGCCTCCAGCTTGTTGGGATCGCGCACCGCATGGGCATCGACCGGAAAGGGCAGGCCCTTCATCGCGGCGCAGGCGTGCTCGAACAGATCCTGCCCTTTGCGCGACCTGGCATTGACGATCATCGCGGCGGATTTGATCTCGCGCATCGGCGGCAGGCTTTCGAAAGGGACGGTTTCGGGGGCGTAACGCTCGCACCGATCCAATCGATCCACCACCGCGCGAGATCAAGGGAGGAGTGCGAACGTCACCACGAGCTGGGCGCTGGTCTCGACCGGGGTTGGGGTGATGTCGATCGTGATCGGTGGCGGAGCAGCGACCGGCATGACCATGGAATAGCTCTCCATCGCCATCACCCGCGCACGTCCTGCCACATCACCATTCATGATCGACACGACCGGGCCGAGTCTTGACCCGCTCGCCGCCGCCAGCGCGGCCGCCTGGCTTCGCGCGTTCGCCATGGCTTGATCGAGCGCGCGACGTGCTGCGGCGGTATCGTCGCGCAACCCGAAATTCTCGACCCGCGCGCTGGCCGCACCCAGTCTGCCCGCCAGACCGACTGCGGTGCCCGCGTCTTTGACGGATGCGAGGCGGATGCTCGTCTCGGTCGTGGCGCGATGGCCAATAACGCGGCACGGTCCTTTTGCGTTCGCAGTTGACGATCCGCCTGCCGCATCGGTGCTCGCCATGGTCGCGTCGTCATCCAGATCGTCGGCCATTTGAGCCATACTTGCGCCATCCGAATCGGGAGAATTTGCGCAATTTCCGCCCCGCACCTCGCGAAAGGCGATGTCGCCGGTGCGTACCTCCAGCTTCGGGTCCAGTCCGCGCAGGCCCGCGAAGATCGCCTTTTGCTTGGCGGCGAGTGCAGCGGTCGCGGCATCGGGCGTCTTGCCCTCGCCACGGATGCTCAGCGCCATCGTTGCCATATCGGGCGCGGTTTCGACCTTGCCACTCGCCGAGACGAGGATCGTGTTTGGCCGCGCCAGACTGTCGACCATCGCTTGGGCCGACAGCGGGGACGGGATCACGGCCAGCAGCAGTAAGAGACTCTTCCGATACATCGCGCGCTCTCCCTTCTTATGTTATACTATTACGTAAACTTGCAGGGATGATGGTCCTGCACAAGAGCCATCTTGCGCCGTCGCGCGACAGGTCCCAGAACGCTCGCCCATGACCGCACAGTATCCCGCGCTTCGCCTTCGTCGTACCCGCGCTGCCGTTTGGAGCCGTCGGCTTCATGCCGAGACGCTGCTGACCCCCGCCGATCTGATCTGGCCGCTGTTCATTGCCGACGGGACGGGCGTGGAGGAGCCGATCGCAAGCCTGCCCGGCGTATCGCGCTGGTCGGTCGATGGAATCGTGGCGCGGGCGAAGGAGGCGCGTGATCTTGGCATTCCGTGCATCGCCTTGTTCCCGAATACCCCCGGTCATTTGCGCAGCGCGGGTGGCGAGGAAGCGCTCAACCCCGACAATCTGATGTGCCGTGCAGTGCGCGCGCTGAAGGATGCGGTGCCCGAGATCGGCGTGCTGACCGATGTCGCGCTCGATCCCTACACCGCGCACGGGCATGACGGGCTGATCGATGCCGCCGGTTATGTGATGAACGACGCGACGTCCGAAGTGCTCGTCGCGCAGGCGCTCAACCAGGCGGCGGCGGGGGCCGATATCATCGCGCCGTCGGACATGATGGATGGCCGCATCGGCGCGATCCGCGATGCGCTGGAGGGGGCCGGGCACCACAATGTCCAGATCATGTCCTATGCCGCGAAGTACGCGAGCGCCTTTTACGGCCCGTTCCGCGATGCGGTCGGCAGTCGCGGGCTGCTGAAGGGCGACAAGAAGACCTATCAGATGGATTCGGCCAATGCCGAGGAAGCGCTGCGCGAAGTCGCGCTCGATCTGGCCGAGGGGGCGGACAGCGTGATGGTCAAGCCGGGCCTGCCGTATCTCGACATCGTCGCGCGGGTGAAATCGGCGTTCGAAGTACCGGTGTTCGCCTATCAGGTGTCGGGTGAGTATGCGATGATCGAAGCCGCCGTCGCGGCGGGTGCGGCGGAGCGCGATCCGATGGTGCTGGAGACGCTGATGGCGTTCAAGCGCGCGGGCTGTTCGGGCGTCCTGACCTATCATGCGCTGCACGCGGCGCGGCTGCTGACTGCGTGAACGACCCGGTCGTCGTTACGTCAAGGTTGTGGCTGCGTGTTCCCCAACCGTCCGACCGCGCTGCTCTGCACGCGATGTGGACGGACCCGGTCGTCATGGCAAACCTTGCGCCGGTCAAGGACACCGATGCGGCATTGGCGCGGCACGATAGCTATCGCCACGAAGGTCTTGGTTTCTGGGTTGTGGCACGACGCGAAGATGGTGCGGCGATCGGTTTTTGCGGTCTGAAGCGCGGTAATCCGGGGTCGCCGATCGAGGGGCTGGTAGAAATCGGCTGGATTTTCGCCGCCCCTTTTTGGGGGCAGGGCTATGCGCACGAAGCTGCGGCGGCCAGCCTGGCATGGGCATGGCAAAACGTGCGGGAAGATCGCATCGTCGCCATCACGGCGGCGCGTAATCTTAAGAGCCAGGGGTTGATGGAGCGCCTGGGCTTGCGCCGAGTGGTGGATGGTGACTTTGACCACCCCGCGCTCGCCCCAGGCGATCCGCTGCGGCGGACGGTACTTTACGAGATTCTGCGTCCGGCATGATCGAGACAGAACGCCTGATCCTGCGCGGCTGGCGCGAGGCCGACATCGCGCCGTTTCATGCGATGGGGCAGGATGCGGAGGTGATGCGCTATATCGGACCGCCGATGTCGCTGGAGGATGCGCGCGCGGGTTATGATCGCATCGTCGCGCGGCAGGCCGAGCAGGGGCATTGCTTCTGGACGATCGAACGCAAGAGCGATGGGGCATTCCTCGGCTTTTGCGGATTGCAGCGCGGCTATGATTTCCTCGACGGCGAAATCGAGATCGGCTGGCGGTTGCGCCGCGACGCGTGGGGGCAGGGCTATGCACGCGAAGCAGCCGAAGCGAGTCTCGCGTGGGGCTGGGCCAATCTCGATACGCCGCGCATCACCGCGATCACGGTGCCAGCCAACCGGGCGAGTTGGGGGCTGATGGAGCGGCTCGGCATGAGGCGCTACCCGGATGAGGATTTCGATCATCCGGGTGTCCCCGACGGCAGCCCGCTGAAACGCCACATCCTCTATCGTATCGCCCGCCCTACAACCCACGGTCCCGCCTGATGCCCGCCCGCTTAGCCCGCCCGCTGTTCGTGCTGACGATCCTCGCCGGATCGTTCCTGCTGTTCCTCGTCCAGCCGATGGTCGCGCGGATCGCCTTGCCGCGGCTGGGCGGCGCGTCGGCGGTGTGGAATTCGGCGATGCTGGTGTATCAGGCGCTGCTGCTGGCGGGATATGCCTATGCGCATTGGCTCGGGCGGCTGAGCCCGCGCACGCAGGGTATGACGCATCTCGGCGTATTGCTGGTCGCGGCGCTGTGGCTGCCGATCGGGCTGAAGGCGATGGATTTGTCGCCGACCGCGCAACCGGCGATCTGGGTGCCGTATCTGCTCGGCATCTCGATCGGGCCATTGTTCTTCGCGATTTCGGCGCAGGCCCCGCTGCTGCAACGCTGGTTCAGCTTGTCGCGGGCGGATGAGAATCCCTACGCGCTCTATGCCGCCTCGAACTTCGGCAGCTTCGCCGGGCTGATCGCCTATCCGTTGCTGGTCGAGCCCGGGATGGCGCTGTACGGCCAGCGCATCTTGTGGAGCAGCGGCTATATCATCGTCGCGCTGCTCGTCGCCTTATGCGCCGCCACCTTGCCGCGGACGCGTGTGGTTGCCAGCGAACCCGTGGCCAAGTCGCCGCCGCCGACACGCGGGCGGATCGCGCATTGGGTCTTGCTCGCGTTCGTGCCGTCGGGGCTGATGCTCGCGACATCGACGCTGATCACCACCGATATCGTCGCGATGCCCCTGCTGTGGGTGCTGCCGCTCGGCCTGTATCTGCTGAGCTTCACGATCGCCTTTGCGACCGACCGGATGACCGCGGACATCCAGACCCGCGTCGCGCCGATCGGTATCCTGTTGTGCGGCGGATTTCTGGTCGGCGGGCTATCGGCGATCCCGCTGCTGGGCGCGATCATGGCGCTGGCCTTGCTGTTTCTGATCTCGGTCGCGCTGCACACCGCGCTGTATCGCCTGCGGCCCGAGCCCGACCGGCTGACCGGCTTTTATCTCGCGATGTCGGTCGGGGGGGCGCTCGGTGGGGTGTTCGCCGCGCTCCTTGCGCCGCTGCTGTTCGATTGGACTTATGAATATCCGCTCCTGATCCTCATGGCGGCCATTCTGATGCCGCAGGCATATCTGATCGGCCCGCTTAAACGGCTGTGGGAGGGCAGTGCCCAGCGTCAGCGGATCCTGCTGTATTGCGTGGCGATTGCGGTGTTCGGCCTGATCGCGGCGGTGCTCGCTTTTCCGGGGCCAGTCGATGGCGTCGGGCAGATGCAGCAGATCGCCTTGGTTGCGTTGCTCGGCATCGGGCTGATCGCGATCGGATCGCGCTGGGCCTTTACGATCGCGGTGCTCGGGTCGCTGATCGCGTTCGGTGGTTACAAGGCGGTGGCGATCTCGTTCCAGCCCGACGCGCGGACGCGCAGCTACTTCGGTGTTTATACGATCCGGGGCAATGCGACCCAGCAGCAATTGGCGCACGGCACGACGGTCCACGGCACGCAGCTGCGCGGTTCGCCCGATCAGGAGCGCACGCCGACTGCCTATTACGTGCCGGGATCCGGGGTCGGACAGGCGATGCTGGCGCTGCCGACGCTGTACGGCGCGCACGCGCGCGTCGGCGTGGTCGGGCTGGGGGCGGGGACGCTCGCTTGCTATGCGCGCGCCGGGCAGGATTGGCGCTTTTATGAGATCGATCCGACCGTGGTGCGGATTGCGCGCGATACCGGGCAATTCACCTTCCTGTCGCGCTGCCTGCCCAATCCCAGGATCGTGCTCGGCGATGCGCGGCTCAATCTGGCGCGCGAGCCGGGGGCATCGCTCGATCTGCTCGCGCTCGATGCCTTCTCGTCCGATTCGGTGCCGATGCATTTGATGACGCGCGAGGCGTTCGCCAGTTACGGGCGCGTGCTGGCGCCGCGTGGCGTGCTGATGGTCCACATTTCGAATCGCTTCCTCGATCTGGAGCCGGTCGTTGCCGCAGCGGCGCGGGGCGGCGGGTGGCAGGCGGTAAAGCTGTTCCACACCCCCGGCCCGAACGATACGCCGGCTGCCACCAAGTCGCTGTGGATCGCTTTGTCGCGTGATCCCAACGCGATTCGCGTGCTGCAGACCTTCGATGACCGGTGGCAGCCGGTGGAGGCTCGCCCCGGCTTCACCGCCTGGACCGACGATTATTCGACGATCCTGCCGCTGCTGAAACGCTGAGCCCCCGGTTACGCGGCGGGAAGGCGGGCCGAGAGCGCGGCGATTCGGCTGGCCTGTGCATCGAACGCGGCCTGGGCGCTGGCCCGCAGCTCGACCAGCGCGGGATAGTCGGGCTTGCCCTCCGCCGCGCGGTTGACCGCGAGCATGTCGAGATCGGTCACCGCCGACGACAGCGTCGCCTGGTGCCCGTCGAGCTCGGCGAGCGACGTCTGTGCCGCGATCCAGCGGTCGCCCCCGACCGAATCACCCCGCGCTGCGGTGGCGAGCCGATCAGCGGTCTGTGCTGCCTTCTCGAAATCGGCGGTCGCACGTTCGATCGTGCGGCGCAGCTCGGGCAGGGCCGAATCGATCGCCGGATCAGCCTCGGCGAGGGTCACCACTGGCTCGGGTTCGGCATCGCTACGCGATTCGATCGGGCGGGGCAGCAGCGAGGGATAGCGGCCGGAAGGCTGTGCGGCGCATCCCGCAACGGCCAGCGACACGAGCAAAGCGGCGGCGCGGGCCAGGGAAAAGCGTTTTTTCATCGCCTGATGCTCTATGCCGATGAAAACCTTCGCGCAACGCACTTGCGCGACCGCAAAGACGCCGCTAACAGCGCCACTCCAATGCACCCATAGCTCAGCTGGATAGAGCATCAGACTACGAATCTGAGGGTCGGGCGTTCGAATCGCTCTGGGTGCACCATTTCCTTACATTTCAACCGAATGGGCCGCGCAAGACGCGCTCACATTCGTGTGTTCCTGGATCGACAGGCGTGATGCGATCCGGCTAAGCGTCGTCGCGGGCTGCGACGGTTCGCGGCCGCAGTGGGGGGATTGATATGGCGCTGACTCCGGGCACGACGGCCCAGCCGAGCGATTCGCAGGGGGTGAGTGCCCCGAATTTGCAGGTGTTCGTTTTCGCGCTGTTCTTCATCTTCGGCGGGATCACCAGCCTGAACGATGTGATCATCCCCAAGCTGAAAGACCTGTTCACGCTGAATTATTTTCAGGCGCTGCTGGTCCAGTCGGCATTCTTCGCGGCGTATTTCATTTTCTCGATTCCGGCGGCGGCGATCGTGCGCAAGGCGGGCTATCTGCGCTCGGCGTCGATCGGGTTGCTGATTATGACGGCGGGGTGCCTGCTGTTCATTCCGGCGTCGCAATCGGGCCAGTTTGTCGTGTTCCTGTTCGCGCTGTTCGTGCTGGCGGCGGGGATCACCACGGTGCAGGTCGTCGCCAACCCGCTGATCTCGCTGTTGGGGAAACCGGCGACGGCGCATAGCCGCCTGACCTTTGCGCAGGCGTTCAACTCGCTCGGCACAACCATTTTCCCGATCGTCGGGTCGATCCTGATCCTCGGCAGCCTCGCGAAGATCGATCCGAAGACTTTGTCCGGCGCCGCGCTCGATGCCTATCGCACGGCGGAGACGCAGGTGGTGGTGAACACCTATCTCGTCCTCGCGCTCGCCTTGGTGATCGTCGCGGGCGTTGTATGGACCCGCCGCAAGGCCCTGCCCAATGTCGTCGAGGACAGCGGCAGCGTCCTGCGCGCCTTCAACCTGCTGGAACGGCCCCGCTTCGGTTTCGGTGCGGCGTGCATCTTTCTGTATGTCGGTGCGGAAGTCGCGATCGGCTCGCTGATCGTCAATTACCTGATCCAGGCCGATGTGTTCGGCATCGCTGCGGCGGCGGCTGGCACCTATGTCGGTTTCTACTGGGGCGGCGCGATGGTCGGTCGCTTCATCGGGACGGTCGTGCTGCGGCTGGTGTCACCGGGCAAGGTGCTTGCGGCAGTGGCAGTGGGATCGATCACGCTGATCCTGATCACGGCCAACACCACGGGACAGATCGCGGGTTGGTCGCTGCTGGCGATCGGGTTGATGAATTCGATCATGTTCCCGACGATCTTTACGCTCGCCAGCGAAGGCCTGGGCAAGCGCGCCGCGGAAGGATCGGGCATCATCGCGATGGCGATTGTCGGCGGCGCGGTGATCCCGCCGCTGACCGGGCTGATCGCGGATGCGAGCAGCCTGCGGTTCGCGTTGCTCCTGCCTGCGCTCTGCTACGGCGTGATCGCGGCCTATGGCTGGTACGCGCGTAAGTCGGTTGCGGCGTAGCGGTCAGGCGTTAGCCGCGTCGGCCACCGCCGCCAGCACTTGCGCGGCATATTCGGGGCGGCAGATCAGCACGTCGGGCAGCAACGGATCGCGGCAATTGTAGACGAGCGTGCTGCCGTCGATGCGCGAGGCGTGCAGTCCTGCCGCCAGCGCGACGGCAACGGGCGCGCAATTGTCCCATTCATATTGCCCGCCGGCGTGGAGGTAGATTTCGGCATCGCCGCGCACCACCGCCATCGCCTTGGCCCCGGCGGAGCCCATCGGCACGAGGTCCGCACCGATTGCCTCGGCGACCGCCTGGACGATCGGATGTGCGCGCGAACGGCTGACCACCATGCGCGGGCGTAGCGGGGCGGGGGGTAGCACGTCGGGCAGATCGTTGGTTGCGAAGACGAGGTCCTCAGCGGGCAGAGCAACGGCGCCGGTGACCGGCACGCCGTCGATCGCCAGACCGATATGGACCGCCCAATCGTCGCGCCGCTCGCGGAATTCGCGCGTCCCGTCGAGTGGGTCGACCACCCAGACGCGGCTGGCGGCGCAGCGGGCACTGTCGTCCGCCGCTTCCTCCGACAGGATGAAATCGTCGGGCCGGGCGGCGCGGAGCAAGCTTTGGATCAGCGTATTGGCATCCTTGTCGCCGCGATCGCCCAGCTCCGCGTCGGGGCACGCTCCGCCGACGCACAGGCCGCGCAGCACCTGACCCGCAGCCACCGCGACCGAACGCGCGAGGTCTGCATCGCTTTGAAGAGGGGTTTGGGTCACAGGTCGGGGCTCCATACACCCATGATATGCTCGACGATCCGTTCGGCCGCCGTTTCGGGTGTTTCGCGGGTGGTGTCGATGTGGATGTCGGGGTTCTCGGGTGCCTCATACGGGCTGGTCACGCCGGTGAAATTGGCGATCTCGCCGCGCCGGGCCTTGGCGTACAGGCCCTTCACGTCGCGCGCTTCAGCCTCGGCCAGCGGCGTGTCGATGAAGATCTCGACGAAATCCCCCGGCAGCATCGCGCGCACCATCTCGCGCTCGGCGCGGAACGGCGAGATGAAGGCGCTGAGCACGATCAGCCCGGCATCGGTCATCAGCTTGGCGAGCTCACCGATGCGGCGGATGTTCTCGATCCGGTCGGCATCGGTAAAGCCGAGATCCTTGTTGAGGCCATGCCGCACATTGTCGCCATCGAGCAGGAAGGTGTGGCGGCCGAGCGCATAGAGCTTCTTCTCGACCAGATTGGCGATCGTCGATTTGCCCGAGCCCGACAGGCCGGTGAACCACAGCAGCCGCGGCGTCTGCCCCTTCTGCGCGGCGTGCGCCTCACGCGTGATGTCGATCGCTTGCCAATGCACGTTCTGCGCACGGCGCAGCGCGAAGTTGAGCATGCCCGCTGCAACGGTCGCATTGGTGCCGCGGTCGATCAGGATGAAGCCGCCGAGATCGGCACCGTCGGTGAAGGGTTCGAACACCAGATCGCGGTCGGTGTAGATTTCTGCCACGCCGATATCGTTGAGGCCGAGCGTCTTGACCGAGAGTTCTGCGAGCGTGTTGACGTCGATCGCGTGGCGCGGCTCTTGGACCGTCGCCGACACAGTCTGCGTGCCGAGCTTCAGCCAATAGGAGCGACCGGGGAGGAGTGGCGTCTCGGCCATCCACACGAGAGTCGCCTGGAATTGCTCGGCGACTTGCGGCGGATCGTCGGCGGTGGCGATCACGTCGCCGCGCGAGCAATCGACCTCGTCGGCGAGCGTCAGCGTGACCGATTGGCCGGCCACGGCCTCGTCGAGGTCGCCGTCCATCGTGACGATTCGCGCGACCGTGGTGGTGCGGCCCGAGGGCAGGATGCGGACGGGATCGCCCGGCTTCACGCTGCCGCTGGCGATCAGGCCGGAGAAACCCCGGAAATCGAGATCGGGCCGGTTGACCCATTGCACCGGCAGCCGGAACGGACGCGCCTGCGCCGCTTCGGCCTCGATATCGACGGTTTCGAGATGCTCGATCAGCGTCGGTCCGCTGTACCACGGCATCGCCGCCGAGGGCGTCGCGACATTGTCCCCGGCGAATCCGGAGATCGGAATGGCGGTGAAATGCTTGATCCCGATCGCATCGGCAAAAGCGCGATAATCGGCGACGATCGTGTCGAACACGCTCTGGTCGTATCCGACCAGATCCATCTTGTTCACCGCCAGCACGACATGGCGCAGCCGCAGCAGCTTGACGAGGAAGCTGTGCCGCCGCGTCTGGGTCAGCACGCCCTTGCGCGCATCGATCAGGATCACGGCGGCATCGGCGGTCGAGGCACCGGTCACCATGTTGCGCGTGTATTGCTCGTGCCCCGGCGTATCGGCGACGATGAACTTGCGCTTCTCGGTCGCGAAGAACCTATACGCGACAGCGATCGTAATACCTTGCTCGCGCTCCGCGGCGAGGCCGTCGACCAGCAGCGCGAAGTCGATATTCTGCCCCTGCGTGCCGACGCGCTTGCTGTCGTCCTCGAGTGCGGACAGTTGATCGGCGAAGATCGCGCGGCTGTCGTAGAGCAAGCGCCCGATCAGCGTGGATTTGCCGTCATCGACCGAGCCACAGGTGATGAAGCGCAGCAGCGACTTGCGCTGATGCTGCGCGAGATAGGCGGTGATGTCGGTCGCGATCAGCGTGTCGGGGGTGTAGGCGGTCATCAGAAATACCCCTCCGCCTTCTTCTTTTCCATGCTCGCAGCCTGATCGTGATCGATCGCGCGGCCTTGGCGTTCGGAGGTGGTGGTCAGTAGCATTTCCTGGATGACGGCGGGCAGCGTGGTCGCTTCGCTCTCGACCGCGCCGCTTAAGGGGTAGCAGCCGAGCGTGCGGAAACGGATCGAGCGTTCGACCGGGACTTCGCCGGGGGCGAGCGGGAAGCGGTGGTCATCGACCATCAGCAGCATCCCGTCGCGCTCGACCGTCGGGCGGGGGGCGGCGAGGTAAAGCGGGACGATCTCGATCTGCTCGGCCAGGATGTATTGCCAGATATCGAGCTCGGTCCAGTTCGACAGGGGGAAGACGCGGATGCTTTCGCCGCGTTCCTTGCGGGCGTTGTAGAGGTGCCACAGTTCGGGCCGCTGCGCCTTCGGGTCCCAGCGATGGCTGGCCGAGCGGAAGCTGAAGATGCGTTCCTTGGCGCGCGATTTCTCCTCATCGCGCCGCGCGCCGCCAAAGGCGACGTCGAACCCGCCTGCGGTCAGCGCCTGTTTCAGTCCCTCGGTCTTCCACATGTCGGTATGGCGGCTGCCATGATCGAACGGGTTGATGCCGAGCCGCTTGGCCTCGGGGTTCTGGTGGACGATCAGCTCCATCCCGGCATCGGCGGCGGCGCGTTCGCGCATCTCGTACATCGCGCGGAATTTCCACGTCGTGTCGACATGCAGCAGCGGGAAGGGCGGCGCGCCGGGGAAGAAGGCCTTCTTCGCGAGATGCAGCATCACTGCCGAATCCTTGCCGACCGAATAGAGCATCACCGGGCGCTCGGCCTCGGCGACGACTTCGCGCAGGATGTGGATGCTTTCGGCTTCGAGGCGCTGGAGATGGGTGAGGGCGACGGTCATGGTCCGCCGCAGATAGTGCAGAAACGTGCGCGCGCGATCAACTAATCCTGTTGCCGCATAAAGTTCGCGTCAGAGCGCGGCGTTACGCTCGACCGAATCGAGGATCCGTGCCCCGGCCATGAACACCGCGATCGGGCACACCGCGAACAGCAGCCAGCCGCCGACGCCGGGATATTGATCTAGATAATGCACCCCGCGTTCCACCGCGCCGAGCGCGAGCGCGTAGATCACCGCGAACGCCTCGAACTTGTTCTTGATCACGAACAGGCGGGAGATTTTGGTCCACATGCCAGCTTGTTAAGCAAGCGTTGGGCCAGTCCCGGTTTACCGTGCTTTCGCGTTAACGAAGATGGTTACCTGTCAATTAACCCGACACTTACGTGCGGGCGACGTGGCTGATTGTGTCGTCTTCCGCTACGCCAAGCGCCGTTGCGGCCGCGCGTCCCAGCACGACGCCGTCGGCGCTCGTCCGGACCGTGCCATAGGCGCAGCGGAAATCGGCGAGCCGTCCGCGCGCGACCAGGGCCGCATCGCCGCCGTCGTCATCGATCGCCACGACGCGGGCGGATGTGGCATCGCGGATCGTGCGGACTTGATCGGTCTTGGCGAGCATCGTCGGGCCGCCGTCGAAGATGTCGATATAGTTTTCATACGCGAATCCTTCGTTTTCGAGCATCCGCATCGCCGCGCGACCCGAGGGATGGGGCAGGCCGATCACCGCGCGTGCCGTCTCGGGCAGCATCGCGATGTAGATCGGATGCTTCGGGAACAGATCGGCGATGAACTGGTGCCCGCGCACCGCGTTGAACTGGTCGGCGTCCTGGAAATTCATGCCGAAGAAGCGTCCGGCGAGGCCATCCCAGAAGGGCGAGCCGCCCGCTTCGTCGATGATCCCGCGCAACTCGGCCAGCACGCGATCGGCAAAGCGCGCGCGGTGCGCCGCGATGAACAGATAGCGCGCACGGGCGAGCAGCATTCCGAGGCCGCCTGCGCGTTCACCGGGATGCAGGAACAACCCGCCGACTTCGCTGCAGCCCTCCAGATCGGTGGTGAGGCTCAGCATGTCGGCGCGGAAGGTGCGGCCGAGTTCCTTGCTATGCTGTGTCAGCGTGCCGAGGCGGTAGCTGTAGAAGGGGTAGCTTTGCCCGACATGGGTGAAGATCTGGCAGGTGCCGCGCACCTCCCCAGTCTCGGTGTTTTCGAGCACGAGCACGAACAGGTCGTCGGCCTTGGTATCTTCGGTGCGGGCGAAGGCGGCGGCACTGCGCACCAGCTTGGCCTTCAGAGCGGCGCGGTCGGGCGGGAGGTTGGTGAAGCCGCCGCCGGTCAGTTTGGCCATTTCATAGAGCGGTTGCAGATCGCCGTCGTTCGCGGCGCGGATCACGAAGGTCACAGGGCACCCTTTTCGGCTATGCGGAGGATCGTCAGCGCGGAGAGCGCGGCGCGCTCCGCCAGCGAATCGACGATCAGAAATTCGTCGGGAGAGTGGATCGCCCCGCCGCGCGCGCCCATCGTGTCGACCACGGGCACGCCGCACGCCGCGATCGTGTTGCCGTCGCACACCCCGCCCGTCGCGCGCCAGGCGATGTCGAGGCCGAGGTCGGCGCCGCAATCCTTGACCAAGGCGAACAGCTTGGCGGCACCGGGGTCGATCGGCTTGGGTGGGCGGTTGAAGCTGCCGTGGACCGCGATCTGCACGTCATGGAGCGTCGCGACCTCGGCGGTGGTCCGGTCGAGCGCGGCTTGCGCGCGGTGGATTTCGGAATGGTCTTTGGGACGGAAGTTGATCCGCAGCACCGCGTGATCGGGCACGACATTGTTCGGCCCGCCACCCTCGATCCGGGCGGGGTTTACGGCCAGCGTGGGGGAGCGCAGTGCGAAGAGGCGCACGGCTAGCTCCGACGCGGCGACGATCGCGTTGCGGCCTTCCTCCGGGTTGCGCCCGGCGTGCGCGCTCTTGCCGGTTACGACGATCGAGAAATTGCCGGTCCCGCCACGCGCACCAGCCAGCGTGCCGTCGGGCAAGGCGGGTTCATAAGTAAGCGCCGCGATCTTCCCGCGTGCCGCATCGGCGATCAGCCGGGTGGAGGAAAAGGAGCCGGTTTCCTCGTCGGAGTTGATCACGACTTCATAGCCGACCCGGTCGGCCAGCGGGCTCGCCTCGACCGCGCTCAGTGCCGCGAGCATGACGGAGATGCCGCTTTTCATGTCGGCAACGCCGGGGCCGTTGAGCGTGCTCTCGTCCAGCCAGGTGAGCGTCTGGAAGGCGTGATCGATCGGATAGACCGTGTCCATGTGCCCGGTGAGCAGGAGCTGGACGGGCGCTTCC
>JAIXZV010000027.1 GCA_027489365.1 Sphingomonadales bacterium
GCCGCTACACCGGGCCGCTCGTCACGGTGCCACCGGGATCGGCATGAGCGAAACCTCACCCCATGTCGCGCGCCTGCGCGAAGCGGTCGGCGCAGTCGAGCGGTTGCTCGAAGATTATGCGCGGTCACGCTCGCGTGGCATCGGGCGGCCGGACCGGCCCGCCCCCGCCGATCTGGGCGCGCCGGTCGATGGGTCGGCGCTCGATGCGCTCGCCAAATGGTTCTCGCTCAGCACCTTCGAAGTCGCGGTGATCGCGCTGGCGGCGGGGTTCGAAACATCGCCGGACATGGCCAATCTGTGCGCGCTGGCGCAGGGCGATCCCGCTGCCCCCTATCCCACGACGCTGCTGGCGCTGGCGGTGTTCGCCGATCTGGAGGGCGCGTCACAGGCGCGCTTCGCCCCGACCGCGACGCTCCGCCATTGGCATCTGATCACGCTCGACCAGCCCGACCACATCAGCCGCCTGCAAACGCGCTTCGGCCTTCCCGATGCGATGCTGTCCTTCCTCGTTGGCGAGCCGGTGGTCGATGCGGCGCTCGCCGAGATGATCCGCCCGCTCGAACTCGGTCCGCAATTGCCCGCCGATACCGCGCTCGCGCGCCGCCTGGCGCGCACGCTGCGCACTGCGGGCGAGGGTGCTGCGCTGCATTTGGCCGCCGAACCCAGCCGCCGCGCGCTCGGCATCGTGGCCGGGGCGGCGGCCGCGCTGCGCACCACGCCGTTCGTCCTGCCGCTCGCCAGTCTGACGGCGGAGATCGTGCGCGATGGCTTTTTCCGGCTGTGGCAGCGCGACCGGCTTGCGCTCGGCGGCGCGCTGATCGTGTCGTTCGAGGAGGCACCGGGCGAAGTCCAGCTTACGATGCTCGCGCGGCTGATCGGCGAATTGTCGGGTCCGCTCTTTCTGGTCGGCACCGGTGGGCAGTCGATCGCGGTGCGCGCGCCGGGCGCGGTCATACGCGTCTCGCTGCCGCGCGAAGATCCGGGCGAAGTGGCCGATCATCTCGCCCCGCGACTCGGCCAGAGCGTCAGCCCCGACCTTCGCGAAATCACCACGCGCTTCCGCCTCCCCTTGCCGACCCTCGAAAGCTGCGCCGCCGTGGCGCGCGCCACCGCCGAGGAGGCGGGCGAACCGGCCCCGGCCGAGGCGACGCAGGCCGCGTTCCTGCGGCTGCTGCGCGATCAGGTGCGCGAAGCGATGGGCGGCCTGGCCGATCCCATCACCGTGCGGATGACGCTGGAGGATCTGGTCGTGCCCACGGCCGCCCGGACTGTGCTCGATCAAGTCATCGCTCGCCAGCGTAACCGCAGCAAGGTGATGGAGGAATGGGGCTTCGCGACCTCGGGCGGCGGGCCGCAGGGGATGAGCGTGCTGTTCGCCGGCCCCAGCGGCACCGGCAAGACTATGGCGGCGGAGGCGCTGGCCCACGCTTTGTCGCTCGATCTGTATCGCGTCGATCTCTCGCGGATCGTCGACAAATATATCGGCGAGACCGAAAAACGCCTGTCCGCGCTGTTCGACGCCGCCGAATCGACCGACGCGATCCTGCTGTTCGATGAAGCCGACGTGCTGTTCGGCCGCCGTACCGAAGTGCGCGATTCGCATGATCACTACGCCAATCTCGAAGTCGGCTATCTGCTGCAGCGGATCGAGGCGTTTCGCGGCATCGCGATCCTCACCACCAATCTCGCCAATGCCATTGACGAGGCGTTCGCGCGGCGCTTCGCCTTCAGCCTGCACTTCGAATTTCCCTCGGTCGATGAACGGCGGCGGATCTGGCGCGGTGCCTTTCCGGCCGCCGCGCCCGTTGCGGGGCTCGATTGGGATCGGCTGGCGCGGCTGACGCTGACCGGCGGGCAGATCCGCGTCGTGTCGCTCAACGCCGCGATGCTCGCCGCGAACGAAGCGGACGCGATCTCGATGCGCCATGTCGCGCGCGCGCTGGAAAGCGAATATGCAAAACAGCGCCGCCGCGTCCCCCCCGCCGAACTCGCGGACTGGCCGACATGAGCGGCCCGCCCCGCCCGATCTCCGCGCCCATCGACGCCGCGATGGCGCGCGACCCGCGCATTCGCGCGACGCTGGCACGGCTCGACGCCGGGCAACGCGATCATGTTCGCCGCGCCATCGCCGCCGCGATCGAGGCCCGGCTGAAGGACGCGCCATGACCCCCTATCCCAACAGCCCGCAGATCCTGAAGGCGGCGCTGATCAGCCTCGGCCCGACGATCCCCGTGCCCCGGCTGATCATGCTGCAATACAACCCCGCCGAGCTGACGCGGCAGCTGCACCCCGATTTCGAAAAGACCGGCGACACGCCGACCGGCACCAATTTGCTCGCCGGGCCTGCGGTCGAGACGATCCAGATGACGGCGCGGATCAGTGCGGTCGATCAGCTCGAAAGCAACGACGCCACCGCGATGGCGTTCGGCATCCACCCGCAGCTCGCCACGCTGGAGATGATGCTGTTCCCGACCACCAGCTCGATCGTCCAGGGCCTCGCCCAGATGATGCTGGGGGTGCTGGAGATTGTGCCGCCCGAATCGCCGCTGACGATCTTCGTGTGGGGCCCGCAGCGCGTGCTGCCGGTGCAGATCACCAGCTACAGCGTCACCGAAACGATGCACGACACGCGCCTCAACCCGATCGACGCGAGCGTGACGATGGACATGAAAGTCCTGACCTACCAGGATTTCTCCCCGGAGCAGACCGGCTTCTACCTTTATCTCGCCAATCTCGCCGAACGCGAACTCATGTCGACGCTCGGCACCGTGCAAAGCGGCGCGAGCATCATCGCAGGGGCCTTGTCGGTATGACGAGCCGCCGCTTGACCCGCTACCCGGTGCAGATCGACCAGGCGGCACCCGGCAAGCTGGTGCGCACGCGCGTCCGCCAGGTCGCCGGGTCCCCGCCCGACGCCAGCCGCGACGCCGCCGCGCGCGATGCGGTGCCCTATCTCGCGCGCACCATCCTGCCGCTCGCGACGACGCTCAAGCCGCAGTCGAGCTACACGATCGTCGCGGGCGACCGGCTCGACAATCTCGCCGCACGGCTGCTCGGCGATCCGTTGCTCTATTGGGTGCTGCTCGAAGCCAACAATGTCAGCGATCCCGCCAGCCTGTGCGCGGTGCCCGGTCGCAAGATCATCGTCCCCGCCATCGTCGGCCAGAGCAACGAACCGTTCGACCAGCCCCAGGCGTCGCGCCGCGGCACCGCCGCCGCGCCGAGCGACACCACCGCCGACGGCGACGAAAGCCCGTGAGCTTTCCGGTCGGCATCCAGCTCGCCGTGCTGGCGGGCAGCCAGGAAGTGCCCCTGCCGATGGCCCCCGGGCTGGCGGATCTGCTGATCGACGCCCAGGTCACCGAAGTCGCCGATGGCCAGTCGCTGTTCCGGCTCACCTTCGGCGCACAGCGCAGCGACAAGGGCACCGGCCCGGACACGCAAGTCCTGGCCGAGGGCAGCATGAGCCCCGGCAACCGCATCGTCATCATGGCGATGCAGGTCGCCATGCCGACCGTGCTGATCGACGGGCTGATCACCGATATCTGGCTCGATCCGGCGCAGAATCCGAGCCAGAGCCGCATCGTCATCAGCGGCGCTGACCTCAGCGTCGCGATGGACCTGACCGAGAAGATCCGCGGCTATCCCGACATGGACGACGAGCTGATCGTCCTCGAAATCCTCGCGCAATATGAACGCTTCGCGATCGTTCCCGAAACCATTCCGCCGGTCGAATCCGATTTTCCCACCGTGCTGCAGCGTACCCCGGTGCAGCACGGCACCGATCTCGACTATCTCTACGCGCTCGCCAATCGCTATGGCTATGTCTTCACGCTGCGCCCCGGCGCGGTGCCGCTCACCAACACCGCCTATTGGGGCCCGCCCAAGCGCATCGGGGTTCCCGCGCCCGCGCTGACGATGGGCGACAGCGGCTTCGCCAACGTCAACCAGATCGTGTTCACGCAGGACGGCCGCGCCGCGTTTCAGGTCTCCGGCCTGATCCCCGGCCCGACCGAAGCGACGCCCGCGCTGCCGATCCTCGCGCTCGAGCCGACCCTGCTCCCGCCACTCGCGCTGAAGAGCCCGTTTCCGGCGTCGGCACTGCTGGGCAGCCGCTTGCCAACCGGATCGGACGGCTTCGACGAAATCCGCGCGATGGGGTTTGCGCAAGGGCGCGTGAACCAATCCTCGACCGGCGTGGCCCGGGCCGAGGGCGAGCTCGATGTCGAGAAATACGGGTCGATCCTGCGCGCCGGCGGGTTGGTCGGGGTGCGCGGCGCGGGCATGACGTTCGACGGCAATTGGAGCGTGCAACAGGTGCATCACAAGCTCCAGCGAAACCGCTACACCCAGACCTTCAAACTGGCGCGCGACGGCACCGAGCCATTGCTGCCGCTCGTGGTGCCATAAGCGATGGGGAGTTGCGGCGATGAAACAGTTCTGGGGCAAATATCGCGGCATCGTCGTCGACAACGAGGACCCGTTGATGCTCGGCCGCCTGCAGGTCGCCGTGCCGATGGTGCTGGGCGAAGTGATGACGGCGTGGGCGATGCCATGCGTGCCCTATGCCGGGATGCAGGTCGGTTTCTACATGATGCCGCCGATCGGCGCGGCGCTGTGGGTGGAATTCGAAGGCGGCGACGTGGATTATCCGATCTGGGCCGGCTGCTATTGGCGCGAGGGCGAACGCCCGGTCGAGGCCGAATTGCCGACGATGCGGATGATCCAGACCACCTCCGGCAAGCTGCTGTTCAACGATCTGCCCGGCGAAGGCGGCTTCACCCTGACGGTGATCGACCCCGCCGTCGCGGTCCCCGTCGTGGTCAGCGGATCGAGCACCGGCGTCACGATCAGCCTCGCCGAAATCCGCATCACGATGAACGAATCGGGCGTCAACATCCTCGCCGAACCGGGCACGCTGGCGGTCACGATGGAAGGCTTCACGATCGCGCACGGCTCGGCAATGGTCAACGGCGTCGAACCCGAAGTCACGATCAATGAAGGCGCGCTCACTGTCTTGTAATTCGGGGAAACGCAATTTGCAGTATCGAACGATCATTGGCACTCTCTGCCGATATCCCAAGGATTAACCCGATCGATGACAGGGTACCTTAGCTTTCCGTATCAGATCGACATGTCGGGGCAGACCGCCACGACCGATATCTCGCTTTATATTCAGAATCTGATCCTGCTGGTGCTCGAAACCAATCCGGGTGAGCGCGTCAATCGCCCGACGTTCGGCGCCGGTCTGCGCCAACTCATCTTCTCGGGGATGGACCCGGCCTTGGCCAGTGCTGCGGAAACCTTGGTGCGCAGCAAGCTGCTGCAATTCCTGGGGGATGCGATTGCGATCAACACGCTCAGCGTGACGCTGGGCGACGAGACCGTGACGGTCGATCTCACCTATTTCGTCACCCACAGCCAAAGTGCGGGCAGCGCGTCGGTCACCATGCCCCTGCCGGGGTATAGCAGCACGCCCCAGAGCAGCGGCACCGGCACCGCCTCCGCCTCGATTCCGGGATATTGAGCGATGGCCGTGGGCGATCCGGCGATCGTGCTGCGTTCGGTCCAGGGGGCTGGGTCGCTCCGCCTGGTCGTCCGATTGCCCGCTCCGCTGGAACCGCTCGACGACGCGGCAGCGATGACCGCGCCGCAACTCCCGCCGGTCCAAATTTCCGATCTGTTCGGCACCACCGTGCGCATCGCCGGCATCCACGTGGTCGATGCCGATCCTGCGCTGCTCCAGATCGAGGCGATCCCGCGCCCCACCGATCCGGAGGCCGACGCGCCCGCCTACCGCCTGACCGTCGGCGACCATTCGATGTGGTTCGCCCCCGAATCCTCCGCCAATCTCGCGACCCCGGTGACGCAGGCACAAGCGCCACCGGGCAGCGCACCGATCAATTACCTCGGCCGCGACTATGCCGCCTTCACCACCCTGATGCGCTCGCGCGTGTCGCAGATCGTGCGCGACGATTCGGCCTGGGCGCTCGATCATCCGGCCGATCCGATGACCACGATCATCGAAGCGCTCGCTTACGCTGGCGATCATCTGTCCTTTCGTCAGGACGCGGCGGGCACCGAATCCTATCTGCCGACCGCGCGCCACCGCCTGTCGCTGCGGCGTCATGCGCGGCTGCGGGATTATGGCGTGAATGACGGGTGCAGCGCCCGCACCGCCTTGGTCTTCACCGTCACGAATAACGGCGTCATCGCGGCGGGATTGCAGGTCGTCACGCAACAGCCGGGACAATTGGCGATGAACCTCCCCGCCGGTCAGGCGCTGTCGCCCGCCACCACCGTCTTCGAAACGATCGAGGATCTGCCGGTCGCTTTGCTGCGCAACAATCTGGCGTTCCCGCTGGCGCGCTCGACCGCCTATACGCTGGCGCCGGGCACGATCCAGGCGCAGTTGAACAGCACCCAGACCGGGCTGGTCCCCGGTCAGTTGCTCGCCTTCGTCCAGACCAGCGCGCCAGCGGGCGTCGCGCAACCGTTCGGCGCGCAAGTGGTGCGCGTGCTCAAGCTCGAATTTCTGACCGACAGCAACGACAACCCCTATGCCACCATCGTCACCTGGCATCCCGAGGATGCGCTGACCCGCCCGATGACCGTCGCGGCGCAGAACCAGCCGGGCATGGTGCAGCTGTACGGCAATGTCGGCCTCGCGGATCATGGCCGCACGATCGCCGCAACACCGGTTCCCGCCACCGTTCCCAGCGGACGCGCCTATCGCCCGATGATCGAGGTCGAGGATCCGATCTCGGCCAGCCCGCCGCCTGTTTTCGACGCGGGGTTCGATGGATCGCAGGACGTCACCGTGTCGGCGTTGATGGTGCCCTCCGCCACCGCCAGCCTGACGCCCGATCCGACCCAGGCGACGCTGTCCATCCGCATGGCCGGGGTGCGCCCCGGCATGGCGCAAGTCGCGGACATCTGGAGCGCACAGCAGGATCTGATGTCCAGTCCTGCCGCCAGCCGCGCTTTCGCTGCCGCCCCCGAAGATGGCTATGGCGGCGACCGGCGTCATCTTTTCCTGCGCTTTGGCGATGGCGTGCTGGGCGCGGCACCGGTGCCGAACACCGTCTTCACCGCCACCGTCCGCGTCGGCAACGGCCAGAGCGGGCGGGTGCGCGCCAACGCGCTCGTCCAGATCGTCGGCTCGCCATCGCTGATCAGCTATGTGACCAATCCGCTTCCGGCGACACCGGCCTATCCCGAACGCAACGAGAGCATCCGGCTGTTTTCGGCCACCAGCTTCCGCACCAACGTGCGGGGCATCGAACCGAGCGACTGGGAACGGATCGGTCACGCCGATCCGCTCGTCACAGAGGTCAGAGCGCGGACCGGCGACGACGGTTTCGCACCCTGCACCGTCGGTATCGCGACCGTCGACACGATCCCGGCCGGCACGAGCTATCCGGTCGCCCGCGCGCGGCTGATGAACCATGCCGTGCTCGGCGCTGCGCCGACGATCGAACAGGGCGTGGACGTGCCGGTCGACATCGCGCTGATCGTCTATTGCGAGGCGGGCACCAACATTGCCGCCACACGCGAGCGGCTGCTGCAGCAGATCGGGGCCGGCGCGAAAAGCAACGGCGGGCCGGCGCATTTTCATCCCGCGCGCTGGCCGCTCGGCCGCGCGGTCGTGCTCGCCGATCTGCTCGCGCTGCTTGGCGCCGATACGACGGTGCGCTTCGTCGTCAGTGATCCGCTGATGGACCCGCGCGTCGTCTTTCGCACCGTAGGCGGCGGCGACACGACCGCGGCCAACATCGCGGCGGGCCGCATCGCCATCGCTCCCACCGAACGCGCGCGCGCCGAAAACGATCGGTTCCGGCCCGAACTCGGCATCGTCCGCCTGTATGTGGCGGTGGCGCAATGAGCACCAAACGCCCCACCACCGAGATTTCGGCGCGGCTGGGCGACTATGCCAGTTTCAAACAGGAGATGCTCGCGCTGATCCCGCGCGTGACGGTCAACAGCGGCGGTCATGCGGTGTCGCAGCCGCTGGCGCGGCTCAACCTCAACGTGCCGACCGATCCCACCCTGGCGCTGGTCGATGCCTTTGCCGAAGTCGCCGATATCCTGTCTTTCTACCAGGACCGCGTGCTCAACGAAGGCTATCTGTCGACCGCGCTCGAATATCGCAGCCTGGCGCTGATCGGTCGCGGGCTCGGCGAAAGCCCCGGCACCTATGTCGGCGCGACGGCGGAGATCGCCGTCTTCGCCCAGCCCGGCGATCCGGTCATCGTGCCGCAGGGGTCGGTGGTGCAGGCCACGCCGCCCGCCTCGCGGGGTGCATCGGCCAACGCGACCGGCGGTCCGGCGGCGACCGGCAGCGGCGGGTCGACGGCGGCGGCGGGGCAAAACGGCGCGGCGGCGGCGGCAAATGCTTCGGGTGCCGCCAACGCCGCGGCACTCGCCGCGGCGGCGGTGTTCGAAACCGCTGCCCAGCTCACCGCCGTCCCCGCGCTCAATCAGTTGACACCGCAACAGACCCGCCCCGCGTGGGTGGAGGATGACGCCACCGAATTGCTGCTCGCCGGCACCGGGCTCGGCCTGCAGGTCGGCGACTTCCTG
Source organism: Sphingomonadales bacterium (assembly GCA_027489365.1). GTDB lineage: Bacteria > Pseudomonadota > Alphaproteobacteria > Sphingomonadales > Sphingomonadaceae > Sphingomonas. Next base: position 8,584 of record JAIXZV010000027.1, read on the forward strand.
CTCTACAAGCGGGTCAGCCCCGCTCCGGTGCAATGGGCGCGGCTGACGGTGTTTTCGGTCGCCGAAAACCATGTGCTCTCCACCACCACCGTCGGCATCGGCGGGCCGATTGCCGAGCAATGGGCGGCAAGCGGCGCGACCGACCCGCTGCCGCGCAACGAAGCGCACGGGCTGGAACTGTACGCCTTCGATCTGACCTGCCGCCTGTTCGGCTATAACGCGCCAAGCTGGTCGTCGCAGTCGGCAGCCGTGCAGCGCGCCAATACGCCGACCGGGATGGTGCCGTCCGAATTTTCCGAATGGCCCGGCTATGCGATCGACATGAACGACCTCGACCTGCAGGCGGTCTATTCGAAAGTGCTTCCGGGCAGCCAGTTCCTGCTGGAAACGCCCGAGCAGAAGACTTTGGGCGTGATCGAGGCGGTCTCGCGCCAGAATATCTCCGAATTCGGCATGTCGGGTCAGGTGACCGAGGTCGAACTCGCCCCCGATCCGGCGACGCTCCCCACCGGATCGGCCTTGATCCCCGCCCGCATGGGCCACAGCGCGACGGTGCTGAGCGACGGCAGCGTGCTGCTGGTCGGCGGCATCGGGGTCCAGGGCGTACTCGACAGCGTCGAACTCTACGATCCCACCGAC